>DBXA01000155.1:21793-32718 GCA_002309235.1 Christensenella sp. UBA1224 | reverse complement strand
ATCGTAAGGGTCTGGGGCTGGAGCGGGCATTTCGTCCAACTGGATAAGGGTTATCAGGATCAGATCATACAACGCACATCTTATGCGGTCTGAATCATTGACTGAGCGGGGAGAAAGATGGTTTCTCCCTGCTTTTTCCTGACTTTGTGCCTGCATGGTGTAAGAAGCGAAAGGAGCGAAACTATGGATCCTGTGATAAGGCATCTCTACATCGATCTTTCAGGAAGAAGCGCTTCTTCTCCCTATATCTTCGGACACAATCTTGAGCATACAAGAGCCTGTGTCAGCGGCGGCCTTTCTGCCGAGATGCTGCGCAACCGCAAATTTGCGGGAAGGCCTCAGGCCAGGAAAGGTGTTTCGGCGGAATGGTACGCGGTGGGGGAAAAGGCATTCTTTTGCAACGATACGGATCCGTATGTGAGGCACTATAAGGAAAACGGGATGTGGCGGCGAAACGAACGCGATGCTCAAACGGTACAGAATCCCATTGCCGGCCAACCGGCCGGCATAGGTCAGCGAGGGATCTGCCTGCAGGAAGGCAAGCGATATATCGCAGCGGTAGTTGCCAGGTGTGACCGCCCTGTCACACTTGATATCGCTCTCTTGGACGGCAGTGGTCAGACCCTTGCCCTGAGCGCTTTACCGCTGGACGGTACAGGGTGGAAGCGGCATGAGACTGTTTTAACTGCCGCAGGCAGTGACCGGGCAGGACAGATCATATTCACTTTCCGCGAACAGGCTGAGGTGATCTTCGGTGCCGTATCCTTGCTCCCGGAGGATCATTTCCATGGCATGCGGTCAGACGTCGTGTCTCTCATGAAAGATATGGGTATAGGAATGCTGCGCTGGCCGGGCGGCAATTTTGCCGGTGAATACCGCTGGCAGGATATGTTCCTCCCGGTTGATGAGCGTGCGCCTCTCCAGGCATATATGGAGGATGAAACGCAGCCGTATACTCACGGTTATGACATGCACCAGATCGATACGGATGACTTCATTGCTCTGTGCCGTGAGATCGGTGCGGAGCCGTTCATTACGGTGAACCTTGCCTGGGATACGCCGGAGGAGTGTGCCGCCTGGGTGGAATACTGCAACGGCTCCTCTGACAGCAGATACGGCAGCCTGCGGGCTAAGCGCGGACATATGGAGCCGTATTCCGTGCGATACTGGTCGCTGGGCAATGAGATGGGTCACGGTCATATGGAAGGCCCTATGACGCCGGAAAGATATGCTTCGCTTTGCAGGCCGGCGGCTGAGGCAATGCTGGCGGTTTCGCCGGAGCTCAGGATATGCAATTCAGGCCCATTTACCGCCCACAGACATCCGAAGGAATGGATCGAAGGATCGGCAAAAGTGCTTGCGCCGGTTTCGGAGTATCTTTCTTATCATACCTATAATCCCGTTCGATATGATTTTACGGGCCCGGAAGGCATCCGCAAGACCTATGAAGCGGTTGTTTCCAGTGCCTTCGAGAACGAGAAGGAATTGCTGGCACAGCGGGCCGTAATGCCGGATAATATTCACATCTCCTATGATGAATGGAATCTATGGGCGGAATGGTTCCGCAGCTCCAACGCCATGCAGGGCATCTATACCGCATGTATGCTGCACATGCTCCTGAAAAATTCCGCTAAAGTCGATATGCCTATCGCCTGCTACTTCCAGCCTGTGGGAGAAGGAGCCATCGATATCTTCCCGGATGGCTCGGAGTATGCGGCAAACGGACAGGTGTTTTCTCTCTTGAAGGTGCATAAAGGAGCGGCGCTGTGCCGTGTCGAAGGCGCAGAAGGGTATGAAGCGGCTGCCTCCGTCTCCGGTGGAACGCTTTCTGTCACGCTCGTCAACGCCGATTACGAAAACGGTATAAACTTCTGCCTGGATCTTCCTTTGGAACCGATCGAGACCAGACTCCTTTCAGCCTCAGATCTGCTGCCCGGTTCTCATATGGAGGTCTCTTCTCCGGTTTTGGCGCGGGAAGGAAACAAAACCAGGGTGGATATGCCGCCCCGGTCCATAGCGCTGCTGCGATTCCGGCTTCCCGAGGGTGAAACGAAATAAAGCACGGGAAGCGGAATATCCATGAACTGTGTGAGACAGGCGGATACATGAAAACACATTGTCAGAAAGGCACAGAAAAGGGCATTCCGGTGCATATTCGAATGAAATGATGCTTTTGACTCCGATCATATCGTTTTATATTGCTAAATCGTCGATCATGTGGTTTAATATTATTGGATGATTATGCATATCTCATTTACCAAAGGTGTGACGGAATGAAGAAGAACCTGATGATCCTGGTAAACCTGTTGATCATTCTTGCGATCCTGATCTTTGTTGCGATCTATGTCCGCAGCGAACAGCAAAAAATGATCGCGTCCAAGACGGAGGCGTATAAAAACATGACGGTGGCCATGGAAAACGTGACCACCAACTATCTTGTGGGTGAACAGCAGGTCTGCAGCAGTTGGGCCGGTTATATAAACGCCAACGACATGGATTCGGAAGAAGCGATCGCGTTTGTGCGGGATTGTGTGAACAACTCGGACGTGATGGCCCATATCCTTTTTACGGAGGACCGGGTCCTTTCCGGTTTATCCACGCAGGCCAGGCCATCCGATCCCAGGGATTATACCGTTTCCTACAGCAATATCAGCCTCTTCGGCGGCAGTTTTGAAGAGTTTTACAATGCAGACGAAACGGTCAACGTGACGCGCGCTTATACCAATCCCATCAATGCGATACAGTCCATCGCGTTCTGCTGTCCCATAACGGTAAGGGATCCCCAGAACGATCAGCTCCGATCGGCTGCACTGCTGCGCATCATACCGGTATCCTCCTTTGAGCAAAAATGGGTTTTCCCGACGGATGAATACAAAAATGCCGAAATTTCACTTATAGATGCTGCAGGCAATTATATCATCAAAGGACATTCGTTTAAAAACTCCAACTTTTTTGAGTTTTATCAGTCTTACAACGCGATCAGCCCCGCCATACTGGAAGACCTGAAAAAAAGCGTTTCTGGGCAGCCCGGAACGCTGGAAATGGACAATTCCATGGAGCAGCGCTGTCTGATCGCCCATACGCGTGTCAATTCTACCGATGACTGGATCATCGTATCGCTGATCCCCATGAAGGAACTCAGCCAGGTGGTGACGAACTGGACGCTCGTCGGAATCGTGACCGCTGGTCTCCTGCTGCTGCTGGCGTTCGATCTTATCACCATGATCCACCTGAACCGCCAGATGAAGGCCGCCGCAGCTGCGGCTGACCAGGCGAACCAGGCCAAGACTGATTTCCTTTCCACCATGTCCCATGATATCCGTACGCCGATGAACGCAATTATCGGCTTGACAGCGATAGCGGGCAAGAATATAAACGACCCCGCGATGGTGCAGGAAAGCCTTCGTAAGATCAATCTTGCCGGCAACCATCTGCTTACACTCATCAATGATATTCTTGATATAACGAAGGTGGAAAGCGGAAAGATCAATTTAAGCCCGGTCACTTTCTCTATCGTTGAATGCGCCGAGAACCTGGTGAATATCTCTCAACCCATGGTGAAAGAGAAGAATATCGATTTCAATTTCCACATCCATCATATCACGCAGGAATACCTGTACGCGGACCAGCTCCGTATCAACCAGATCTTTATCAACCTTCTGTCCAATGCCATCAAGTATACCGAGCCGGGCGGTCAGGTGAACGTGGATATACAGGAGGAACCGGGAGAAACGGAGAAGTCTGTTCTGCTCACCTATACGGTAGCCGATACGGGAATGGGCATGACGCCGGAGTTCATGGCTCGCATGTATCAGCCGTTCTCCAGGCAGACAGACAGCCGGGTAAACACCATACAGGGTACCGGCCTGGGCCTTGCCATTACCAAGCAGATGATCGACCTGATGCACGGCAGTATAGACTGTCAGAGCGAGGCAGGCAGGGGGACAACTTTTACCGTGAAACTGGATATCCCGCTGGCTGACAGGCTGCCGGAAGATATGACACTGCCGCCTACACGCGTTCTGCTTGCGGACGACGATGAGATCCTGCTTGAGACGGCCAGGGATACGCTCCGTTCCATCGGCGTGGAAGCGGATACCGCCTCAAATGGCGCGGAAGCGGTGCGTATGCTGACCGACCGCTCAAAAAAGTACCAGGTTGTGATACTGGATTGCAAAATGCCCGATATGGACGGGATCGAGGCGGCACGTCAGATCCGCGCCAAGATCGGGGACGACATGCCCATACTGATGATCTCCGCCTACGACTGGTCCGACCTGGAGGATGATGCCAATAAAGCCGGTGTCAACGGCTTTATCAGCAAGCCTCTGTTCCGGTCCACACTCTATCATAAGTTGAACGAACTGCTGGGCAACATCAGCCAGCCCGCCGAGCAGGAGGATGACGATGCCGATATTGCCGGCATGCGCATCCTGGTGGCAGAGGATAACGATATCAACTGGGAGATCATCTCCATGCTTCTTAAGATGCATGGAGTGGAAACCGAGCGGGCGGAAAACGGGCAGCTTGCGGTAGAGCGCATGGCAGGCGCCCGACAGGGCGAGTTCAACCTGGTCTTTATGGATATCCAGATGCCTGTCATGAACGGCATAGAGGCTACCAAGGCCATTCGATCCCTGGATGATCCCTGGGCGTCCCATATCCCCATCATCGCGATGACGGCAGACGCTTTCTCTGAAAACGTCGCGGAATGCCTGGCAGCCGGGATGAACGGCCACATTGCCAAGCCGATCGATATGAAACTGGTTCTTAAGGAGATCAGAAGGATCAAGGAGGAGACGAAAGCATGAAGAAACTTGGCATGAAATGGAAACTGATCGCGCTGGCGGCGGTGATCCTGCTGGCCCTGGCGGCCGTACTGTACTTTGCGGTGTTCAGGAACAGGCAAACGCCTCCGGCCGCAGGTTTTTCGGCAAAGCTCGATACCAAGACGGAATGTACGCTCAATGTGGTGGGCCATTATGAGAACTTTGAAGCCCTGGAAGCGGAGTTCAACCGATTCTCTGAATTCTATCCCAACGTGGAGATGAACTACGTTTACCTTGACGACTACAAGAACATCATTTCCACTGCGCTCGGCAGCAGCGAAGCACCCGATATCTTCTTCACATATCCTTCGTGGACCGATGCGGAGTACGAAGCCGCTGAAAACCTGGCCGATCCCAAGCTCGGCATCAATCTCGGCTGCATACGAGAAAGCCTTGTGTATAAGGACGCCGCGGGCAACGTGCCAACCGTGCCGATCTATACCACAACCTACGGCATGCTGGTAAACGAAGATATCTTTGAGAAAGAAAAGATCACCGTTCCCAAGACTTATCAGGAGCTTCTCTCTGCTTGCGAAGCGCTGCAGAAGGCGGGATACGCAAGCCCTGTCATGGCCTACAACAACGGCAGCGACATGCTGTTCCCGATGTTCTACCCCTATTTCTGCGCACAGGTGATGGGGAATGGGGAAGCTCTTGAGAAGATGAACGCCATGACACCCGACGCAGCAGAGTATATGCGCAGTACACTGGAGCTTGCGGATGATTTCATGAAGAGGGGATATGTGGATCTGGAAAGCTGCAATGAGATCAAAAACAATTATGAGGCAGTCATACTGCGTTTCTTCGAGGGAGACGTGCCCATGATGATGGCTTCCGGCAATACCGTTTCCGGTACCGGAAAGCGGGAGAGCAAATCCGAAGCCTTTACAGCCCATCCCTTCCGCTACAGCTTCCACCCGGTCCCTTCTACGGATCAGGGAGGGTATTTCCTCAATATCGTATCCATTGGCTTCGCCGTGAATAAGAACAGCGCGAATCTTGCTATGGCAAACGAATTCATGCGCTTCCTCGTTTCGACTGAGGAGCTGAACCGGATGGCCAAGGCCAAGCGCATGGTAACGCCCTGCGTGGATATGTCGCTGGACGGCGTTTATGCAGCCTTTGGACAGATGGATTCCGGACGCATCATCAACCAGTCTGAACTTGGACTTACGGATACGCCTGATACCCAGGTCCGCAAGGCCGGCTGGCAGGTGAGCAACGGCAACATGACGGTTGAGGAAGCCATTGAGGCCTTCGGGACACTGAAGTAAGACCAGATGCACATTTCCGGGAGATTCCCGGTTTCATATGAAAAGAACAGGCCCGCGCAAAAACGCGGGCCTCTCATGTATTTTCTGCTGCTTTACCGTACTACTTTTCGATTTCGCAGATGAAGGCAAAAGATACCACGGGGATGGATGCGTTTCCGTTCTCACCGGCAGCGTACCACATTCCCGCATGTGCGGTCAGATCCCGCGTGCGGTAGTGGCAGATCGCCCGGGCATTGGTGTATTCCACCGTGATGGTGTGGATCAGGTTGTCCGCGTAGGAACTGATCTCGCGGTTCGCTGTGTACATGAAGTACTTGCCGTTCTGCGCGTCCGGCTGTCCGTCATCCCAGTTGGTATAGGAGAACGGATTCCCGTCGCACCAGGTCCAGGTGCCGGGATCGGTCTCATATTTAGCGCCAAGCCAACTGTAGGCCTTAGTGGACTTGGCGGCGAGTCCCGCGATTGCCTGCTGCTCCGCCGGGGTACCGATGCTCGCCAGATCTCCGCCTAAACTAAGGCAGAAGGCACGTGCGTCGCTCCAGCTCATCGGCATGTCGAACAGGGCGTACAGGCGGCCGTCCAGTTCTGCCGTGGCAGAAGCATCCTCAAGTGTTGGGCCTTCCTCCTGTACCGGGGTTTCTTCAAGCGCCGTATCGTCCGTCGTGGTGATATTGGCATTTTCACCCATACTCTCATCGTTTGTCGCACGCAGTATGCTGTTGGGAGGCAGCACATCCTGCGCACTCAGGTCCTCAAAGGTCTCCATGATCGGGTCTGTAATGCCGATCGCACGCGCGGCATTGACGGTCACGCGCTGCAGCGTCACCTTCATGCTGTCGTAATCGTAGTCCATGGTGCTGATCTTTCGGCCATAGTCATACAGAACCTCACGGTCGTTCTTTGCCAGGCGTTTGGGAGCGGCTTTGCCGAGTCCCTTGGCCAGTTGGGAGAGCTGTCCTTCTATCTGGTCAACGGTGACATCAACAGCTTCCTTGATCTCTTCTTCTTCCCTTGCGTTATCGCGTACGATGCGGATCTTGATGTCGTTGACTACAAGCGTAGCTTCTTCCTGACCGATGGTCTTTCCGATCTTGCTCACTGTGGTGGATTCCTCAATGGCCATCTGCTGCTTCACAGGGTCGAGTGTGATGCTCATGGCCTGTTCGTAACCCATCATAACGCCTGTCAGTGCGCCGGTTCCGGAGACCATGTAAGGAGCAGCTGCGATAACTTCACAGTTCGTTATGCCGGATGTAGAGAGCAGTGAAGCGATTCGGCCGCTTGTGACCAGGTTCATGTTGGCAGTCTTCACCTGGATACCGCCGGAGGCCGTTGGGTTTACCAGTGCACAGCTGATGGTCTTGGTGCCGATCTGCGCCTCAGTATACTGGCCGAGAAGCAGCCTTCGCTCATCCGCATTGGTCACGGTGATGACTGTCGCATCGGACTCATCGATACCGAAGAATTCCAGTATGTCCTGCTTCTGCTTCTCGGTGATGTCTGCGGCTAAGGTCAGTACGAGGGCTGAATCCGCACGTACAGTTCCTGCAGCCGCAAAAACGCCCGTGATAAGCAGCGCAGCCAGTGTCAGCGCCAACAGGCGCCTTGAGAGCCTTTGGATACCCATGTTCTCATCCTCCATTTTTATTCAAATAATACAGCTGCATTTTCGCCGAGGCTTTGGAAGTTGATCTCCCGGATCACACCTTCTTCGCAAATGATGGATAAGGCGCTGCAGTAGGCATCGTTTCGGATGAGCACATAGCCATTGCAGCCGTCGTCCCGAACATTGCAGGCGAAGATCAGTTCATTGCCGCGGAAATCTGCCACGCCGTCCATGGCCATGTCGGCAAATTCCGGGAAAGCGTCAACGATAGAGGATTCCGCGCTGCCGACACAGATGCCTCGCGGCAGCTCCAGATCGACAGCAGAAGCCTGTGTATCTACCAATGCGGTCAGGAGCCCTGCCGTCATAGGCGCGTTTTTACCCGTGAGATTACTGACGCCGATGAGTTCAAGGCTGGGCATATGGGCAAGAGCAAAGTACAGGGTATTTGCAAGCGCGCCTCCGCTCCGCTCCGATGACAGCACCAGTGTATTGTCTATATCCAGATCCCCTGTGATGAATGCGCTCATGTCGGTCGGGAACTGGTATGGGTGGCCATTGATCGCATAGGTGAAATCACCGAGATCCCCCGTTGGGAATACAGGGTCTTTTGCGACTGGTGTCGGATCGGGCTGTATCGGTTCAGTTACTGCCGGCTCCGGTGCCCCCGGTTCAGGCATTGGTTCCCCCGGATCGGGAGCTTCCCGCCCGTAATCCGGCTCGGAAGGGGCCGGTTCCGGCTCGACAGGTCCGGTCTCCGGCTGAGTTGTTTCCCATTTGCCTGCCATGACGGCGGCTGTTCCGATCACTTCCTCAAAAACGGGGAAATAATCCTCGCGGCTTTCGGATCCCTGGAACATTTCTACGGAATAAAGGATGTCACCATAGACAAAGCACGCGGACCTGCAGCTGAAGCTGTCCGCACCTACCGTCATTTTATAAGACAGGGAAATGCCATCCTGTCCGGCAACGGTGACCGGGGCAGAGGTGACGTCGGAATAGATGTTCGTCTTGCGGAGAGTGTTTACATAATCCTCCAGTATCTCGCTGCCGGAGCCGCCCGGGGCGTACCATGCGGTAGTCAATGTACCGGAGCCTGGATCGATCGCCCCGGAACTCTTTGCCGGGGAGTAGATCATAGTGGAGCCGCCGCTGCCTGCACAGTTATCCCACCCGGAGGGCACCTGAATGGCCATGGTGCTGTTCAGCGTTGCCAATACAAAGCCGTCCAGGAGAATGTAGTCTTCCTGAGATACGCCGTCCTCATCTCTTGCCTGAGTGGAGCTTTGCCCCGGCATAGACGACTCTTCCTTCTCTTTGCCTGAAGCAAGGGCATCCGGACCTTTCGGCAATGCAAGCAGGAAGGCCAGCAGCATTACCAGCCGGAAAGAAAGCTTTCTCATGGGCGTGCCTCCTCTCAGCAATGCAGGCCGTTGCTTTTCAATGGTATGTGATAATGAGGCCTGATGTATTGTGTTAAGCTTATTATACCTTAGAAAGATAACTAAGACAACTGCTGTCAGTGATCGATCACATGCGTACGATCACACAGCCGTGAGCAGGCAGGTCTGCGCTTTCGGGGGAGAGAAGTCTTTCCTGGCTGCCCCATAGCTCCTTTGCTTCTTTGGCAGTGCTTTTGAATACTTTTACCGGAGCACTTACCGTCCTTTCGTCGTCCGAAAGGTTGAACAGAGCCAGGTATTCTCTGCCTTCGTCGTCTTTACAGTACCATGCGGCTTCTTCTTCATTCCGGAAGAGCTGCCTTGCGTCCCTTCCGTGCCTGATGAGGAAGAGGACATCCCTGTTGGTCAGGAGCTTGAGGGTAAAGGCATCGATATCCCGCATTTCTCCGCCCATCATGAGAGGGGAGCGGAACATGCACCACAGCGTCATGAGCGTTATCTGTTCTTCCTTTGTAAAGCGCGTGATGCGCGGATTCCTGAAACCGATACCGATCCTTCCGAGGGGCAGCATATCGCAATCCGGCCAGCAGCCGGGCTTGACATGCTCCTGCCAGAGCTCGCAGCGGCGGAACATATCCTTGAGAAGATCCCATCTGTCCCAGAAATCATCGGTGATGCGCCACATATTGGCATATTCTGACATGTGCCAGGCTTCTTCGATCAGTGCTGGGCCGGGGGAAAGGCTCAGGACCATCTGTTTTCCGCATTTTTCGATGGCTTTCGCGATCATCTCTACTTCGTGCCTTGCCGAATACGGCGCATCCGGCGCGGCTTTGAGGTTGCAGATATCATCCACCTTTACGTAATCCACGTCCCAGGAGGCATACAATTCAAACAGGGAATCGTAATATGCCTGTCCTTCGGGAGTATTGCGGACGCCGTACATATCGCTGTTCCAGCGGCATATGGAAAACGGATCGGCTATCTTATCGCAGGTAACACCTTTAAGGCCATATACCGGCAGCCTTTCGTGTGCTGCCTGGCGCGGTATGCCGCGCATGATATGTATGCCGAATTTCAACCCCATGGAATGGATCTCATCCGCGATAGCCCGAAAGCCGGAGGGAAAGCGTTCTTTCGCAGGAAGAAGCCTGCCGTATGCATCCATCGTAAGGCGAGTGAAGGGGATGTATTCGCCCTCGCCTGTGCCTGCCGCAGGATCGGACCACTGGATATCGCATACGATGTACTCCCAGCCGTATCCCTTCAGGTTTTCGGCCATATACCGTGCGTTTCCGAGAAGCTGTTCCTCGGTGACATTTGCCGCGTAACAGTCCCAGCTGTTCCAGCCCATGGGCGGGGTGAGTGCGGCAGCGTTTTTATTACTGTACATCGTTTATCCCTCTATCCTGTATGGTGATGATCCCATCATCGATCCGTAACTGTCAAAGAAGTACGCCGAGATATCTTCGCCGGCTATGAGACGAGGGAATACTTCTGTAAAGACGGGCATGAAAGCTTCCGCGCCGGCGGAGCAGAGGTGCGTCTCGTCGGAATAAGAGCGCTTGTCGGAGAACAGCTCATACCTGTTTTTCAGCAGGTTGAAATCCGCGAAGGGGAGGCCGTATCTTTCGCATACAGAGAGGAACATGTCCTCCAGATCCTGCCAGTTGTCGTACTGCCAAACCATAGCATCGGAATAGGGCATGACAGCGACCGCTGTGCGTATATCCCGTTCCTTCAGCATCGTGATGATATCATCGAGCAGGCGCATGTTTTCCGCGTCCTGTCTTGTATTGAAGGTAAGGGATGC
>DBXA01000155.1:14209-21751 GCA_002309235.1 Christensenella sp. UBA1224 | reverse complement strand
AAATATCCTCTGTGGTTGTCGTTGCCGCGCCACAGGCCGTAAAAACGCTGCGTACCGAAATACATCCCGCTCAGTATCACGGCCGGGATGTTTTTCCCTTTCAGGTAATCGATCCTTGAGGGGTAATCGCCCAGCCTTGAAGCGGTGTAGAGATATCTCACATAAGATGAGCCGCCTTTCAGCGGAGCGAGGGTCGCATCGGAGAGTACAAGCAGCACGTTTTTGATCCCGGGATTACGCTTGAGTTCCTGCTCGAGCAGAGCTTTCGTACCATCAAGTCCCTGCCAGACGGTTGAAAGGTTATAGGTGTTTGTACCGAGTATCTCATCCATCTTGTCCGGTATGATGGCACGTTCTGCGGTGGAGGCGCCGCAGATGAGCGTATCCAGCGTACCTGCAAGGGCCTTCCTCGAAGGCGTGTCGTCCGAATAGCGGAAAAAGGCGGTCAGGAGCAGAAAAGCAAACAGACAGGTGAACACGGCAAACAGGACTGCCGCCGCAATGATACGTTTAAAACTGCGCATACATGAAAGCTCCTCTCTGGCTGTGGGGGGACATGCCGAAGGCGACAACGAGCACGAATATGCCTGCCAGCACCGCGCAGCGCACCGGGAGCGGCAGCTTTGCGAAGCGTTCGCGTATCGGGACAGATGACTTCATAAGGCTGAATACGTACATGAGGAGTGTCATTCCGGCTATGATGGCCAGCTCGTATTTGCCGCCGATGAGGGACAGAGTCTCTGAGATAAAGCCGCCGTGCGCCAGGTTTCTAAATACGCTTGTCCACAGCCCAAAGCCTTGGGATATAGTACCGACCTCCGGGAATACCTTGATAAAGGCGACCAGTATAAATGTGCGAAGGATCCGGAATACGTGCCAGGCCTTTCCTTCCGCATCGATCCGGAGCGCTTTCAGGCCTTTTGCGTACACGGGTTCGAGCCAGAGAGAAAGTATGATGAACAGGCCGTTGAACAAGCCCCATACAGCGTAGGCTGTTGAAGCGCCGTGCCATAAGCCGGTCGCAAGCCATACGATGAGCAGCGCGAGAGTCGCGGAAAGATTCTGACGCACAGCCTTGCTTTGAAAGCGCTTTGCGAGCCTTCTGTTCCAGCCTGCTGTCGCGGCAGGATAGTATACGTATTTTTTGAACCATGTGCCTATGGAGATATGCCATCTGCGCCAGTAATCAGAAACGGAAACGGCAAAATACGGACGGTCGAAGTTTTCTGTAAGCTCTATCCCCATCATCTCACACAGGCCGCACATGATATCCATGTATCCGGAGAAATCAGCGTAGATCTGAATGGCATAGCCGAATATGCCGAAAAGCACTGTTATGCCGGCAAGGGAAGGATAGGAGGCAAATACGCCCTTCACGAAGTTTATGAGCATATTTGCGAGCAGGACCTTTTTTGCGTATCCCCAAATGAAGCGTGCAAAACCGCGCGAAAAATTATCGTAGGAAAAGGCATGTCCTTCAAACATGCGGGTGGACATGACAGAAAAATCGCTTACAGGCCCTTGCGTCATCTGCGGGAAAAAGGATGTGAACAGCAGCATTTTAAAGGGGTTCTTTTCTGCCTGGACGTTTTGCCAGTATACGTCTACCAGATAGCCTGTCGTCTGGAATGTATAGAATGAAATGCCAAGCGGTACCAGCAGGCGGAAACTGTTGTTTATCGCCGGGATCCCCAGGCACGCCGTCACGGAATTGACGATACCGATCACAAAGTGAGAATACTTGAACACGCACAGGAGGCCAATGTTCAGGAGCAGCGCGCACAGCATGACAGCCTTTCGGGCGTTCTTATCTTTTTTCTTATATGCGCTTTTCTGCTCTTTTGTAAGGGAAGCCTTGTTTTCGGCGAGGTAGGCTGATGCTTTTTTCCCCATACGGTCCATCATCAGTGCCGCGGCGTATACGCTGGCAGCGGTGATCAGCACGTAGATGCCCATCTTTACGCTGTTTGAGATATAAAAAAATATGCTCGCGGCAAGCAGCAGCAGGTATCGGAAGCGCTTGGGTACGATATAGTACAAAAGTACTGTTGCCAAAGCGAAGCCTATAAACGAAAGAGAGACAATACTCATCAGGATCCTCCCGCGATCGATTTTGGTTTATTATAGCAAAATCGAGGTCGATGTACAAGCGCAGGGAGCCTTGACAGGGATGTCGGGCGGTGTTATCCTTTCCTTGACTTGAATAATGAGAAAGGGATAAACGAATGATAGAAAAGGTCATCGAGCTTCTTGAGGATATCATACCCGATTTTGACAGGGAAAATGAAGCGCTGGTCGACAGCGGAGAGATGACATCCCTGAGTGTACTCCAGCTGATCGCAGCCATAGACGATGAACTGGATGTGCAGATACCGCCGTCAGATATAAGGCCGGAGAACTTCAACAGCGTCAGGAGCATCGCCGCTGTGATCAAAAAGAATATGGAAGAATGAGGTGCATGGTACTTTTGGCGCCTTCCGATAGAAGGAAGGCGTTTTTTTGATATGAAAACCTAACCGTAGCTACATTGAACTGCACATGGATTCGTGATAAAGTTTATGTGTATGTCCTGAAGGATATCACGGGGAGGACTGTTTTGTCTATGTGCAATGTTTCGGACAGGGTCGATGGCCTGCTCAGCCGGGTAGAGAAGCCCTCAAGATATATGGGCGGGGAATTTGGCAGCGTTATGAAGGACCCGGAGAAGGTTGATATCCGGTATGCGTTCCTGTTTCCCGATACGTATGAGGTCGGCATGTCGCATCTGGGCATGAAGATACTCTATCATACCATCAATAAGCGTGAAGACGCCTGGTGTGAGAGGGTGTTCTGCCCTTGGGTGGATATGGAACAGCTGATGCGAGAGGAAAACGTGCCCCTCTTTTCCCATGAATCGCGCACTCCTCTTTCGGAATTTGATTTTATAGGCGTTACGCTCCAATATGAGATGAGCTTCACCAATATCCTTTCCGCGCTGGATCTCGCGGGCATTCCCTTCCGTGCTGAAGACAGAAAAAACGGACCGATCCTTGTGGGAGGCGGCCCCTGTGCCTATAATGCGGAACCGCTCGCCCCTTTCTTCGATTTTTTTGATATCGGCGATGGAGAACGTTCCACGGATGAATACCTGGATATCTACGCCGCCTGCAAAAAGGAAGGCGCTTCCAAGGAGGAATTCCTCAAAAGGATAGCGGCGCTTCAGGGGGTATACGTGCCGTCTTTTTATGATGTGGAATACAATGCCGATGGTACTGTCGATTCCTATACGCCCAGGGAAGGGACAGGCGCGAAGCCTATCGTTTACAAGGCCCTTGTGAACGACCTTACTGCTGCCGATTATCCGGATAAGCTGATCGTGCCCTTCGGTGAGGTCATACACGACAGGATCATGCTGGAGATCTTCCGCGGCTGCACGCGAGGCTGCCGTTTCTGTCAGGCGGGCATGCTCTACAGGCCTGTACGCGAAAGGTCTATGGAGAGACTCCTGGAGCTTGCAGATAAGCTGGTAGCGGCTACCGGCTATGATGAGATATCCCTTATGAGCCTTTCTTCCGGTGATTATTCGTGTCTGCCGGAGCTGGCGAAGGAAATGGTGCTCAAGTACAGAGAACGCAGGGTGCGCATATCTCTGCCTTCCCTCCGGATCGATTCTTATGTGAAGGACACTCTCGCCGAAACGCAGAAGGTGAAAAAGACTGCGCTGACCCTGGCGCCGGAGGCCGGCACGCAGAGACTGAGAGATGTCATCAACAAGGGCGTTACGGAAGAGGATCTCATGCGGGCGGTCGGCGATGCCTTTGACGAAGGATGGAGCGCCGTGAAGCTGTACTTCATGTGCGGCCTTCCGACCGAGACGGACGAGGATATCGACGGCATAGCGGATCTTGCCGCAAAGGTTAGGGACAGGTACTTCCGCGTGCCCAAGGGGCAGAGGGCTCCTGGGCTGCGCATAACGGTATCCGTATCCGTGTTCGTGCCAAAGCCCTTCACTCCTTTTGAATGGGCACCTATGCTCGATATGGATACCGTCATTGCACGCCAGAAACGCTTAAAGGAAAAGCTTTCTGCCATCAAGGGCGTGGATTTCAAATACCATGCGCCGGATGTCAGCTATATCGAGGCGGTGCTCGCGAGAGGGGACAGGCGCTGTGCCGATGTGCTGGAAACGGCATACCGTTCCGGCTGCAGGTTTGACAGCTGGTCGGAATTCTTCAGTATGGATAAATGGCTGGATGCATTCCGCGCCTGCGGTCTGGACCCGGATTTTTATGCCCTGCGTCCAAGAGATGAGGGCGAGGTATTCCCCTGGGATGTGCTGGACTGCGGTGTGGAAAAGAGATATTTGCTGTCCGAATGGAAAAAGGCGCTTCGCGCGGAGACCACGCGCGATTGCCGGAAGGGCTGCACCGGCTGCGGTATGAAACGGTATGAAGGAGCCTGCGTATGAGGGCATGGGTCAGGATAGGAAAGAAGAACAGGCTGCGCTATGTATCCCATCTGGATATGCAGAGGCTCATGCAGCGCGCCTTGAACAGGACAACGCTCCCGTTTGCCTGGTCGCAGGGCTTTAACCCGCACCCGGTCATGTCCTTTGCCTCCGCGATGGCGATGGGCTGGACGAGCGAGTATGAGATCGTGGATATCCGCATGGCGCAGGATGTCACTGCGGAGCAGGTAACAAAGGAAATGGCAGGCGCTCTCCCGCCGGATATGCCGGTCTATGAGGCACGCCTGGTAGACGACAGGAAAGGCGCTCCTATGGCGCTGGTGGAGAGCGCGGAATACAGGATACTGTTCGAGAGCCCGGATCCGGAGGCAGTCTTCGGAGCCATCCAAAGCTATATGGGTGAAGAGCATGTGATCGCCATGCGCAAGACGAAGACCGGTGAGAAGGAAGCGGATATCCGTCCGATGACATATGCTTTGAACAGGCAGGAGGATGGATCGAATGCGGTCATCGCCAGGCTTGCGCTTACGGAGAAGGCGACCCTCAAGCCTGATCTGCTCATGCAGGTGCTCGCATCCAGGGCAGGAACGCAGGCGGAAGGCATCCGGGTACACAGGCTATGCCTTTTCGGAGCGGGCGGCGTGCCGCTTATGGAGCTGTAAAAGAAATGGACCGTCGTATACTGATAGAAGACCTGTTCGGCTACAAGCGCATGGCGGTTGTTGAGGATGGCATCCTTGCCGAATATGCCGTTGAAAAGGATGAAGATACCCGGGCAGCCGGAAATATCTACAAAGGCATCGTACGGGATATCCTTACCGGCATAGGCGCGGCCTTTGTAAACATCGGGCCCGATAAAAACGCCTATCTTCCCCTTGAGGAAGCGGGGCTTTCCCGCGGCGCTGTCCTCAGGAGGGGGCAGGATGTGGTCGTACAGATCACAAAAGAGGCTGTCGGAGAGAAGGGGCCGCGCGTTACGGCGATGGTGAACATTCCCGGGTCGCTCATGGTATATATGCCCTTTGACAGCCATATCGCCGTTTCCGGCAAGATAACGGCTAAGGATGAAAGGGACAGGCTGATCAGGCTTGTGAGGAAGCATATCCCTTCGGGAAGAGGCGCTATCGTGCGCACCGCCGCGGAAGGCGCCGATGAGGAGAACATCGCGGGGGAATCGGAAAGGCTCGCCGCAAGATGGGAAGCAATAGAGCGCCGTGCCGCATACGAGAGCGCGCCTGTGTGCCTTTTGGATGACAGCGCTCTTGAATGCAGGGCGGTGAGGGATCTGCTTTCAGGCGAAGCTGTGCTGATCACGGATGATGCGGGCGTTTATGAAAGTGCCCGTGCTTATGCCCGGGCTTATGCGCCGGAAAGGGCAGATGCCGTCAGATTTGATAAAGACGCTTGCCTTTTTGAGGATCATCATATCGATGCGATGGTGAAAAATGCCTTTAAAAGGAAGATATCTCTTCCGAGCGGCGGCTCCATCGTGATCGATCGTACGGAAGCGCTCACGGCGATCGATGTAAATTCCGGCAGCTTCGTGGGCGGGAAGACCCTGGAGGATACGGTGTTCCGCGTGAATCTTGAAGCTGCGGAAGAGATAGCGCGGCAAATGAGGCTTCGGGATATCGGCGGCATCATCGTTGTGGATTTCATCGATATGGAGAGCCCGGAGCACGAGCAGCAGGTGCTTGAATGCCTGAAAAAGGCTTCTTTGGCGGACAGGATGCGCATCCGCTTCTCCGGCTTTTCCGAGCTGGGGCTTCTGGAGATCTCAAGGAGCAGGCTGCGCCGGGGCCCTTCGCTGGAAATGCGCAGGGAATGCCCTATGTGCATGGGCTCGGGCATGATAGAGGAGAGAGAAGCACTGGCGGCGCAGGTGCTCCGCAGGATATGGGCAAGGCGCAGGAGAGGGGAAGAATGCGTTTTCCTCGTTACGGCGGCGCCGGATCTGTGCGGGGATATCACGCAGATGGCTGCCGGGTATTCCCTGAATGCCTATCTGTATCCGGATAAGACTCGCCGGGGCAGCGAATACGATATATCACCTGCCATGCTTTCGGATCTGCCCCAAAGGGCAGTGCCGATCGGGAAGGAGAAGCCATAATGGCTGAATTGTTTGAATATACGGCGTGCGAACGCCTTCAGGATGCCGAGGCTGTAAAGAAGCTTACCGGCGGCGGCAAAAAATATCACCTGGTCATATACGGCTGCCAGATGAACGTGCGTGATGGAGAGACGCTGGCCGGTTTTCTGGAGGAAATGGGCTATACCAGGGCGGCCAGCCGTGAAGAAGCGGACATCGTGGTATTTGAAACCTGCACGGTGCGGGCGAATGCCGAAAACCGCGCTCTCGGAAACGTTATATGGCTCAAGGAACTGAAAAAGAAAAAGCCGGATCTCCTGATAGGCGTAGGGGGCTGCATGACGCAGGAAGAGGGTATGGCGGACAGGATACGGGAAATGTATCCGTTTGTGGATATCGTCTTCGGCACTCATAATCTGTATCGGTTCACACGCCTTGTACGCGAGGCCGTCGAGGGCGGCAGGGGGATCGAGATACTGGAAAAGGGCGGCATACAGGAAGATCTGCCCGTTGTGCGCTCCAGCTCCTTTTCCGCTTTCGTCAATATCATGTACGGCTGCAACAATTTCTGTACGTATTGCATCGTACCTTATGTAAGGGGCAGGGAGCGCTCCAGAGCGCAGGCGGATATCATAAGGGAAGCAAGGCAGCTGCGCGAGGAAGGGGTTCAGGAGATAACCCTGCTCGGTCAGAACGTAAATTCGTATATGGGCGGCGGATCGGCCTTTGCGGATCTGCTTGCGGAGCTTGATGCGCTGGAAATACCCCGTATCCGGTTCATGACCTCGCACCCGAAGGATCTTTCCGAAGAGCTCATTCAGGCGTATGCGACGCTTGAGCACCTCTGCGGTCACCTTCACTTGCCGGTGCAATCCGGCTCCGACAGGATACTGCGCCTCATGAACAGGCACTATGATCGCACGAGATATCTTTCCCTTGTGGAGAGGCTGCGGGCGGCGAGGCCAGGTATCGGCCTTACGACGGATATCATCGTAGGCTTTCCCGG
>DBXA01000155.1:10856-14146 GCA_002309235.1 Christensenella sp. UBA1224 | reverse complement strand
CAGCCGCAAAAATGCCGGATGATACCACTTCCGAAGAGAAGACACGCCGCATCGAAGAGCTCATAAGCCTTCAGACGGGACACACCAGGGCAGCGCTCGAAGCGCAGAAGGGTACCGTGCAGAGGGTTCTGGTCGAGAGCGTATCGGAAAGGGATCCGGCAAGCGTGATGGGCAAGACAGATCGTTTTTTCGCGGTCAATTTCAAAGGAGACACATCCCTGATAGGCAGTTTTGTTGATGTCAGGATAACGGGGGCAGGCAGGAATACCCTTCGCGGCGAAAGGATCCGGAGGGATTAATGGAGTTAAGATGAGCGGATCAAAAAAGAAAAAAACGGGCCGCATTCCCGCAAAAGCGGAAAAGACGCCTAAAACAGAAGAGTTTGAGGATCTTTTCCTTGAGGAAGATCAGAAAAAGACGGAAAAGACTGACATAAAAAAGCGGTCCTCCAGTAAGAAAAAGCATAAAGAAGCATCAGAACCGGATAAGGGTGCCGCGGATGCCAAGTCGACGGCGAAAGCGGATGATGATCTTTCCGATGAAGCAGATGCACCGGACAAACGCAAGACAACGAAAGGGAAGACCTCACATAAGCGAAAGGCGATCCGCCGTAAAAAACGGGAGAGGGCTGTATACGCCTGCATAAGCGCCGCGCTTGTATTCCTTCTGATGCTGACGGCTGTCATATGCGTGCAGAAGGTTCGGGCTTATTCGGAATTTTCAGGGATGAAGGACTATCTCGATACGGATGCCTTCTACCCGGGCATGTGCGTGGATGGCATCGATCTGGGCGGCAAAACGCTGCAGGAAGCACTGGACATGTTCCGCGATAAGGCAGAAAAGAACGCGGAAGAGACAGGGGTCACCTTTGTCTGTGACGGGACCGAATACACCTACGGAGCGAAGGATATCGGCTTTGGCTCCAACTACAGGCAGGTCGTTCTCGGTGCATGGCAGAAGGGCCGCCGCGGGAGCCTCGAAAGCCGGTATATGAGCGCGCTTTCCGGCTGCGAGTATACGGTATCCTACGGTTATAACGAGGAAAAGCTCAGAGCCATCACGGATGACCTTGCGGCTTCTCTGTCTGAAGAGGCAGTGGATGCCTATGTTTCGGAATTCAAGGCAAATAAAGGCGAATTTGTCTTCTCGGAGGGCAAAAACGGACGGATCGTAGACGCGGACCAGCTGTATGCCCAGGCGCTTTCGGCTGTTGAAGGAGGAGACAGGGTGGATGTGGCGTATACCGAGGTAAAAGCGGATGTGACGAAGGAAGACCTTGCATCCTCCTACGGTATCATCTCGTCTGCCATCACGAATGCCTCTTCCTCTACGGCAAACCGCCTGAGCAACATCAAGCAGGCTTGCCTTGCGATATCCACGGTATGCCTGAAACCGGGCGAAGAGTTCTCCTTCAATGAGACTGTCGGCAGGCGAACAGTGGACCGCGGCTATAAAAAAGCGGGTGTGTTCATCAGCGGAGAGCTCGGCGAGGAGATAGGCGGCGGTATCTGTCAGGTAGCCACAACCCTTTTCAACGCAGCAGTAAAAGCGGACCTGGAGATAACGGAGAGGCACCCGCATTCAAGGCCTGTTGCCTATGTGGATAAGGGAAAAGATGCTACGGTCAGCTGGAGGATACAGGATCTGAAGTTCGTCAATACAAGGAAAGATCCTGTGTATCTCGTCGCATTCGTAAACAAGAACAAGCGGGTAGAGGTCATGATATTTGGAAAGAAGCCGACAGACGGCATTACCATATCCCTGTATCCCGTTATCGTGGAGACGATACCCGAGAAGCCGACGCAGTATGAGTATACCGATGAACTGCCCACGGGAGAACAGAAAGTAAAGAGCGATGGCCGGAAGGGCTATAAGGTGAACACCTACAAGGTCAAGACGGACGCGAAAGGGAATGTTCTCAGCAAGGAATTCCTCTGCTACAGTTCGTATCCCGCCGGCGCGGAGGTCATCCAGATCGGAAGGTAATTGAGAAAAGAGGCTGGTGACAGACAAATGTCCCAACAAAAGACGATAAAGGCCGTTTCGGCCATCACACTGGTCATCATGCTCAGCAAGGTGTTCGGCTTTCTGCGGGAGGCCATACTTGCGGCGTATTTCGGCACCGGTATGGCGGCGGACGCGTATGCAGCCGCTTACGGCACCTATTATATCCCGATACTGCTCTTCGGCTCCTGCATATCGTCCACGCTGATACCTCTGTATATCGAGCGGCGGGATAATGTGGGCCTTAACGAGGCTGACAGGCTTGCCTCGAACACGCTGAACATCTATGTGATCTCGGGCGTAGTGGTCTCTGCCTTCATGTACCTGCTGGCAGACCCTATCATTTCGCTGCTTTACAGCGGCTTCAACGCCCAGACGCATGCCATGGCGGTCGATCTCATGCACATCATGCTGATCAACCTGGCCTTCGCCCTGGGCGCTCAGGTACTCATGAACATACTCAACGCCCAGAGGCACTTCGTAGCCGCACAGCTGACAGGCTTCCCGCTCAATGTATGCTCGATACTCGCGGCGGTTTTATTCGCTCGCAGGTACGGTATCCGCGTTATGGCTTGGGCTGTGGCTGCCAGCGCCGTCATGCAGGTACTGATAGAGGTGCCCGTGCTGCTCAAGAGCTTCCGCTACAGGTGGGAATTTTCGCTGAGAGATCCTTTGATCCGCAGGATGCTCATCCTTGCGGCCCCGGCGATACTCAGCATGAGCGCTACGGAGATCAACAACATCGTAGACAAATCCATGGCCTCAAACCTGCAGACAGGCGCACTTTCGGCCATGAACTATTCCTTCCGCCTGGTCACATTCGTCAACGGCATCATGGTGGTGCCTCTCATGACTGTGATGTTTTCCCGTATGAGCGAAAAGGCAGCTCTCAAGGATAAGAGCGGCATCGTGACGCTTCTCAGGGAAAACACGGAATGGGTGACAGCCCTCGTTTTTCCCCTGACAGTTATTGCGGCGATCGCTTCGGAAGAGGTGATACGCATCGCCTTCATGCGCGGCGCCTTCAATGAGGAATCGCTTCGGCTCACCAGCGGCGTTTTCGCCATGTACATATTGGGCGAGCTCTTCTTTGGGCTCAGAGATATGCTCAACAGGGTATTCCATGCCATGCAGGATACGAAAACGCCCATGTGCGTAGCCCTGTTCATGATCATCATCAACATTATCCTGAATATCGTATTCGTGAAGCTGATAGGCGTGAACGGCCTCCCTCTCTCCACGACGGTTTCCGGCATCATCGCGATGCTGCTGCTCATGCAGCTTTT
>DBXA01000155.1:0-10725 GCA_002309235.1 Christensenella sp. UBA1224 | reverse complement strand
CTGGCAGCGGCGTGGATACTCGGCTCCAGGAACATTCGCAATATAAAAGGCCTGCTCAGGAGAAGACGCTGACCTCGTATAGCAGAATGGAAATACAGCGTTTCATATTGGGATGCGGAAAAACCTCGCGGCGGATACGGCATCTGCCCCGAGGTTTTTGTTTGTTTATTTGCCGCGGCTGATACGGAAGGATGGCAGCTTGCTATGTTTGGTATGTATACCTGCCATACCTGCAAGCTGCAATCCCTACATGGCACAGGGGTATATACAGGAGATCCGTGAGGGGACCGGTACCAACCCAAAAAGGCTTGATCCAAGGGATTTCCGTTATACCCCTTCCTGATACTTAACCCTATCTTAATAATAAGGGGTATTATAAGGGAAGAGTGTATTGCAGGTATGGCAGGTTGGAGGGGATATACAGGGCAGGCTGCCACAGCTGCAACAACCTGCCATAAAGCTGCAACAACCTGCCATAACCTGCAACGAGCTGCAACAACCTGCCATAACCTGCAACGAGCTGCCATAACCTGCAACAACCTGCCATAATCTGCTAAACCTGCAACAAGTTGCGAGCTACAATTAAACTGTACCCCAGAAAGTGGACAAAAATTTTGCAACAAACCTGAATTGTGGACAGAGAACCTGCAACATGGACAGAGAACCTGCAACATGGACAGAGAACCCGCAACATGGACAGAGAATCTGCAACGTGGACAGTGAAAAGGGTGTGCAAACTCCGTGGCGGCAGAATGTCGCCGCTGCGCGTATCTCCTCGTACTTTTTTAGTTTTTCAGGCAAACTGCCAGCTTGTATCTGAAAAGTAAAACTCGCCTATCTCACAGGCAGTGCCAGCGTAAACTCCGTAACGCCGTTATCGGACCTCACAGTAATGGTGCCGCCGTTCCTTTCCGCAAGGCCCTTTGCGATGGCAAGACCGAGGCCGTAGCTGTTATCCTTGTGGGTGCGGGAACTGTCTGCTTTATAGAACCGTTCGAAGATGTGGGGGAGCGCCTCCGGCGGGATGACATCGCCTGTATTGGAGACGCGCAGCTCGATCACAGGCTGCTCCTTCCATGCGTGTCTTGATGTTGAAGCACTCAGGGAGACGCGTACGGTTCCGCCTTCATCCGAATGCTTGACGGCGTTATCGATGAGTATGGCTGCAAGCTGCTCCAGATCCCGGCGGCTTCCATGGACAGGAAGGGTATCCGGAGAATCGGTCTCAAGGGAGACACTGCGCTCGAAGGCTACGCTTTCGAAGGGGAGAGCTGCTGACAGGACAGCTTCTGCGGCATCGAAAGGCTCGCTTCGGGCGGGCTGTTTTGTGTTTTTGGCCTCTTCCAGGTTCGAAAGCTGCAAAAGCTCGCTGACGAGGGATGACATGCGCCCGGTCTGCTCCTTGATGTAATCCAGCCATTTGCTGCTGCCTGCGGATTGCTCCAGCACGGAGGCGTTTGCGTCTATAACGCTCAGAGGCGTCTTCAGCTCATGGCTCGCATCGGCGATGAAGCGCTTCTGCATCTGCATATTTTCCTCTACAGGTTTGACAATGGCCCGGGAGAGGAGCCTCGCGACCAGCGCGAAGAGACAGAAGGCAGCGGCAAAGCCCGCGAGGGATAAGAGAGCTGTCCCGATATCTTCACTGCGCAGGGATGCGGCATTCAGTATGGAAACGGCAATGCCGTTTGAGAGGGAGATGGCTTTGTATTCCCAGCCGCATGCCCTTGCACGGGTGTTTATGAGCGCCGCGGCAGCGATGGATGAAAGATCTTCATCGGTGAGCTGATCCGCGCAGCCGGAGAGGGCTGCGACATTGCCCTGCGCGTCAAAGAGGACAAGGCCCAGCTCACCGGCAGAGGCGGAGCGAAGGAACTCACCCCTGCCCTTTCCGCCGCCGGGCATGCCGCCGTGACCGCGGCCGGTCCCTGAATCAGGCTGCAGCATCATGAGCGCCGAATCCAGTACAGAATCCATTTTGGATGCTGTCTGGGCGAGGCCGACTATATTGATCGCGATGAGTATGGCCAATAGCACGCCGGCGGCACTCAAGAGTATGCTCCAGAAGACCCTGCGCTTCAATCTGTTGATCATGTGCCGGATGCCTCCAATTCGTAGCCGATGCCGCGCACCGGGCTGATCCTCGCCTGGGATTGGACGAACTTCATCTTCTTGCGCAGGAAGGATACGTAGACATCCACATTATTGTATTCCGCATCTGCGTCATGGCCCCAGACCCTTTCCGTGATCTGCTCCCGGGAAAGGACACGGTCCGCGTTCCGCATCATGTACTCCATGAGCTGGTACTCTTTGGCTCCCAGGCGGACAGAACGGCTGCTGCCTGCTGAGGAGAGGGTATAGGTATCGGTATCCAGGATAAGATCGCCTGCCTTCATGCGGCGGTCCGGGCTGCTGCCGCCTCCCCGGCGGGTGACCATGCGGATGCGGGCGAGAAGCTCCGGCATGGCGAAGGGCTTGGTGAGGTAATCATCCGCGCCGAGATCCATACCGTCTACCTTATCCTCTGTGGTCGAGCGGGCCGTCAGCAGTATCACGGGGACATCCAGGGCCTGCTTGCGTATGCGGCGCAGAACCTCCAGACCGTCATAGACGGGCAGCATGATATCCAGGAGCACAAGGTCATAAAGGCCGGTACAGATGAGCTCATACCCTTCCTCTCCATCGGCGGCTCCGTCGGCAAGGTAGCCTTCGCCGGTGAGGGTACGGATCAATGCCTCCCGCAGACCTTCTTCATCTTCCACAACGAGTATTTTCATAGTGCTGATCCCGTTTCCTGCATTTTTTTTGAGAGGAAACGGTCCTTTCCTGTTCCATTATACAGCGGATCATTGAAAAAGTGTTGAAATATTTCTTGTGATCTTTCAATGATCGGTCAATCTTCCGGGGGTATCCTTATGCCATCGACCAGACAGGAGGGAAATGAAATGGCGATCACAGTGATGCAAAGGTACGAGATGAAATACCTGCTCGACGCGGAGCAGACTGCATTTTTATGCCGGAAGCTCAAGGGACATATGCAGGCAGACCGATACGGTCTTACTTCCATCGCTTCTTTATATTATGATACGCCGGATGCGAGGCTGGTTCGTGCGAGCCTTGAGAAGCCGGCCTTTAAGGAAAAGATACGGCTGCGATCCTACGGAGCCGCCGGGGATGAGAGTCCGGTGTTCCTGGAATTGAAACGGAAATACGACGGCATCGTATATAAACGAAGGATCGAATCGACGCTGCCGGAGGTAAGGCGCTTTTTCGCCGGGTGGGATATGCATGGGAAGGATGCGCAGATACTGAAGGAGATCACCTATTTCAGGGACTATTATAAGGAACTTATCCCGGCATGTCTCGTCATTTACGATAGGACAGCGTATTTCGAACCGGGCGGCAGTGTCCGCCTGACGATCGATGGAAGGCCCCGCTACAGGATGGAGGATATGACCTTCTCAAGACTCGGGGAGGGAAAACCTCTCCTCGAGGAAGGGTGGACCATACTGGAGATAAAGGTGCAGGGAGCGATGCCCCTATGGCTTTCGGGGATATTGAGCGAAGGCGGGATACGTGAGGGCAGCTTTTCCAAATACGGCGAGGCATACCGCAGGAAATTCCGGGCGGCAAGGGAAACAGAGGATATAACGGCGGGCAAGGGCCATCTCCTGGCTGCGTGATCGATCATGAAAGGATGATATGATATGTTTGATTCGGTATTTGCTTCTTCGGTAACGCCGGCGCGGTTTTTTCTGATGGCGGCAGCGGCTCTGGGCTCCGGCTTTGTGTTTTCGTGGATCATGAGCTTCCGCGTACGGTCTACAAAGCGTTTTTTTACCGTCACATCGCTGATACCGTTCGTCGTGGCTTCCGTGATCGCGTTTGTGAACGGCAGTATCGGGGCGGGCGTCGCTATCGGCGGGGCGTTCGGATTGGTCCGCTTCCGCTCGGCCCAGGGGAGTGCTGATGAGATCGCGGCGATCTTGATGGCAATGGGTGCGGGTATTGCATTCGGCATGGGCTATATCGCATATGGCGTCCTGATGCTGGCGGGCATGGCAGGGCTGTACGTGATGCTTTCGAGGATGAATGTGTTCGAGCACAGGGGGATGGCAGAGGACAGGCTCTTTCGGATCACGATCCCGGAGGCCCTGGAGTATTCGGACGCTTTTGAGGATATCTTTTCACGGTTCTTGGAGAAGGCGGAGAATGCAGGGGTCAAGACCACCGGGATGGGCAGCATGTTCCGGCTTTCCTATAAGATACGCATGAAGGATGAGAGCGCGGAAAAGGCCTTTATAGACGAACTGCGCACCAGGAACGGGAACCTTGAAATATCGGTACTGCCTTATACAGGAGAGGAGGATCATCTGTGAAAAACTATAATAAAGGGAAAGGAAACAAAATGAAAAAGAGGAATCTTGCTGCTTTGACCGCGGCATTGATCATCGTGCTTGCTGTACTGTTCGGCGGCAGCGGCCTGGCGGGAACGGCGGATACGGGAAGCGAACTTTTCACCGACAGGGATCTTAAGCAGGAAGCTGATCTTGAAGGAGCGGCAACACTTACAGTAACGGACGGGGCCACGGTGACCGTTTCCGGGGAAGGGGTCTATATCCTTACCGGCAGCGCGAAGAACGCGCAGGTCGTGATCGATGCCGGGGAAGAGGATAAGGTACAGCTGGTGCTTGACGGGGTGGATATCGTCAATACAGATAAGGCCTGCATACTGGTCAAAAATGCCGATAAGGTGTTCCTGACAAGCGCAAAGGACAGCGAAAATTCCTTCAGTGTCACAGGCTCGTTTTCCGGAGATGAGGACGCTGCGGTCTTCTCTAAAGAGGATCTGGTGCTGAACGGCCTGGGCAATGTGACGGTGACATCGGCAGGCGACGGCATACGTACGAATGACGATATGCGCCTTACAGGAGGCACGTGGATCGTGAACACATCCGGCAGCGGGCTGAAAGCGCATGACAGCATAGCCGCGAATGGCGGCAGTTATACGATCACGGTGGGCAGCGATGGCATTCACGCGGAGGATAACGATGACAACACAACGGGCAGCATCACGATAGAAGGGGGAAGCTTTGCCATCAAGGCAGCGGATGACGGCATCCATGGGACGACATCTGTGACTGTGAACGGCGGAAGTATAGCGGTCACTGCGGCGGAAGGGATAGAAGCGACACAGGTGACGGTCAACGCCGGAACAGTGGATATCTCTGCCAGGGATGACGGCATCAACGCCGGCAGGAAATCGAGCTCCCTGAATGTGAAGATAGCGATCAACGGAGGGGAGATCACCATCGTGATGGGTCAGGGAGATACCGACGCGATCGATTCCAACGGGGATCTTGTGATAACAGGAGGCACCATCGATATCACGGGCCAGTCACCTTTTGATTATGACGGGAGCTGCAGCTATACCGGCGGCACCATCATCGTAAACGGTACTGTCACAAACAGTGTGACGAACCAGATGATGGGCGGCGGCAGGATGGGCGGCAATATGGGAGGAAATATGGGAGGCCGGCGCGGCGGATTCGGCGGAAAAGGCTGGTGATTTATGCGGGCTGCTCAAAGGCAGCCCATGCGGGATAAATCCATGGATGTATCTGCGATATGCCCTGCAGTTGAGATATGTTCCGGAGAAACCGATATGCACTCCGCACATGCAGGTTACGGGGGGATAGAGGCGGTGATCACGCCGCGGATCCATAGCATCCACTCAAGATAATAAAAGGGCTGTCTCCAAGCGTTCAAATAGCATTTGGAGACAGCTTTTGTTATGATTCAAAGATCTTACAGGGAAAGATCCGCGGCGATCTCCTTTGCTTTTTCGAGATCGTCAAACCGGACGTAATACCGGATCCTTTCGAACATCGTGCCTGCGCGCATAGCCATCGCGGCGCCGATGCTGCTGCTGGCGAGGACGGAGATATCGTTCTGATCCAATATGTCCTTGAGCATCCCGCCGGGTATAGGGGCGGCTTCCGTAAGAAAGCAGATGTCATCCGGCATGGCTTCGCGTACTTTTTTGCTGCCGCAGACAGGGCAGCGGGTGTCTTCGTCAAATACCATACGGCAACTCGCGCAATACATGATCATGCCTCCGTTCTCCCCGTTGTCTTTGTCTTCCGCACCGAACAGGTCATCCAGGCTTTTCCCGAGCACGCGGCAGATCGCGCGGCACAGGCGTATTGTGGGATTGAACTCGCCCTGTTCGATGGCGTTCATCGTCTGTCGGGAGATGCCGACCGCCTCCGCAAGGGCCTTCTGAGTCATATCCTTTTCAGCCCTCGCGATCCGGATCCTGATATTCCTTGCGATGGCGGACACCTCCTTTCAACTAAAATATTACCATATATAGGACGATATGTCAAGTATATACGACATCATCACATGTTCCCAGACTTAAGGAGCTCTTGATATATTGACGCTTTGGCTTTCCAAGTATAGAATTGGTGCTGATCAGAACGAATACCTGCTCGGGGGAACATTGCGGAAAAACACTATGATGCGCACCCGATAAGTAGGTGGGGGACATGACTGAAAGGATGGTGCCGGAATGGATCGGTGGGTAAGCGCCAAACGTCGATCATACAGGGGAAAAGGAGATTTCCGGCCGAAAAAACGCGGAAATCGGATCTGTTTCCTGTACAGGCTTATTGCGGCATCGCTCCTCCTTGCTGTTTCTGCCGGGATATACGGGTGTTGTTCTCCGGGAAGCGTCCATATCGCGTTATGTAAGGCGGCAGCGGAAGAGAACCGGCAGGCAGTACATGATCCCGCATACATCGGAAACAGCGGCACGGGTGGGTATTATTATGAAAGACTGAAGAGCGGACTGAACGGGGACCAGGAAGGCGTAATGTTTATCCAGGAAGCGCGCAGCCTCTTCATGGAGGAGACGAACAGGAGAGGACACGCAGAAGCGGTCAATGTGGGCGTGCTGGATACGTTATTCACCTGGGAACACGAAGACCTGAAATACGCCGGTTTGTTCTATAACTGCCGGGACGATGAACTGGCGGGATGGATCAAAGAAGAGGAGAGCTCAGACGAAAAAGACCAGCTCAGACATGGGACTCATGTGGCGGGGATCATCGGAGCGATCAATAATAATGGTCTGGGAATCGACGGGGTATATCCGCTTGCTTACGACCGGAAGAACGGCGTGAGTCATTTGTACGGATGCAGTATGTGGTTTGGTGCACGGAAAGACGATGAAAATGGAAGGCCTGCGAGAAAACAGAATGATTTGGGTATCATTTCATGCCTTGAAATACTGTTTGAAAACGATGTAAAAGTGATCAATTTCTCCATGGGCAACGGTATGGACGGATGGGATTGGTTTTTTGATGAAGATAAAAAGGGGAAAGAAAGAAAAGATGAATTCGGAGATGCCATAGCTGAATACTTACAGGGAAAATTGGATGAGGGGAAAGATTTTGTGATCGTAACCAGTGCCGGAAACGACTCTGATTTTTGGACAAGCGGATATTCGATACACGAAAGTACTTATAATAATTATTTTACTATCATCGACAGCGAGAAGTATCCGGAAGTATATGACAGGATCCTTGTCGTTGGCAATTGCACGACGGGCAGGAACCGGTACAGTACTTCGAATTCAGGAGAACGCGTGGATCTGTGGGCAGTAGGTGTTGATATCTACAGTACTGTGCCGGAAATAGGAGGGAATGGATCTTCTAAAGATTATGGCGTAATGACTGGCACATCTCAGGCATCGCCGTATGTAGCGGGAACAGCTGCCATGGTCTGGACGCTGTCACCCGGTATGAAGGGCAGTGAAGTGAAAAAGCTGATCGTGGATACCTCTTCCGTAGAAATACCGGTAATGGATGAAAACAGAGGCATAATGAAGTATGAGTATCGGACGAAAGCCGATGTGGACAGTGATCCGCCGCAAAAACGATCAAATGCATATACGCCGGGTATCGGAAAGAACGTCCTGGACGCTGAAAAGGCTGTACAGGCAGCGATAGACCGGGGCGGCTGGGGAGACGAGCGGGAGATAAAGCCTGCAGCGGCAAAGAGCGATATAGAGTACCTTGAACACTATGTAAGAATGTACCTCATGCCTTTGTACGGTCAGGCAGTGGAAGGGTCGGAAGTGTTGTGCGGAAACCTGAAAGCATCTGACGTGAAAGGGCTGATCGGATGGGACAATCGTGACTATGATGGTGACGGGCAGGCGGAACTCGTTGTCCTGCGTTCGGAATACGATGAAACGGACGGAAAGCACGACCTCCGGTATCTTCTGGAAGTGTACGAGATCTACAGCGGAACGCAGGTCACACTGCAGGATCGTCTTGTTCTGGAAAATGGGATACGGCTAGACGTGACCGAATACCCGAATATACAGGCTGGCCTGTTCAGCTATCAATATCAGGGTACACGGAACTTTGCATGGGGGTTGGATGCTTACACAGATGCATGTTCTCAGGAAGGACATGTTTTCCGGACAGGCATAGTGACATACAACGGGCGTTATCTGGAAGAAATAGGGGAATACGGTTTCGGAGATTTCCCGGAAGTCATGAATCTGCAATCAGAGGAGCAAAGGAGATATGAAGCTGTTGCGAACCTTGTCGGAAAGGGTCTCGCCTGCCTGATCAGGAAGAGCGATATGAGAGTAAGACAAGTCGTCTTCCTGAATGAAAAGACTGACGTTGAAAGCGGCTTCGAAAACCATTTCAACGAGATATTCAATGTACTGGTGATCAGCGGATCCGGAAAAGCCGGAGAGGATGCGCAGTTGATCGCGGAACAGAACATCACGCTTCGGATCCCCGAGATCGGCGAAGAGGATATACTGGATATCACGGTTTGGCCGGCACATCCGAAGCCAGCCGTCGAGGCACTGGATATCACGATGCCGACGCCTCGTGAGGCATTCCTCGCGTATCTTGCCAAAGAGGCGCCGAATTGGGATATCATGCCGACAGAGGACCTGTTCAGCATTCCGGAGAGCGGTGTGTATCCGCAGCATCCTTCGTGGGATACTGATGACCTGTATGGATTCCTGGCTTCGGATATCCGGGATTATGACGGGGATGGGAAAGACGAAATGCTTCTGGTATGGGTCGCTTGCGAACCGGGTGAGTATTCACAGGCGGTATTGACGGCAGAGCTTCAGATATATGAGTACAGCGATCGGAACGGCGTGAAGCTGCAGGCTTCCCAGCGGGTGGACATGACGGCGCTTTTCCTCGGAGAAACCTTGTACCGGCCTGAGCAGTTCAACCTGTTTGTCTGGCGGGATGGAGATACCCAGATGATTTCTGCAGATATCTGGGAATCGATGAACGATACGGTCGCGATACTTGCCAATTATGAGTATGATGGAAAGGGTTTCCGGTTCAGGAACGGGCTCAGCTGTGAAAAATACGGACAAGGAGACTATATCATACGCAGCGCATTGAAGGATCCGGCGGATATCCCTGCGTTCGATACGATCTGGACGTGCCTGTACAATGACGAGATCTGGCAGACGGAATATGCATGGTATACGGATGATCACGATTATGCGTTTATCAGCGAAGAGGAACTCGATATATTTCGCGGCACCCATAAGAAGCTTTCATCTGCAATAGGGCTGCCGGCAGCGGAAGAGATACGCTCCGGATTCATGGCTATGACGGATCTGTATGCCAAAAGGGAGGAAATGCGGGATGTCAGCGCGAAGGACGTCTATACTGCGTCGGAAGGCAGCCTGACGGATATTGCCTCTGTGATCGTGTTTTGTGACCGCTCAACGGGAGACGGGCGCTATGTGCTTCACAGGAGGGACTGGCAGGGGTCGCTTGACGAATGGAGAAAATAAGAAACAGCCGGGGGAACACCTCCGGCTGTTGTTGACTGAACCTTTCTTTGTGTTCTGGTGTTGTCTTTCGCTTTTCAGCTCGCGGGATCCGTTCGCTGAGCAACGGGAACAGCTTTTCACGTAAGAGCCGTCGGCATCCAAATCAGATCTGCGCGGCGATCAACAATTCTTTCGAATACAGCATCGGTAAGCAACGTCCTAACACCTTTGCCGCGGTAATCGGGATCCACAGGCAGCTCCCAGAGATAAACTGAAAGAGCATTGTCCATGATAAATCTCGTGCTGCCAGCAACATACCCGAATTCCTCCGCGATCAGCCATCGTCAGGAGCTGCTTTCGAGCAGTTCCGGCAGCTCCGACGTGTTTGTACAAAGCCTACTATTCCTGGGCACAGATGCCGGCAATCATGGTGATATCTTGTGCCTCCTGATCTCGTATTATCTATTGGTCACCACTCACAGGGGGATCTCAGTAGATCCGGTACATGCCGGAGAGCATCAGAAGGCTGAAGAAGTAAAGGCAGTTGTCGTAATACCTCCGCTTGCCTTTGCGCAGCGGCGTGTGCCAGAAGCTGCGCAGGTATTCATCCGCGTGCGCACTGTCACTGGCGATGGAAGCGGCTGCCAGCACGGCAGTGATCGCGACAGGGTGCATGGCCGGTTCTTCGGTCGGCGTTCCATCGATCTGGTAAGCGCGGTAATCGCTCTCCGGGATACCGTAGAAATACTCCTGGAGATTTGAAACGACCTTTGCCGTTTGCTCATCCTTCCCGAACCACAGCGTATCAAGCGCGATGTTCATAGCGACCCGGTAGGCATCGGAATAATAGGTAAATGGCTTTTGGGGAAACAGCCTGGGCGTCCCATCGT
>DBXA01000040.1 GCA_002309235.1 Christensenella sp. UBA1224 | reverse complement strand
TCGGACAATTCTATGCTGTGCTGCCGAATATTCATATGACCGAGGTCCAGAAGGATCCCGTAATGGTCTTCGGGCTTGAGCAGGCGGAGGAATTTTTCGGCCATACGGTCATTGAGGGGCGTATCCTCGCAGGCGAGAAAAGTATCCAGCCCGCGCATGGTCTCTATGGCATACGCGAGATTAGGCATGCTCAGCTCGGGATCATACCAGAAATCGAAGGTAAGCCCTTCCATGAGGCCGTACTTTTGCTGCCAGGCAGCGCAGCGCTCGATCGCTGTACGGTAGGAAGCGACCACATCAGGCTTTTCGGGATTGGGAAGCCCGTAATGAACGGTGAAGGCAGCCTTTGTTTCGCGAAGGAAGGATATGAGCTCTTCATCCTCTTGCTCCGTCATGCCGGCGAAAGTACTGCCGAGCCAGCTTACCGCGTCAAATCCCCGGCGGATGAATTCCCTTGCGTTTTCGATCCCGGGACCCGGATAATTCCATACCGCTACGCCTTTTTTCATCGGAAGATCGTCCTTTCTCTTTGAAAGGGAGAGGGGAATGCGCTTACACATTCCCCTCTCCCGGAAGTTTTTCAGACAATGGTTTACAGATTACCAGGAGATGCGGTCATAACGGGCCTGCGCCACATCCCAGACTTCCTGCAGGCCGTAATCATAGAGCTGCTGCACATAGCTGTCATAGTTGGCGAGATCCCATGTGCCGGAGAGGAGGTTCGCGAAGAGCTCATCCATGGCGGTATACAGGTCGGTCTGATAGAAGTCGAGCACTTCGGCTTCTTCCAGCGTCAGCATGGGAGCGATCATGGTCAGGTCGCCGTTCATATTGTACATCTGCATGCTCTTTGCAAGCTCAACCCATGTGAGAATGTTCTTCTGCAGATGCTCTGCCTTGTTGGGCAGCCAGTACTCGGTGAAGTATTCGGAGGAGGTGAACGCATCGTAGCTGTTCCAATAGAGGTTCCCGCCGTTGTAGGTATCATAAACAGCGGAAAGGGAGGTGCGGTTCAGGCGTCCGTCGCCGCCAAGGAGGTTTTCACCTGTGGTGTAGCCATAAGCGACCCACTCAGCTTTATCTGTCGGAGCGGTAAACTTATGGATGCCGGTCTCCAGCACTTCAAAGCTCTTGCCCTCGACGCCGAGGTTCCAGAAGACAGACCAGTCAATGGAGCAGACCACATCCAGGTAGCCTGCAGCTGCTTTAGGATCGGTATCATAAGAGAAGCCGCGCAGGTCCCAGGCTTTCTGGCCGACGGAACCATCCATAACGGGTTCGATGCCTTCCACGGCCTGGATCTTGCCGAGCAGCGCATAGGTCGCGTCTTCAGGCGTGCCTGCCCAATCGATATCGGCCCTCTGGAAGAAGGCGGAAGCGACGTTTTCGGCCAGGAGACTCGTCAGGCTTGTATCGTTTTTGCCTACGCTGTCGGAGATGTACAGTACGCCCGCGTTGACGCAGTCGCGCAGGAACTGCATATAGGGTACGAAGCCCTCCTGCAGGAAGGGTACTTCTGCTTTCTTGGTCACGCGGTTGAGCTGGAAGACGTAGTTTGCCAGGCCGAACCAACCGGTGACGCCGTTGTCGAAGCAGCCGCCCCAGGTTGTTTTGCAGCTTCCGGTGGGGATGACCATGCGCTCATCTGCGACGCCATTGCCGTTCATATCGTTCTCACGGAACGCGACGAGCATATCGAAGAAGCCTTCGAGCGTGGTGGGCATCTCCATGTTGAGGGCATCCAGCCAGTCCTGCCGGACCTTCATGGAATAGAGGTTCGAGGTGACGCAGTTCCAACGGAAGTTGTCGTCTGTGCGGTACACGCTGGGGAGCATGGAATCCTGGCCGAGATACCAGAGCTTGCCGTCCTCAAAGGTATCCTTCAGGCGGCAGGGATACATATATCCCTCTTCGCTCAGGGCGTATACTGCGGTGCCGTCGGAGTACTGCAGGGCGTCGTCAACGGCGAGGATCTTGCCCTGCTGCACCAGGTTGATGCAGTTCGCGCTGTTCAGGCTGCTGGCGACGAAGATGTTCGGCATCTGGTCCGAAGCGATACGTGCCAGGAGCACCGTGCTGTACTGATCGGAATCGACGTATGTGAATTCGATCTTTACGCCGTATTTGGCGAACATGGCGTCAAAATCGGCCCACATCGCCATGGAGCGCGCCTCTTCGGGCGTGCACGTGGTCGGGTAAGTGGAGAGAGATTCCAGGGTGACCAGTTCTTTTGTTTCGTCTGCGCCGGCCACGGCGATCGGAAGGATCGAGAGCAGCATCGCCAGCGCGACGAGCAGAGAGACTAATTTCCTCATAGGGATACCTCCTCTTTTTATTCCTAACGGGGAAAACCCCCGTAATAGGTTATTCCTTCAGGGAGCCGAGCATGACGCCCTTGACGAAGTATTGCTGGAAAAACGGGTATGCGATGAGCATCGGCAGGGAAGAAACGATGATAACGGTATACTTTAGCTGGTTGTTGGATACGCGTTGCGCCATAGCCGCCGCGACGAGCTCATCGCTGGCCATTTCCTCCGAAAGGTTGATGGAGTTTTCAACCAATATCCTGCGCAGGTACAATTGCAGGGGCTGCAGGTTCTGGCTGGTAAGGTACAGGGCGGGGCGGAACCAGCTGTTCCATACGCCGACGATCGTATACAGGGCGATGACCGCCAGTATCGGCTTTGACGTGGGGATATAGACATTCCAGAGTGTCTGGTAATGGCTGGCGCCGTCTATGCGGGCCGCCTCGCGCAGGGATTCCGGTATCGTCCCGAAATAGGAGCGGACGAGTATGATATACCATACGGAATAGATGCCCGGCAGTATCAGCGCCCACATCGTGTTGTACAGTCCGGTCTGCAGGATCAGGAGGAATCTGGGGATCGTGCCACCGGATATATACATAGGCGTGAGTAGGAAGATATTAACGAACTTACGGCCCTTCAGCCCTTTTACGGAAAGGGGATACGCGAAGGTACAGCAGGTGAAGAGCATGCCGAGTGCTTGGACGATCGCGTAGAAAATCGTATTCCGGTAGGAGATCCACAGGCGGCTGTCTGTCAGGATGCGGGAGTATCCGCCCGTATAAAAGCCCTTCGGCCACCAGTATACCCGCATGGTCGCCGCGACCATGGGTTCCGACAGGGAGAGGACGAATACGTAATACAGGGGATACAGGCACAGGAAGGCGGCAAGGGCCGCGATAAGGTAGATGACAGCGTCAGCCGCGCGGCTGCCTTCCCGGATGCGGTTCTTCTTGTTTGTGACAGCAGGTGAGTCTTTGGTCATTACTGTCGCCTCCCTTACCAGAGACCGTAGCCGGTCAGTTTGTTGCTGATCTTATTGGTGATGAAAGTCAGCGTAAAGGCGATCACGGACTGGAACAGGCCTACGGCAGCCGTATAACTGTACTTTCCTCCATGAATACCGACGCGGTAGACATATGTGCCGATAACATCGGATGTGGAATACGTCGCCGACCGGTAGAGGAGGAGCGCCAGGTCCGTATTGGTGTTCAGGATATGCCCCATCTGCATGACCAGCTGTACGGCTATGATATACAGTATGCTGGGAACGGTGATATGGAGTATCTGCTGCCACCTGTTGGCGCCGTCTATGCGGGCGGATTCATACAGGTTCGGGTCGATCCCGGAAATAGTTGAAAAGTAGAGAATGGAATTGAAGCCGAAACCTTTCCAGACGTTTGTGGCGGTATAGATCCAGGGGTAGGCGGACGGCGAGGCGATGTATTCCCTGGGCTGTAGCCCGAGCAGGCCGAGGAGGTTGTTGATCAGGCCGTTTACTTCAAGGAACGAGAGCACCATTCCGGCGGCTACGACGGTGGAGATGAAATAAGGCAGGTAGCTTGCGGTCTGGACGAATTTCTTATACCGGAGAGTCCGGACCTCGTTGAGGAGCAGTGCGAAGAAGATAGGCGTCGTAAAGCCGAACAGTAGGTGCATCACGCTCAGGCGGATCGTATTGATCAGCGTGCGCGAGAAATACATGCTATTTACGAAATTCCGGAAGTGCTTGAAACCTACCCATTTTGCGGAAGACAGCTGGAAAAAGCTATTCCCGGCGATATAATCCTGGAACGCGATGATGATCCCCCACATGGGCACATAGCTGAATATGATTATGAGCACGGCAGCAGGGATGAACAGAGAATATAACTCCCAATCCTCACGGGTGAAGCCGCGATGCTTTGTTGTAAGGCTTCCGCTTTTTCTGAAGGCCATCATATCCATCCTTTCGCAACGGCATCTTTCCAAACGTCATTGATGGTAAAGCAGGAGTAAAATGATATAATGACAGTGTATGAGATATTGATTTGTTGATTGTGTATTGATTATAATCTGTGCTGAGATATGTTTGCATTCAGAAATGTACTCAGGACAAATTTATAATTTTGGAGCGGATGAGATGATCCGGACCGGGATATACGTATCTGGCTGTGAACGCAGGGAGGCGGACTGCGGGGATATGCGGGGCATCCTCTCATTTGTTGAGGAGGATTATACCGCCGCATTGCCGGAAACGCAGTATGAAGGGGATAGAAGATGCCTTGAAATAAGGCTGCTTGTACGCGGGATACAGCCTGTCATAATCGAAGGGGAAGAACTCACGCTGCACGGAGGAGATATGCTGATCCTGCAGGAAGGGCTGCCATTTTCGACGCTACATAGACTCCAGTACAGGGCGATGTATCTGATCCTGTATATTGACCTATCGTCGATACGCGTGGGATCGTCGGCTCTTTTGGATATGTCGATGGAACGATCGGCCCTTTGCGCGGAGAAGATCGGTGGGATGTGTGACATATGCTATACCTGTGATGAGAACCTGATTAAACTCATGTGTGGTTCTTTAGAGGATCTCCTGAAGGAAGACGAGACAGTCCGAATGCGTGGAAAAGCGCGCCTTATGTGTTTCCTTTGCTCTCTTCCGATCGATGCGAAGAAGCAGAAACTGCGCGCATACAGCAAAGTCGTCCGCCAGGCTCTCCGCTGTATCAACGATTCTTCTTCCGCATTTTCGGATGTTGCGGAGCTTGCCGAACTGACCGGGACCAGCCCCTCCTACTTCAAAAGCGTATTTACGCGCGAGGTTGGCGTTTCTCCGCTGTATTACATCAACTGGAGACGCATCGCATCAGCTAAACGCCTTATTGCGCAGGGTTATCCTGTCACGGAAGTAGCGATCAGCACCGGCTTTAATTCCTCGGCGTATTTCTCGACTGTCTTCAAAAACTATACTTCGCGTACGCCGCAGGAGTACCGAAGATTCGTAGAGGAAGAACTCAGGAAACAAAGGCACAATAGGAGCATCGGCATACCCGAAAAGTAAGCCGGATGGAAAAGACAGGGTGTTTTGCGGGTTAAGTCTATGCCATAAGCGTGCGTATTGCTTTTTTCAGTGGTATCTGTTATAGTTTCTGAAGGTTTTTATAGGCGTTTTGCTGTATGAAATAAAGGGTGCATATGATTGCCTCTTAGAGGCGGCAGATCGCCCAAAGAGGTTTTCATGCTGTTCAATTCTTTGCAATTCGCGATCTTTTTGCCGATCGTCTTTATTGTATACTGGGCCTTGCCTGACAGGTGCAGATGGCCGCTGCTCCTTGCTGCCAGCTATTACTTCTACATGAGCTGGAATGTAAGGTACGTTGTACTGATCCTTTTTACGACGGCTGTTTCCTATACTTCAGCACTGCTCCTGGAAAGGACAGAGAATGCGAAAAAGAAGAAGACGATACTGGCTGCTGCTCTGATCTCCTGTCTTGGTATCCTTTTTACATTTAAATACTTTGATTTTTTCAGTGAATCCTTTTCGAAGGCTGCAGGCTTTTTCGGTATGCGGCTTCATCCGGTCACACTCAAGCTGCTGCTCCCGGTAGGGATATCTTTTTATACGTTTCAAACGCTGAGCTATGTGATAGATGTATACAAAGGGGAGGTCAGGGCAGAACGGAATTTCGGCATATATGCTGCTTTTATATCCTTCTTTCCGCAATTGGTGGCAGGACCGATCGAAAGGACCGGAAATCTCCTGCCCCAGATCAAAAAGGGCCATGTCTTTGACAGCGGCAAAGTATTGTATGGCGTGAAACTGATGCTGTGGGGGTATTATAAGAAGATCGTTATCGCCGACAATATCTCTGCCTATGTGGACCGGGTCTTCGGGCATCTTCCGGATTACCGCGGTTTTGCCCTCGCCATTGCGGTTTTTCTGTTTGCGATACAGATCTATTGTGATTTCTCCGGTTATTCGGATATTGCCAGAGGTGCCGCGGGAATACTGGACATCGATCTTGTGCAGAACTTCAGAGCCCCGTATTTTTCGGCGAGCATCAGAGAATTCTGGAGCAGATGGCATATCTCGCTCTCAACCTGGTTCAGGGATTACGTTTATATCCCTCTCGGAGGCAATCGCGTAAAACCCTTCCGGCATTATTGCAATCTGATCGTTACCTTTCTCGTCAGCGGATTGTGGCATGGGGCAAGCTGGACATTCGTACTGTGGGGCGGCGTGCACGGGATCGCCCAGGCAGCCGAAGCCGCATTGAGGATACATACGCCCCAAAGGCGGAATATCGTCTGGGCGCTGCGGGTCGTTCTGGTATTCTGCTTTACTACAGCCGCATGGGTGCTGTTCCGGGCGCAGACGGTATCTGACGCGGCTTATGTCTTCGGCCATCTGTTTACCGGTGTCACCGATCCTGTGCACTACCTGTCAAAAGGGTTATCGGCGATCGGCATAACGAAGGGACATCTTGCGTTCCTTGCGGCGGCATGCTTTCTGCCGCTTGCGGCTGTGGATCATATGGGTTCACGGTGCGATGGTGATGGGATCGCGGCTGTTGAAAAGTGGAGAGCGCCTGCCCGTTGGCTGTTTTATATCGTTCTCGGGCTTGTCATCATTTTCTTCTCACAGAAAGAACTTGCAGCGGAATTTGTATATTTCCAGTTTTGAAAGGCTATGAAGAGATTTTTAAAGACTATACTGATCTATGCGGCAGTACTTTCAGGGCTCACGCTCATTGTGAACCAGTTGTATTACATTCGGCATACTAAACCAAATAACAATACTGTTAAGTTTTCCTCGGTCCCCTACGGTATAGAGATATGCAATCTCGGCTCAAGCCATGGACTTAATGGGTTCAACTATGTCGGTACGGATAAAGTGTGCTTTAACTTTGCGCTTGGCTCGCAGCGCCTGTGCTATGACAGCCGCTTATTGCGATACTATCTTTCACATCTTAGTGAGAATGCCGTCGTGTTCATCCCCGTATCATATTTCTCCTTCTTTGGGCCGGAAGAAGAGGAAAGGCCGGATTTTGCCTCAAAAAACAGGAGATACTATGATTTCCTTCCCGGGGAATACATCATCGGCTACAGCATAAAGGAAAAGATCCGTGAATGCTGGCTTCCTGCTCTTGCCTTTACGGCAGATGAAAGGCTTTTTGATGCGCTGTTCCCGCATGCTGCCCATACGGACAATTGGTCACGGACTGTAAGCCCGGAGGATGCGGCAAAAGACGGAGAAAAGCGATACGTTGACCATGTAAAGAACAATCTCGGAGCGGATGAGAAGCGCCTTTATAACGGGGGAGACATATCTTCTCTTTATGAGATGATCAGTCTGTGCAGAGAAAAAGGGATCGAGCCGATACTCGTTACGACGCCGTATCTGCCTGAATACCCTGATGCGATCAGAGAGAGCGACCCGGGCTTTTTCACGGATTTCTATGCAGTGATAGATGAGGTACAAGAGAGGACCGGCATCAGGTACCTTGACTATTCGATGGATGCTCGCTTCCAATCGGCGTATTCCCTTTTTATGAACGTTGATCATTTGAACAGAGAAGGTGCAGAGTTCTTTACCGATATCCTGATACGTGAAGCGCTTGAAGGTTAAGGATCCTCTGATAAAGCATCTGTTGGAGCCGACGGATATTCATTTCGCTGAAAAGGTAAACGGCCTTCGCTGCTATACTTTCGGGCGTGTGCAGCGGCGTCAATACCGTTTTGCGGTACGTTTTTCCAGTTCTGCAAAAATGATATCGGCACACTGCGCAGTCGTCATGGCGTATGTGTCTACGGTCAGGTCGTAACCGTCTTTCGGATACAGCCAGGTATAGGATGCCTGAGCGCTGCCCGGATGACGGTCTCCGCGTGCAATTTCCCTTTTTTGCAGCTCATCGGGGGGACAGGTTACTTGTACACGGATAAGTGCATAAGGCTTCAGAGCTTCGGTGAG
>DBXA01000009.1 GCA_002309235.1 Christensenella sp. UBA1224 | reverse complement strand
ATGTACACCGGCATGGATAAGGAGAGCGGCTCGCTTGCCGTTGAAAGGGCTGTCGCCCTCTATAACATGATAAGGCTCATCACGGCGTCGCTCGCCGGCGAGGGCTGGCTGAACTTCATGGGAAATGAATTCGGTCACCCGGAATGGATCGATTTCCCGCGCGAGGGCAACGGCTGGAGCTACAAGTACGCCCGCAGGCAGTGGTCGCTGGCGGATAACGGGTACCTGCGCTACGGACAGATGCTCTCTTTTGACAAAGCCATGCTCTCCGTGCTGCGCAAATACCGGGTGCTCGCGGACCGCGCCGCGCGCAACCTCTGGATCGACCAGGAACGCAAGCTCATCGCCTACGCGAAGGGAGATACGGTCTTCCTGTTCAACTTTCACCCCACAAAGTCTGCGAAGAGCTTCTTTGTACCGGTCGGGCCGGGAGGCGAAGGCGATTACAGGGAAGTGTTCGATACTGATAAGAAGGAGTTCGGCGGGCAGGAACGCATCAGCGCCGGCTATGTCTACCGTACGAAGGAGGACGCGAAAAGAGGCCTCGGATTCGAGGTGTACATCCCCTGCCGCAGCGCGATGGTGCTGAGGAAGGAAAAATCATAAGACCGTCAGACGCGAAAGCCCTTCTTCCGGATATCGGAGGAGGGGCTTTCTGCAGATTCTGCAATGCATCAGTAATCACTGAAGGTGCGGGCGGTATCGTACATCGCGATGATGTTTTCCGTAGGCGTATCCTGCTGGATGCGGTGGGACGGGCTGAAGAGATATCCTCCGTTTTTTCCGAGGGTGCGGATCGTCTCCTTTACAAGTTCCCGGATCTGCTCCGGTGTCTTCCGGGGCAGGTCCTGCTGCGTATCGATGGCGCCGTGGAATGTCAGTTTGTCGCCGAAGCGTTCTTTCAATACCCGGATGTCCATATCCCTGGCGGAGGTCTGGATCGGGTCCAAGATCCTGACGCCCGCATCGATGAAATCGGGGATCAGGGGTAATACGGAACCGCAGCTGTGGCAGATCATCATAACACCATAGCTGTCACACAGCTCATTCAGTTCCACAAGCGTCTTTTTGAAGTATTTCCTGTACAGTTCCGGGCTGATCAGAAGGCTGTTCTGCGTTCCCATATCATCCTTCCAGAACATCAGGTCGATCGCGCCTTTCCCGGCGGAAAAGAGGCGGTCGTAAAACCTCAGCCAATAATCCATGATCTTCCGGATGGCTGACTCAACGATCTCTTCATCCGTGATCAGGCGGACCATCGCCTCGTCCATTCCGAACAGGTAGGTCAATTGATGGAACGCGCCATGAAAGCCTTCCGCGAATATGCCGGGACCGCAGATGGCATACTTTTCATACCGCCTGCACAGCGCCGGGACGACGGAAAAATCGTAATCATCCGGTGAAGGCCATTTGTGGCTGATGATGTCCCCGACCTGCTCCGCCATCGCGAGGGGACTCTCGGTAATCCGCACATCGCGGCTCCTGTCCGTTATCAGTTCCCTGCGCTTCACACCCCATTCATCGACATACTGGTTCCAGGCGTCCCTTATGTATCCGGGGCCGGTATAGGGCGGGACGATCTCGCGGAAATCCACGCAGAGATGATCCAGCAGTTCTTCGTATCCCAGGCCGTAATGCTTCATCATGCGTTCTTTGACAACATCCACGGACCTGAAATTGATCGGCACGCGGTCCGGACGCACGTGGTTGATCGCGGATAATACCCGTTCCTTTGATTCCATTCCGGTGCCTCCCGATAAGCAAATACTGTTCTCGTTCTAAAAATACATCAACGATCCAACGTTTGGCAGTGATAGAACGAACCATATCGTTAGATAATCTGTAAATCGTATCGCATAAATGATCATGGACTTGATCCCATCAGTAACTTTAGCCTCGATTATCGGCTTATTTACTTATAACCTTTTATGTTTTTCATTTGCTTTGGTTTTGAATCATCTTTGCTTATTATATATCCTGACATATTTTTCCTTGAAAAACAGGGTAACGATCTTCCTGCTGTATTTTTCGGGATGCCTTCCGATACGGATCGAGAAGAGTATATAAATTCGCGATAATACATACATGACTATCGTTATCAGCAAAATTGACCTGCTGTCCTGCGTGGTATACCGGTTATTATTCAGGATACAAAACAATAAACCCAGATCCGTTAATAAGGCAACAAGAATATACGCGAAAACAAAACCGGATCCCCTGATAATGTTGCCGTTAAATATGCTGTGCCTGATGAGATCATGATGAGTATGGATTACCTTTACCTGCTTGTTCCAGTTTACCCGCACATAAGAATAAAACGCGAAAATCTCATTGTCTGCCCAAAAAAAACGGAAGGATGATACGCTTTTTTCCAAAGAAAACTTGAATATCGCCTTCATCATCTACCGCTATATCTGTTATCTCATCGTATCTTTATAAGGCAGATATCCGGAAGATATTCCGCAGTACAAACTTTTCTTCATCATAGATTATCCGCCAGTTGACCCAGATAAGGATGAATACCGTTCCTAAAAGAATAAAAAAAGAGTCAAGATAATACATCCACTCGGCCAGCTGTCCGCTGACATATGCTCCTAAGAGCAGGCATAAGACCAGACCTATAGGCAGCAAGCCCATATACAGAAAGGCTTTCTTAATCCTTACGATCCCTTTTTTACCATCATTCATGCGGTGAGTTCCTTCCCGAGAAAAGATTTGCCTTGTCAGTATGCTTGATCTGAATTATCCCGGCAGGCCGGCTGAATTGATACAGTACAATAAATTGCGCAAAATCCAAAATCAGCACGAACAGGAATGGACATAGCAAAGACCGGTTGGAAGAATGTAATTTCAGAAATAAAGAACCAAATTGTCCGCCTCTTCCCTTGGTTTTGAATGTGATACAGGATACATGTTTTTTATCTTCTGACTATTTAATTGTTTTAAGGATCATTTTGGCGATCAGACGGCATTCCGATACCGGCCGCTGAAAGGTATCGTTTCCGAATGCTTTGGTGAATACGGAACAGATATACTCTCCGAGTTCGTTTTCATCCTTCGTTTGTTTCAGGAAGTACGTGATATCCGATATCTCGAGCTGATATTCATCTTCGGGACAATATGGGAGGAGCCCTATCGGATCCCACTCGTTGATGATATCTTTAATATTTACCGTTCTCGACAGCTCCCGGGCTTTGTCATCTGTGTATTTCCGGAACACTTTCTGAGCGTCTCCGGAGAGATTTGACAGATGGACAATGTTCTCTGCGGGATTGACTAAGATTTCAGGCCCGAGATACCAGTCAAAGGAAAACGCGATATTCGTTTCAATAGGGTCTTCCACTTCGATCGTTCTTTTTTCGTTCCGGTAATATACCCAGTGATCTGGAAGGGTGTTGTCGATCAGTTCGCAATCACGTGCGTCATGCCAATAAAAGAAACCGTCATCAAGCAGGTAACAGATCCTGCTTTCGAAAAGTTTTGCACGGCCGGACAACGCGTATACTTCTCGTACCTCAGAAGGGTTTTCCTTCAGCACCACTTTCATTCGCGTCAACCTTCCTTTTACATTCAGGAACCTTTGGAACCGCAAGGTATTGTTTTTTGTATGCCTTGATTTTTCGTGACCGTTTTCATCTGTTGCCTGACATTGTACAATAACCGCAAGGTTTTGTCGATATGCTGCAGGATAATGTCTGGCTGGAACAGATGGCGGCGGAACTTTTACCTGTGTATGCTTGTCAAATAGGAAAACAGATGGTAATATAAATTGTTTAATCAGGCTCATATGCCGTTATTGTGTTCTTTGGAGGCCCATATGTTTGAATTCCTGAAAAAACTGCTTGCAGGCAACAGCGACGCGGAAGTGAAAAAGCTGATGGCGCAGGCGGATGCGATTATAGCACTCGAGCCGAAATACAGCGCCATGTCTGACGCGGAACTACGAGGGCAGACCGCGCTGCTCCGGGAAAGATATAAAAAAGGTGAAACACTGGATTCCATGCTGAATGAGGCCTTTGCGGCGGTGCGCGAAGGCGCCTTCCGGGCGATCGGCCAGAAGGCGTTCAAAGTGCAGCTCGTCGGCGGCATCGTGCTCCACCAGGGCCGTATCGCGGAGATGCTCACCGGTGAAGGAAAGACGCTCACCGCGTGCTTTCCCGCCTATCTGAACGCGATCCCCGGGAACGGCGTCCACATCGTGACGGTCAACGATTACCTGGCCCGCTTCCACAGCGAATGGATGGGCAAGGTGTACCGGTTTATGGGGATGGAGGTCGGCCTGATCGTGCACGATCTGGAGCCGGAGGACAGGCGTAAGGCTTATAACGCGGATATCACGTACGCTACCAATAATGAATTGGGCTTCGACTACCTGCGCGATAATATGGCGCGCAGCAAGGAAAGGCTCGTACAGAGAGAACTCAACTTCGCGATCGTCGATGAGGTGGACTCCATACTGATCGATGAGGCGAGGACGCCCCTTATCATATCCGGCCAGGGTGAAAAGTCTACCGAGATGTATAACAGGGCAGATCGCTTTGCCTGCCGTCTCAAGGAAGGTGAGGATTACGAGAAGGACGAAAAGAAAAAGACGGTCCATCTGACGGAAGAAGGCACGCGCAAGGCGGAAGAGTACTTCAACGTCGAGAATCTGACCGATCCCGAGAATGCGGAGCTCAATCACCACGTGCTGTGTGCCTTGAGGGCAAATGTGATGATGAAGCGGGATGTCGACTATGTGGTAAAGGATGGGGAAGTCATCATCGTGGATGAATTCACCGGCCGCCTCATGGTAGGACGCCGCTACAGTGATGGGCTTCACCAGGCAATAGAAGCAAAGGAAAAGGTGAAGGTGCTCCGTGAGAGCAAGACGCTGGCCACGATCACCTTCCAGAATTACTTCCGTATGTACAAAAAACTGTCCGGTATGACCGGTACGGCGAAGACCGAGGAGGACGAGTTCCGGGGGATCTATTCCCTGGATGTCGTCCAGATCCCCACAAACCGCCCCATGATCCGCAAGGATATGAACGACGCGGTCTACATGACTCAGAAGGCGAAATTCGATGCCGTCGCGGATGAGGTGAAAAGGCGGCATGAGACAGGCCAGCCTGTACTGGTAGGTACCGTATCTGTCGAAAAGAGCGAATACGTATCAAAGCTCCTGGAGAGACGGGGTGTGCCGCATACGGTGCTCAACGCCAAGTTCCACGAGAAGGAAGCGGATATCGTCGCCCAGGCAGGTAAGGTCGGAGCGGTCACCATAGCCACGAACATGGCAGGCCGCGGCACCGATATCCTCCTTGGCGGAAATGCCGAATACCTGGCTCGCCATAAGCTGAAGCTGCAGGGGATACCGGATGAGATCATAGAAGAGGCCATCGGTTTTTCCGAGGATGTCTCAGACGAAGTCCGCACTGTGCGTGCAAGCTATCGGGAAATGTACGACCAGTACAAAGGCGAGATTGAGCAGGAGCATAAGAAGGTAGTAAGCCTGGGCGGCCTCCATATCATAGGCACAGAGAGGCATGAATCCCGCCGCATCGACAACCAGCTGCGAGGCCGTTCCGGCCGCCAGGGGGACCCGGGCTCCAGCCAGTTCTTCATTTCTCTTGAGGACGATCTCATGCGGCTGTTCGGTTCGGACAGGATAGCGGGCCTGGTCGGCAGGCTCGGCGCATCACAGGATGAAGCGATCGAATACGGCATCCTTTCCAAACAGATCGAGAACGCGCAGAAAAAGGTGGAGGCACGCAATTTTGATATCCGCAAAAACGTGCTGCAGTATGACGATGTCATGAACCAGCAGCGCGAGATCATCTATAGCCAGCGCCGTCAGGTGCTCATGGGCGATGATATGCGCAAGACCATAGCCGATATGCGGGATGACCTGATCCGGGATAATGTCAAGCGCGCCTGTGCGGATGCAAAGGCTCCCGACACGTGGGAGATCGATGCCCTTGCGGAGCATATGGAGGGCATATGCCTGAAGAAGGGCACTGTACGCACTCTGTTTGATTCCAATAAGAACCTTTCGATCGAAAGCTTTACCGAGGATCTGATCAAGGCCTCCTCGGCGTTTTACGCGGAACGCGAAGCTATGCTCACGGATATGGGCATCGACATGCGTGAATTTGAGCGGATCGCCCTCCTGCGGGCCGTGGATGCCCACTGGATGGACCATATCGACGCCNNTGGACCAGCTGCGGGACGGCATCGGCCTGCGTGCCTACGGCAATCACGATCCTATTGTGGAGTACAAGCAGGAAGGCTTCGACATGTTCGATGAGATGGTCGAGCTGATACGCGAGGACTGCTTGCGCTTCCTGTACATGGCGGCACTTGTGCGCCGTCCGGAGCCGCCTAAGGAAGAGGAGACGAAGATGGTCGCCAGCCATGGCGGACAGGCAGAACAGAAAGCGCCTGTACGCAGCGGGATCAAGGTGGGCAGGAACGACCCCTGCCCGTGCGGCAGCGGTAAGAAATACAAGGAATGCTGCGGCAGAGGACTGTAATACGCACATTAACGACCAGGGGGGATCGAACATGATAGAAACAGATGCTTTCCGGCAGGAGCTTGCCCAGGTACGAGAAAAGATAAAGGAAGCCGCCGTTTCACTCAATGTGGAGCACCTGAAGGAACAGCTTGCGGAATACCAGGAGGATATGGCTTCTCCCGGGTTCTGGGATAATATGGAACGCGCTCAGAAGGTGGCCGGGAAGGCCCGCTCCGCGGAAAACCATATCCACCAGATCGAAAAGCTCAACGCGCGGGCGGAGGATCTGGAGGTGCTCATCCAGCTTACCGATGAGGAGGACGACAGGGATTCCATTCCCGAGATCAAAAAGGAATTTGAAGCCATGAACAAGGAGCTTGAGACGATCAGGCTAACAACGCTCCTTTCAGGCCAATATGATGAATGCGATGCGATCCTCACGCTTCACGCAGGCGCAGGCGGAACGGAGGCGCAGGATTGGACCCAGATGCTCTACCGCATGTATACCCGTTTCGGCGAAAGGATGGGGCTGACCGTCAGGGAACTGGATCTCCTTGAGGGAGATGAAGCCGGCATCAAGTCCGTTACGATGGAGTTTTCCGGTGAATATGCCTATGGGTTTATGAAGGCGGAGCGCGGTGTGCACAGGCTTGTGCGTATATCGCCCTTCGACTCCAACGCACGCAGGCATACGTCCTTTGCCTCATTGGATGTGGCCCCTGTCATAGAGGACGACGGTGCAATCGAGATCCGCAATGAGGATATCCGCATCGATACCTATCGCGCCTCCGGCGCCGGCGGCCAGCATGTTAACCGTACGGATTCCGCGGTGCGCATCACCCATATCCCGACAGGCATCGTAGTACAGTGCCAGAACGAGCGCAGTCAGGTGCAGAACAAGGAAATGTGTTTCCGTATGCTGCGTGCGAAGCTTGCCGAGCTCAAGGAGCGAGAGAGACAGGAGACGATGAGCGAGGTCAAGGGCGAACTCAAGAAGATAGAATGGGGAAGCCAGATACGCTCATATGTCTTCCAGCCCTATACCATGGTCAAAGACCACAGGACCAATTACGAGGTCGGGGATATCAATGCGGTCATGGATGGAGATCTCGAAGGCTTCGTGACGGCATATCTCCAGGCGCTGTGACTTGTATCCATACGCGATCAAAGGCGGACGCTGAAATGCGTTCGCCTGTTTCTTGAAAGGTTATTCGTATGCTTTATTCGGAACGGATGCGCCTTAAGGCGGATGAACTTAAGCAAAGAGGCCATGCGGTCATACTGGCGGTGGAATCCTCCTGTGATGAAACGGCTGTTGCGATCGTGCGCGACGGGCGGGAGCTTCTCAGCAATGAGATAGCGACCCAGATCGATATCCATGCCCTATACGGCGGTGTCGTGCCGGAGATCGCCTCCCGCTCTCACGTGGAAGCGCTGGATCCTTTGTGCGACAAGGCGTTTGAGGATGCGGGCATTACAGCGGATGGGATAGACGCCGTAGCTGTGACATGCGGCCCGGGGCTCGTAGGGGCGCTTTTGACAGGCGTCAGCTGGGCTAAGGCATATGCCTGGATGCTGGATAAGCCTCTTATAGGTGTAAACCATATTGAAGGACATGTGAGCGCGAATTATATCGCGAGTCCTGATCTGGAACCGCCGTTTTTGTGCCTTGTCGCATCCGGCGGGCACAGCCATATCGTCTATGTGGATGGCTACGGCTCCTATTCTCTCATAGGCCAGACGACGGATGACGCTGCCGGCGAGGCATTCGATAAGGCAGCGCGTGCGCTGAAGATCCCTTATCCGGGAGGACCGCTGCTCGACAAACTGGCCGAAACGGGAAATGACAGAGCGTATACCTTCCCAAAGCCGCATACCGCAGGAAAGTACGATCTCTCCTTCTCCGGGCTCAAAACAGCAGTCGTCAACCTTACGCATACTCTTGAGCAGCAGGGAAAGAGCTATGTGCCGGAGGATTTCGCTGCTTCCTTCCGGAAAGCCGTGGTCGACTGCCTTGTGGAAAAGACCATGCTCGCCGCAAGGGATATCGGAGCGCATACCATTGCACTTGCCGGGGGCGTTGCCGCCAACAGGCTGCTGCGCAGGGAAATGGAAAGAGAAGCTTCGCTGATGGGCTTGAAGTTCTATATGCCTCCTGTGACATTATGCACGGATAACGCGGCTATGATAGGCAGTGCTGCCTACTATCGCCTGATGAAGGGTGAGCTTGCGCAGCTGGATCTGAATGCTCAGCCGTCGCTCAGGCTGCTCATGAAGGAGGAACGGGATGTTTGACAGACAGGAAGCCCTGAAACTGCTCGATTGGGCAAATGAGTTGAATCCCGGCCCGTGGCGTGCGCATTCTTTGGGAGTTGCGCGGGCGGCCGGGCTGATCGCCGGGGCGATAGGCATTGATGAGGAGAGAGCATATATCACAGGTCTCATGCACGATATAGGGCGCTATGAGGGCGTGAGAGGCATGCACCATGTGATAGCGGGTCATGACCTCATGATGGACAAGGGGCAGCCCGAATGCGCCAGGATCTGCATTACGCATTCCTTTCCGGATAAACGGATGGAAGGTTACCTCGGAGCGATCGATGTGACGGATGATGAGTATGCCCGCATCAAAAGATCACTTGCGGGGTATGTGTTTGATGATTACGACCGCATTGTGCAATTGTGCGATGCGATATCGTGGAATGAAGGCGTATGCCTGATGGAAAAAAGGCTCGTGAACGTTGTCCTCAGGCATGGAACTGCACCGGGCATACGGGAGAAGTGGCAGGCGTACTTCGACATCAAGGAAGATCTCGAAAGGCGTATGGGCAGGAGTCTGTATTCTCTCTTTCCCGAATGCTGGGAAAATACCTTGGGCTGATACCAACAGCCTGCATTCACGATTTCCCGGCTGCTTTCAGGAGAAGACAGGCTTTGGTTATGCCTTCCGGGCAAATTGGTGCGCAGCATGACACAGTACTGCCTCATGCCGTAAACAGTATCACGATCCTGCAGGAAAATATCGAACTGTTTTGCAAATAGATCCGACAGATTACACGGTTGTTACGGGAATTGATGAAGACGATGAATATATGCGAACAAATAAAAAACGATTCGATCGACCTGTGGATAACTTTTTACGAACAAGGGTATCCACAGCGAAAACTGTGGAAAACATCGGATAACGGCTCAATTACAAGCAGAAAACTGTGGATAAGTCGAGGATTTGTGTGGATGTTTTTTGCTAGGAAGTTGCAGGAAAGTTACGAATAATACAAAATCCGTCGAAAACGACAGAATACGGTCTGTATCCCGCTGAGAAAAAACTGTAATATTTGAATAGTAACGTTTATGTGCTATAATACCTTATGATAAATTTGATGATTTTATTTCACTGACGGAGGACATCGGCATGGGTAAGAGGACCCTTCTGGGTTTTGACTTCGGTGCTTCATCGGGCAGGGCAATGCTCGGTGAATTTGACGGAGAGACCCTCAGTATAAGGGAGCTGCACCGTTTCCCGAATGAACCTGTAATGCTGGGCAATACCCTGGTGTGGGATTTTCCCCGTCTGTACCGGGAGATACTGAACGCCTTTGAAAAGGCGAAAAAAGAAGGCGTCAGGATAGATGCCTGCGGTATCGATACCTGGGGAGTGGATTTCGGACTTATCGACAAAAAGGGAAGGCTCATGTCCCTGCCCGTCCATTACAGGGATTCCCGGACGGAGGGTATGATGGAAAAAGCGTGCGAGATCATGCCAAGGGAAGAGATCTTCGCGCATACGGGCCTTGCCTTCAACAGCTTCAATACCCTCTATCAACTCCTTGCCATGCGTTTTGACCGGGATATTGCCCTTGAAAACGCGGACAAGCTGCTGTTCATGCCGGATCTTTTTGCGTATTTCCTGACAGGAGAAGCAGCTACGGAATATACGATCGCCTCTACCAGCCAGATGACAGATCCGGGCACGCGTGACTGGGACAGGGAACTGCTTGACAGGATGGGCATCCCTTTCGCACCGCTTACGGATATACAGAGCGCGGGGACGCTGCGCGGCAGGCTGAAAAAGGAACTCGGCTTTGGGGATATCCCGCTGATAGCGGTCGGCTCGCATGATACGGCGTCTGCGGTAGCGGCTGTACCGGCAAGCGGTGATAGCTTTGCCTATATCAGCTCCGGTACATGGTCGCTCCTGGGGACGGAGACGAAGGAGCCCATGCGGACGCCTCTGGTCCTTAAGGCGAATTACACCAATGAGGGCGGTGTCTGCGGTACGGTGAGGCTGCTCCGGAACATCATGGGTCTGTGGATCATACAGGAATGCAAGAGGGAGTGGGACAGGCAGGGAGATACCGAGGATTACGGTGAGATCATGCTGCTTGCCGAAAAGGCTCCTTCCTTCGTGTCAGTGATCGATGTGGATGACAACCGGTTCCTGACGCCGGGAAATATGCCGGAGAAGATTAGGGACTACTGCAGGGAGACAGGGCAGAAGGTCCCGGAGACGAAGGGCGAGATCGCAAGGATCGTATATGAAGGACTGGCTTTGAAATACCGCTGGGGTGTTGAGCAGATGGAGGAGCACCTTCTTGGCCGCAGGATAGACGTCGTGCACGTAGTCGGCGGCGGCTGCAAGAACACTATGCTGAACCGCCTGACAGCCCAGGCGATCGGGAAGAGCGTGATCACGGAGCCTTCCGAAGGTACGGCGATAGGAAACCTGCTGGTACAGGCGATGGCGCTGGGAGATATTTCCGGGCTTAAGGAGCTCAGGCAGGTCTCGGCCAGATCCTTCCCAACCAGGGAATGGCTGCCTTCCGAAACGGAGAGATCCATGTGGGATGATGCTTATGGTCGGCTTTTGCGGCTTATGGAGGGCTGATGGACGAGATCAAACGCCAGCCGGGTTCCCTGGAGCTCGCGTTCCTGGGTGATACCATATACGATTACTTTATCCGAAGGCATTTACTGGTGGAAGGCGGATCTATGAAGACGCTCCAGAATGCGGCTTCCCGCCGTGTCTGTGCCCATGCCCAAAGCGAGGTTCTGGCCTGTATCGAGGAAAAGCTTACGCAGGAAGAAAAGGATGTCGTACGCAGGGCGCGCAATACGAAGCAGCATCCGCCAAAGAACGCGGATCCGGCGGAGTATCAGAGGGCGACAGGTCTTGAAGCGCTGCTTGGGTGGCTCTCGATACGCAAAGACACAGCGCGTATAGAGGAGATCATGCTTTTGGCTGTTCAGAAGACGGATGAGATCAATAAAAAGGAGATATGATAAATGGCAGGTTATAACAACAAAGGTTCCGGAAACCGTTTTCCGCGCGGTGATAAAGGCAGGTATGGCAGAAGGGACAGTTATGCGGGCCGGGGAGGCCGTATGAACGGATCCGGCAGGGCTTTCGGTGAACAGAGATCATTCGGTAGAAGAGAGGAAAGCTCTCGCTACGAAGGCGCTCGAAGATCATTCGGCAGTTATGAGAGAAGTACACGCCCGGAACGCATGCCTGAGCCCCGCTTCGGCAGGGATCAGCGCCCTGTGCGCATATCATCCCCTCAATTCGGTAAATCATCCCGTCCGGTGCGTATGCCTGAGCCTCGCTTTGGCAGGAGCGCACGTCCCGATACTCGTATGGAGAAGCGGCCTGAAGCCATGAGGCCCGAAAGGCCGCGTTTCGAACGTGCCCCTGTATATGATATGCCTGAAAAGCAGGAACCGGCTGAGAACATACTCGCCGGCCGCAATCCCATCCGGGAGGCGATCAACGCGGGCAGGCCGATCGAGCGGCTGCTCGTCGCCCGCGGGCTGACAGGTTCGGCGGTAGAGATCATCGCGCGTGCTCGCCAGGCGGGCATCGTGGTACAGGAAGTGGACAGGAAAAGGCTCGACGCGGTCTATCCCAATCACCAGGGCATGGTCGCCTATGCCTCTGCCGGTGAATACGCAGAGCTTGCCGATCTTCTCAAGATCCCGGAGGAGAGGGGAGAGGAGCCGTTCTTTGTAGCCCTTGACGGGGTAACGGATCCCCATAATTTAGGTGCGATCCTCCGCAGCGCTGCCGCCGCGGGAGCACATGGTGTGATCGTGCCCGAAAGGCGGGCCGCCGGTCTCGTACCTGCTGCCGTGAAGGCATCCGCAGGCGCTTTGGAGCACATTGCAGTAGCAAAAGTAGGCAATCTGCGCCAGGCCCTTGATACCTTGAAGGAGCACGGTATCTGGCTTGTAGCTGCAGCGTCTGATGGCGAAAATGTATACGGCACCGATCTTACCGGAAGCATATGCCTTGTTATAGGTTCCGAGGGTGACGGCATAGGTCCCCTTGTGCGCAGCACCTGCGACAGAGTTGTTTCCCTGCCGATGGAAAACGGCATGGAATCGTTGAACGCTTCCGTAGCGGCGGGCATACTGCTCTATGAAATACGCAGGGCTCGCGGGGCGATGTGATGTCTGCCGATATCCCTACTGTCCTCATCGTAGACGGTTATAACGTGCTCAACGCCTGGAAAGGCCTGCTCAGCCAGAAATCCCTTTCAGAGGCCAGAGAAGACCTGATACATGCACTGTCGGATTACTCGGGCTACACCGGTGAACAGGTCATGATCGTGTTCGATGCGTGGAAGAGCGAACGCACAGACCGTTCCATAGAGCAGGTACCCTCTACGGTGTCCGTTATCTATACCCGCAAGGGGGAGACTGCGGACCATTACATCGAACGTATGTGCGATGAGCTTTCGGAAAGGGCTTCTTACGGGAGGATCGTCCTGCGCGTAGCAACGAGCGACAGCCTGGAACAGACGATAACCATGGGAAGGGGAGCTATCCGCATATCCGCGCGGGAACTCCTGCGCATGATAGAGGAAGTCAGGCATCCTCAGGAGGTCAAGGTACGGCCTGTGACAGCAAGGACCGGCGGCGGCACCATAATGGATCACCTGCCGGAGGAAACGCGCAGGCAGCTTGAGAAGATGCGGCTTGGCAATGATCAGGATGGGTAAAAGCTGTGGATAGTGAGCGCTGGAGTAAGATGACAGATGAAGAGACAGCAGCGGAAGCTCAAAACGGCGATTCTGCCGCTGTGGAGATACTCCTCGATAAATACAAGTTTCTCGTCCGTTCAGAGGCACACGGGTACTTCCTGATGGGTGCGGATCACGAGGATATCGTGCAGGAGGGCATGATAGGGCTTTATAAGTCTATCAGGGATTATAGAGCCGACAGGCATTTCTCGTTCCGTGCTTTCGCGGAAATGTGCATCAAACGTCAGATCATGACGGCGATACGCATGGCGAGCAGACAGAAGCATATCCCTATGAATACGTATGTATCGCTCAACAGCAATCTGTTTACGGATAGTGCAAGGGAGAGGCTGGAAGCCATCGATTCCGGTATTTCCGATCCGGAGCAGCAGATCATCGATGAAGAGGATATGCACAGCATACAGGAAAAACTGATCGGAAATCTTACCGTACTGGAGAAGCAGGTCCTCATGATGTATATGGATGGCAGGAGTTATCTGCAAATATCCAGAGAACTCGGACGAAGTGAGAAGAGCATCGACAATGCGATGCAGCGCATCAAAAAAAAGGCGCTCAGGTATCTGGCTGAGAAAAAACAGGTATAGAAGCCCGCAAAAAAGATAAAAAAACGAGGCTGTCCCCTAAAGGGGCAGCCTCACTTTTACCTCGTGATTTATTCGATGACCTTGATGACA
>DBXA01000098.1 GCA_002309235.1 Christensenella sp. UBA1224 | reverse complement strand
GGCAGCAGCATATCCGGGCAAGCTCCCAACGTGAAACCCAGGTGATCTCCCAACGCAAAGGATGCAGAGACCGCAAAGGCCGCGTTGAGCACCTGGCCGCGGTCATCCATCCCATCCATGATCCCGAAGGTCGGGATACTGTTGATGAGAGTGGTCACAAGGCCTGTGACGGAGACATCATTTACGCCAAAGTACTTACCCGCCCTTTCAAGCGGTTTCTTCAAAATCTTTTGCAAAAGCCTGAGCAGAGGGAACGCTCCCGCAAGGGCGATCGCGATATTCCCGATAACGGACAGGCTTTCCGTAAACGGCGTGAGCCTGCCGCCAAAGAGCATTGCCCCGGTCTGGTGATCGATGACCGCGAGGATAAGCGTAAGGATCAGAAATACAGTCAGGATCTTGCCGAAAGCGTTCATTACCCGCACGCTGCCTTCCGGAAACAGCACGAGACAGGCAAACAGTATAGCCGCAAGGAGCAGCATCGGCAGGAGGTTGTACAGCACCGCGGCGATAGAAATGCCGGCAAGCAGTCCTCCGATAAAGCATCCGGCCGGAAGGACAGCGATTCCGATCAGAAGGCCGCGGGAAAGATTGTGCCTGGTCCTCTTATCTTTTACGGACGAAAACGCGTATGGGATCGTGAACGAGATGGTGGCCCCCATCATAGAGGCGACCACGGCGCCTGCGTACGCGCCGACACGCGTATCCGCGCACAGGTTCATTGCAAGCGCGTATCCGCCCTCATCGTTTGCCAGCAGGGAACCGGCGAGCATCGAAGGATCTGCCCCTATGCGGGCAAAGAGAGGCGCGATCACGCCGGAGAGGCCTTCTCCGACCAGCGGCGCGACCGTATTGATGCCTATCATGACGAGGGCAAGGCTCCCCATTGCCATAAAGCCTTCCCGAAAACCTTCTCCTATGCCGAAGCGGTTCCCGAGACAATGGTCCAGGCCGCCCAGCACCAGGAAGACCAGCATGATATATTTCACCCATTCCGAAAACTGCACAGCTATCGACCCTCTGTTTATTTTATTGCCCTGTCTACGGCTTGACCAACGCTTTGCGGCGGTTTTTCATACAGTATTTCCCAATAACCGGCTCTGTTGTTTCCTATCCTTCTGATCTTTCCTCCATCGACCAAACTGTCCAAGGCTCTTTGAACTGTCCGGATGGTTTTTCCGATCGCCAATGCCATCTCTTCTCTGGAATACAGAGGGTTTTCTTTCAGCAATTTCAGGATCTCCTCCGTAGAAGTGATCTTCTTTACCGTTTTATTTCCTGCAGTATCTCCGTACATACGATCAGTGACATGATTGGTGACATTTTCGGTGACGCGATCAGTGACATTTTCAGAAACCTGTCCCCTGAAGAAAATAAATGAGAAACCTCCGAAACCGGAGCGGAAATCCGTCCGTGTACCGGATTGTTTGCAGATCGCATATACTTTTTTAAAGCCACTGCCAAACATTTCCACATCCTTGCTCTTATATAATGTATTGAGGATCACTCTGTTTCTTGGCATAGATTTGATCCTGTTTTCTACAAACATCGGCGGTGTCAGGTCCGCTGGAAACTCACCCGGATTATATATCTCGATCTGCGTCGGGGTAATATCAATTTCATGCTCAGACATTCCGCGATAATCGGCATGAGCAAACGAATTAACGAGGATCTCCCGCAGCGCTTCCATTGGGATCTCCGGAATCTCGACTCTTGCTGTCATATCCCCGGATCGCACTTTCCAGTTGATATGCTCTTTTATGTATGAGAAGCCTTTCCCTATCAGATTAAAGATATTATCCTCCACCCGGTTTATATCTGCAAAACTGATCCTCTCGTCTGTGACATATACCGCAAGCTTAAGAGCAACCGGCTGATCTGAAGAAAACAGATAATAACCGGCGTTTGTCAGTTTTCCATTTTCAAACAAGCCAAGCCCTGTCAGTAATTCTTCTTCATCATAAACAGCTAATGGCTCAAGTCTTCCGCAGGAAATTGCTTTTGCGTAATAATTCTTCAGAGCTGTCCTGTCCAGCTTCTCAAGGCCAAACTGTGTCAGATTGTTCTCCCAGTAAGACGAGCGATCCGTTGCTGCCATGATCCTTTTCAATTCATCCGGTGACATCTCTTCCGTTCTGTCAAATACTCTTTTATAATATCTGCCATATGATGAATACGGTTTTTCACTGCCGGAAAAATCAACCCTTATTACAGTCTTCCCGTCCAGTTCTTCTTGTCTGACCTCCGGATATATCATGGGTCGTATCGCTTCTTTGATCTTTTTTGCGACATCGTCCAGAGAAGACGCACTGACCTGTTGACCAACGACCAGACCATCGGGAGACACTCCGAAAAGCACCGTTCCATGCCCATGCTTATTCAGCATACTTGCTATGTTGTTGACCGCTTTCTCGATCTCGGCGGTAGATTTCTTGAATTCCAGAGTCTCAGATTCTATCCCCAGATTCATTTGACCGATCCTCCGTTTTTTTGATCAGTGACATTTTATCACAGATTCTGGAAAATGTCACTATTAATGTCACCATTATCGTCAAATTTGTCACCATTAATGTCACTGATAATACCTCTGACATTACTTGCCGCTCTCAACTCAATTACATTGAACTAACAGAGCAACATACCTCCAAAAGCAGATCCATTAAGAAGAAAAGCGGTTTGACTCAACAAAATTTGCGTGAACAAGGGATACTGAAGCACAAGGGATAAATCCATTTGTCTCATATGAAGATAAGCACCTTTATACCTTGACTCAAACCAGGTTGCTCTATTCACCTAAAGTCTTTTGAATACTCTTTGCCAATGTCATATTTCCCCGAAGACCCGTTTCCCGCCAAGATAACAGGCTGCAGCTCCGATCTCATGGAGCTTTTCAGGCTCCGTTTCAAAGGGATTGCCGGCAAGGATCGTAAAATCCGCCAGGAAGCCGGGTGCGATGCGGCCCTTTACCTTCTCCTCAAAGCTCGCCTCCGGGCCGCGCAGGGTAAAGCTGTCGAGCGCCTCCTTTACGGAAAACGCTTCCCCCGGAAGGTAGGGACCGGTACCGTCAAGGGCGGTGCGCGTAACGGCACATTCGATGCCCTTCATGACATCCGGCAGCTCTACCGGGCAATCTGAGCCGTTTGAAACGCTGACTCCCATATCCATAAGCGTCTTCCAATGATAGCTGGAGGAAGCCAATTCCATTCCTGCCCGCTTTTCCACGATATGGCTGTCATAATCCAGGAACACGGACTGCGCATAGACGTGCATCCCCAGATCCCGTATGCGCGTGAGCTGCTCCGGCCTCGTGATCTGACAGTGCACCACGCCATGACGGTGGTCCGCACGAGGGCATTCCGCAAGAGCCGCGCCGATGGCATCCAATACCTGGTCAAGGCAGGCGTCTCCTATGGCGTGTATGGCCAGCTGCATACCGTTCCTGTGGGCACAGGAGACCAATCGGCGCATTTCGGCATCCGAAAACAGCGTAAAGCCGCGCGTGCCCGGGTCATCCGCGTAAGGGCTGCTGAGGCAGGCGGTACGGCTGCCCAGAGAACCATCCCCCAGGAGCTTGACCGGACCTATGCGGAACATGGTGCCGCCGGAACCGGTCACATTGCCTGCATCGATGAACTTCAAAAGCCCTTCCGTATCCGTAAACTGCGCCTGTTCGCATACGCGTACAGTCAATTCGCCCTTTTCCGCCATATCACGGTACACCGCGTTGATCTCCTGCCAGGAGACGCCGTCAAAGCTGCAATAGTCATCGGTCTGTACACTGGTAATCCCGTACCGGTTCGCCTCACGGCAGGCAGCGCGCAGCATATCCCGGATCTCCTGCCTGCCCGGTGCCGGGAGCACCCTGTGAACAAGCCCCAGCGCGTTGTCGTAGAGCCTTCCGTCCGGCATACCGCCTTCCATGCCTATCGCACCGCCCTTCGGCGCTTCGGTACCCGGACCGATCCCGGCCATTTCAAGGCCTTTCGTATTGGTCACGGCGCAGTGCCCGCAGGCGCGCGTAACAAGTATCGGTATATCAGCGGATACGCTGTCCAGGTCATGCCTGTCGGGCATTCGATCGGTATCGGTAAACATATCCTGGTTCCAGCCGCGTCCGAGAAGCCACTGCCCCTCCCGCGGCGGATACTCCGCCAGATACGCACGGAGGTGATCCAGCATACCGGCAAGGCTTTCCGTATGCTCCGCCAGACGTGCCATGCGCAGCATGCCGCCGTAGCCTAAAAGGTGCATATGGGAATCGTTGAAGCCGGGACAGACGAATCTGCCCTGCAGATCCACCTTTTCATCCTCCGTTGAAAGCGCCGAAAGGATCTTTGCATCACTCCCTGCTTCGACAAAGAAGCCGTCTTCCACCAAAAATGCCGGGACGAGCGGCAATTTTCCCGTGTAAACACATCCGTTGAAATACGCTGTTTTCATAGAAGTCCTCCCCCGCGCCGCCCGTTTGCCGGGCGGAACATAGGTCCGTAAAAAAACACTTGATAAATGCTGCCCGCAGGCCTTATCATATCCTTATACTATTATACCAGTTTTTTCCTGCACGGCACAGAGGACGAGGAGGCTGCACTATGTTCGGTTTCAATTACTACACACCTACGAAGGTCGTTTTCGGCAAAAAAACAGAAGAAAAAGTCGCAGAACTGGTCCGGGAATTCGGCGGCACAAAGGTACTGATCCACTACGGCGGCGGAAGCGTAATACGTTCCGGCCTGCTCGGCAGGGTGAAAGGATACCTCGAAGCGGCAGGCATCCCCTATGTTGAGCTTGGCGGCGCTGTTCCCAATCCCCGCCTGGGTCTTGTTTATGAGGGCATAGAGCTCTGCCGCAGGGAAAAAGTGGATTTCCTGCTCGGCGTCGGCGGCGGAAGCGCCATCGATTCCGCCAAGGCGATCGGCTACGGCGCGACCAACGAGGGCGATGTATGGGATTTCTACGATTACAAGCGCAAGGCGAAGGCCTGCCTGCCCCTGGGCGTGATACTGACCATCGCCGCCACAGGCAGCGAGATGAGCGATTCCTCCGTCATCACGAAGGAGGAAGGCCTCGTCAAGCGCGGCTACTCAAGCGACCTTTCCCGCCCCCGGTTCGCCATCATGGATCCTGAGCTGACGATGACCCTTCCGGACTACCAGACTGCCAGCGGCTGCACCGATATACTAATGCACACCATGGAACGTTATTTCACAAACGGCGGCAATATGGAGATCACGGACGCGCTGGCCGAAGGGCTTCTGCGGACCGTCATGAAAAATGCCCTGATACTCGCCCGGGATCCCCTTGATTACGACGCCCGCGCAGAGGTCATGTGGGCAGGCAGCCTTTCGCACAATGGGCTCACGGGCTGCGGAAATGACGGCGGCGACTGGATGACGCACAAGCTGGAGCATGAATTAGGCGGCCTGTACGATGTGGCGCACGGCGCGGGGCTTGCCGCACTGTGGGGCAGCTGGGCCAGGTACGTGATGAAAAACTGCCTGCCCCGCTTTGTGAGATTTGCCGTAAACGTGATGGGCGTCACGCCGGAAAGCACGGATGAAGAGACCGCTCTCCGCGGCATAGAAGCCCTGGAGGATTTCTTCCGCAGCATCCATATGCCTACAAACCTAAGGGAGCTCGGCGTGAAAGCCTCCGAGGAGGACCTTGTCCTGATGGCGAAAAAGTGCGCTATCGGCGTAAACGGCGCTAAGGGCTCCGCAATGCTGCTCCGGGAAGAGGACATGCTCGCCATTTACCGGGCCGCAAGATAACAAGCAGCTGTGATCAGTTATTGCTGCCGGTGATAAAGCAGAGGGTGAAGATTTCATATCCAAAAAATATGATACCGAAGATGAAACAGAAGGGGCCGGGATCATCCGACCCCTTCATTTCGTCACGCAGGGCCGCATCATCCTCAAACACAGCAGCACGCAGAGGACAGCCGAACAGGCTTTCCGTTTTTTCAGCGACAGGCCGCATGCGGCATGCATCTCATACGCCATGGCAAGACGCAGAGCAGCCCGGCCGGATCCTGCCTGAACGGCGTTGTCAGAGAGATCCATATGCCGAAATCTCCGTTTATCCCGGAATAAAGCCCCGGGCCTTTTTTTGGTCTATGAATATAATCTATCCGTTTCAATCCCGGTTCAATCAACCTTCAATCATGTTTCAATCAATCTCCCTTACAATGACATCCGTCACCGGAAAGGGAGATTTTCCATCCCCTGAATACCTGTCTCACGGAAAGGGACCGGCGGCGGCACATAGATCCGTACCGCTTAAGGAAAGCGCGCATTCCCGAACAGCGGAAGGAGATCACATCAATGAAAAACCTCAAAGGAGGAAGAGACCATGAAAAAGCTATTGTCGATGATACTGGTGATCGCGATGCTGATGGCAACGGCCGCAGCATATGCAGAAGGGAACAGGACACAGGAGAGCACGGCGCAAAGCAAAACACGGCAGGAACAGAGGGCAGACCGCGGAGAACACGGCAGCCGCAAGAGCAGGAAAACAGCCGAGGACAGTGCGCCTGCCGATACGCAAGAGCAGTCATCGGAAACGGAAGAAGCCGAGGAAACAGACACATCCTCAAACGAGAATGCATCCGGAGAAACCGCCGAAAAAGGCAGCAAAGCCAGCCGCAGCAAGAAAAGCAGGAAAACAGCCGAAGACAGCGAACCTGCCGATACACAAGAGCAGTCATCGGAAACGGAGGAAACAGACACATCCTCAAACGAGGATGCGTCCGGAAAAACCGCCGAAAAGGGCAGCAAAGCCCGCCGCAGCAAGATATCAGAGAAGCTCGATCTTGACGGGCTGACTGCCAAAGGCGTTATCTCACAGGAAACATGCGATAAGATCAAAGCATATTTCGCCGAGCGGAAGAACTCTTCCGGAGAAAGCACACACAGCCGGAAATCCGATAGCGAAAAGACGGACAGCACCGGAGCCCATAAAGAGAAGCCTTCTGCTGAGGCACTGCTCACCAAGCTCCTGGAAAAAGAGGTCATCACCCAAGAGGAATATGACGCGATGGCCGCGGCACTCTCGGAAAACGCCCAGTAACGCAAGAACACAGGGCCGGGAGAGCGCCTTACTCTCCCGGCTTTTCTGATGCGGGCACCAGACTTACATCCGCGCAGATCGGCAAATGGTCCGAGGCATCCTCCACACCAGGGCTAAGTATCGCTTCGTACCGCTTAACAGCTATACCCGGGCTCACGAAGATATGGTCGACACAGTACCGCGTATCCTCAGGATCCGGAGCTTCCCGATAGCCGAACCAGGTTGAGCAGCCGTTGATCATCGTATCCGCCTCATACTTGGCATCGCGGACGCCTGCCGTCTGCATGAATGCAGTGTACATATCCGTATCTTCCGGAGTATTGAAATCCCCCATAAAGATGAGGGGAAGGCCTGCATATTTCTCCGCAACACCGGCTGCCAAGGCCTGCAGATCCGCCATATTGCGCGCGTAATTCTCAGGCTGGTCACGAGGCGCCGGGTGTGTATTGGCAACGACAAAACGCTCTTTGCCGGATATCCTCTCAAACACAGCGACAGATAGAACGCGCGCGGCATCCCTGCGGTCGAGATCCAGTATATACTCATCGATAAGCCGGAGCGTCTTCGGATTATAGAGGAATGTAGTCGTGCAGTAGATAAACCCTTCGGCGTTGCTCTGCCGACAGGCAGGGGCATAAAGGCCGTTATCCATCAGCAGCGGGATCAGCGCCTTATGCCATTTGGCCCCTGCTTCCTGAAGCGCCGCCACATCCGGCAGGTGATCGGTCAGGATGGCGGCAACCGCCTCGTCCCGTTCCTTAACCGGCACATGGCTCCAATCCGGGTGCATGATGTTGTAGGACATGACGCGCAGGTCCGCTCCTTCCGCTAACGCCGCGCCATCCGCCCAGGCGCACAGCGGAGCAAAGCATAAAGCCAGCAGAACAGCCAGCGCGGACAGACGCGCAGATACAGACATGCTCTTCATAGCAGCATCCCTCCTGGAAGCATTTCAGATCTTTCAGGTAATTTTACCATATTTACCGGAAAAAAGTATATCGATCGCAGAATCGCCGCAAACGCAGGACCCGTCTCAGTTTTACCGGCCTGCGCCTCCCGGATGACAGAAGAGAAACATCCTCGTATGATCATCCCCCGCAGCCTGCTCCACCGGATCCGGCAAAAGGACAACATCCGGGAACGCTTCTCCCAATCGGATACCGGCTGCGTGCCCACTCCCGGTTTCTCAGCAAGACCTGCCTGTGCAAAGCCGTACCCTTTACGCGCGGACAGAAAAAAGCTCCTGCTTTCATCGGATCAGGTTTCGTGCTGCGTCCGCTCCTTTCTGGTAAATGTGACCCGGCGCGCACCGGATGCAAACGGAGCGCGGATTGTTATTGCGGCGCAAAGCGAAACCGCTGCCTGAGGATCCCCCTGCCTTTTTAACCCAAAGCTGTTGAAGCCGGAATACGCTGGGCTTATTATTATAGTACATTATCCGTTTTCCCGAGCTGATGCAGACAAGGCCGGGGAAAACACGGATCCTGTGAGGCGATCCCGATGAAAAAGAAACTGAAATGGTTCATTCCCCTTTTTATCGCAGTGGTTTTCGCTGCCGTTTTCCTCATCTATACGGGGACTACTGCCGCGCAGGTACGACCGCCCTTGCCGCGCTGAAGTCCGATGATACCGTGACCGTTGTACAGACTGCTTATGGGTGGCTGTTTGACGGCCCGTCCGAAAGCGACGCTCTCATCTTCTACCCCGGCGGTAAAGTGGAAGAGATCGCTTACGCTCCCCTTCTGCACCGCCTTGCCGCAGAGGGTATGGACACCTGCCTCGTGCGTATGCCGCTGCGCCTCGCAATATTCGGAAAAGACAATGCAAAAAACGTCATGGCGGCACATAACTACGAAAATTGGTACATCGGCGGCCATTCACTGGGCGGCGTGATGGCAGCGGATTACGCGGCAGAGCATCCTGACAGGATCGCAGGCATCGTGCTGCTTGCCGCATATCCGACAAAGAAAATAGACGACAGCCTGAAGGTACTTTCGATCTACGGCTCGCAGGACGGCGTGATCAATATGAAAGCAATGGAAGATGCGAAAAAGCTCCTCCCGGACGGCTTTACGGAATATGTGATCGAAGGCGGAAATCACGCGCAGTTTGCCGATTACGGGGAACAAAGGACAGACGGCAAGGCCGCCGTCACTAACGAAGAACAGATAGAACGAACAGTAAAGCTGATCATCGGGAACAAATGACCGAAGCCGGTCAGGAGCGGGCTGTAAAGGAGAAAATGCCATGCAAAAGAAGCTGATCCTCATCAGCGGGTCTCCCTGCGTCGGCAAGACGGCGGTGGGTACGCGGCTGTTTGAAAGCTATGACAACAGCGCTTATCTGGACGGGGACTGGTGCTGGTGCGTCCATCCGTTCTCCCTGGCGGATAAGAGATTGAGAAACGGAGACAGGAGCATGTCCTTTATCCTCTCGAATTACCTGGATTCGGATTTCGAATATGTGTTCTTTACCTCCGTCGTACTGACGGACGCCCGGATCCGCAAAGGGATACTGGAAGGGATCACTGCCGAAGATTACAGCGTACTTGGCTTTAC
>DBXA01000136.1 GCA_002309235.1 Christensenella sp. UBA1224 | reverse complement strand
TTCACCTTTGACATCAAGGGCGGCGTGAAGGAAGCGTATGCGTTCATCGACGCACTGGAAATTTTCTCGCTGCTGGCAAATGTAGCCGATGTAAAGTCTCTGGTCATCCATCCGGCGAGCACGACCCATTCCCAGCTCAGCACCAAGGAACTGGAGGAACAGGATATCCATGGCAACACCATCCGTCTGTCCATCGGAACCGAGCACATCGACGACATTATTGCCGATCTGGAAAAAGGATTTGCCGCAGCGGTAAATTGAGCATATCCATCAACATATAATCCTCTCCCAGTAAATCTTTGGCCCCGTCGAATTCGATCCGGCGGGGCCTGTGACACAAATCAGGTGACTATATGCCAATTAAAATTCCTTATGATCTGCCTGCAGCCAGAACGCTTAGGGATGAAAACATTTTTGTCATGACGCTTGAAAGGGCGCGGACACAGGATATTCGCCCGCTGCGCATCCTGGTACTGAATCTGATGCCCACAAAGGTCACCACGGAAACGCAGCTTGCGCGCCTGCTTGGGAATACGCCGCTTCAGGTTGAATTGGAGCTGTTGACCGTCAGCAGTCATACGCCGACGCATGTCTCGCCCGAACACATGATCAGCTTTTATCGGAGTTTTGACGAGATCAAATCGCAGTTTTTTGACGGCCTGGTCATCACCGGCGCGCCGGTTGAGCAGATGCCGTTTGAAGAAGTGGATTACTGGGATGAGCTTTGCGAAATCATGTCTTGGAGTAAAGCCCACGTTTACAGTACATTTCACATCTGCTGGGGTGCTCAGGCAGGATTATACTATCATTACGGCATTAACAAAGAGTCGCTGAAGGAAAAACTGTTCGGCGTCTTTGAGCATAGCGTGGTACACAAGGGTTCTATTCTGTTTCGCGGCTTTGACGATGTATTTCTGGTGCCGCACTCACGGCACACCACTGTTACAAGGCAGGCCATTGAAGCTGTTCCGGCGCTGAAGATCCTTGCCGAAAGCCGGGAAGCTGGTGTTTATGCAGTCTCTACCGACGGCGGGCGGCAAATCTTCATCATGGGGCATTCGGAATACGACACGCGTACCCTGGAACAGGAATATCTGCGGGATAAGGCGCAGGGGCTGCCCATCCGTCCGCCGAAGAACTATTACCCGAACGATGACGACAGTCTGAAGCCGCTTTGTCTATGGCGCTCCAGCGCAAACCTGTTATTTTCTAACTGGCTCAACTATTTCGTATACCAGGCCACGCCCTACGACATAGAAAAGATCCAGTCTTTTTGATGATTGAAGGAGAGCAAGCTATGAACTTCTATGTGGAACAGGCTGTGTTGGACGCGGGTGTGAAGATCCTGTTTGTTGCGGTATACGGTATCGACAATCATGGTGAAAACCCGGAATGGGCTGCCTATCGGGATAAACGGCTGGAGGAGCTGTACCTGGCATATGAAACGCTGGAAGTACACGAAGACCCAATTCTGGAGGGCTTCAACATTCTCCACGACCGTACCGGCGTCAAGCGTCGAAAAAACATCCCCGCCAGCGAGAATCTTATCAAGCTCTTGAAAAAGAATCGCGGCATGTTCTACATCAACCAGGCCGTGGATATTTATAATCTCATCTCACTGGAGAGCAAGCTGGCTTTGGGCGCACACAATATTGACTGGGCGGAAGGTAACATCACCTTGCGCTTTACCGATGGCAGCGAGCGCTTTGTCCCCATCGGCCAGAGTGAGCCGATCCCCGTTGCACCGCATGAGTACAGCTACTGCGATGATGCAAACGAGATACTCTGCCGTCTGGAGATTCGCCAGGTAGAGAAGACCAAGGTGGACGAGAAAGCACAGAATATCTTTTATATTGTGCAGGGAAATGATGCCACGCCCGATGAACTGCTGCGAGAAACGGCACAGCGGATCATAGATCTGACCACCCGTTATTGCGGGGGACAGGGCAAAATCATCGTTCCCTCCGTCTTATTATAAAGCCGCGGAAGCAAAACTCGCTTCCGCGGCTTTATAATCAGGGAATATTGTCAAAACTGTCCGGATCCTTGTGGATGAGATCCTGCACCGTAAATTTGCTGAGGTAGGAGCTGACGACTTCGTTCAGTCCTTTCCAAAGAGGCAATGTGCGGCAGTCTGCAGCACGGGGACAGGGCTTGCTTCCGTCTGCAAGACAAGCCACCGGAGCCAAATCTCCTTCCAACGTGCAGAGAACGTCCATTACTTTGATTTGCTCAGCCGGATGACCGAGCCTATATCCGCCGCCTTTTCCCCGGAGCCCCTCCAGGATTCCGGCGCGGACAAGCTCTTTTACAATGATTTCCAGATATTTTTCCGATATTTCATGGCGTTCTGCGACTTCCTTCAGCGTAATATATCCGTCGCCTTGATTCTCTGCCAGATCGACAAGAACACGCAGGGCATAACGGCCGCGAGTTGAAATCATATCCTCACTTCCTTACCATTAACCTATTATACCTCAAGGTTTATGCTATTTCAAGTGAAGAACAATTACTACAAACCAGAAGAGCAAAAACAAAAGAATTTATTCAGGCTACGAGATAAAACTTGCGCATATCCAGGCTCAATAATTGAAAAACCATGCTCACCATTACTATGCGAAAAACCTTCTTGAGCGTTTTCCGTATCGTCTATTTTACACGCTCCAGTGTCATTACAGCGGAGGGCAGCGCGGACGCTGTGACCTCGGCCAGCATGAACATCCATGACGGCGTGACCGAGGCTGCCGCCATGCAGCTCCAGCGCCTCACCGGGGCGGACCTGTATGAGATACGGACAGAGCGCTACTACCGCAACTCCTTTGTTGGGACAGCGGCAACGGCGTGGATCGAGGAGACACTGAATATGCGCTCCGGACTCGCGGCAAGACCGGACGATCTCTCGACTTATGATGTGATCTATGTTGGTTTCCCAATTTGGTGGTTCAACGCGCCCATGGCGATCGGGACTTTCTTCGAAAGCTATGATCTGAGCGGCAAGACCATTGTCCCGTTCTGCACAAGCCAGGATAACGGCATTGAAATCTGCATGGATTATATCCGCAGCGTATCCGGCGGCGCGAAGGTGCTTGACGGCTACCGCATCAACCATTCCTCGGACGAAGATATAAGGAACTGGCTGGACAGGATCGGAGTAGCAGGATGAAGATTTCCGTTATGATTTCTGCCTTCGTCCTTGCGCTCATGCTCACGGGCTGCGCTACGGCTTCTGCGGAGCCCGACCGTGCTTCCATCACCTGCGGCACACAGAAACAGCGCGGCTTTGTGAATGACAATATTTATCACTCTGACCTTGGGGATATTCATTACAGCAGCTATATCCCGGATTCCTATGACGGCAGTGAACCGTACGAGCTGTTTATCACGCTGCCCGGCTGGGAAGGGCTGTACTTTCATGGCGTGGGGGCAAACATGGTGGAGGACTTCGGCCCGGAAGCAATTGGCTGGAACGAAAAGATGATCGTGATCTCCCCGCAGCTTAACGACTGGCGCGAGACCTCGGCGCGTCAGACTATAGCACTGACGGAATGCCTGATGGATGCTTATAACATTGACCCGGACCGGGTCTATCTGGAGGGCTACTCCGGCGGCGGAGAGACCGGCTCTCTCGTGATGGGGATGCGGCCGGAGCTGTATACAGCTTTCCTCATGGTGTCCTCGCAATGGGACGGAGATCTGGAGATACTGGCCGATGCAAGGACGCCGGTATATCTGGCAACGGGGGAGAAAGACAGCTATTACGGTTCAGAGTCCATGAATAGTGCCTGTGTGCGCCTGCGCGAGCTGTATGAGCGGCAGGGCTTGTCCGATGCTGAAATCGATAAGCTTGTTGTGCTGGACGTAAAGGATCAGGCGTACTTCACACAGCGGGGCTATACCGATCAGCATGGCGGCGGTATGGCATTTGCAAAGGATGAGAAGATCATGGGCTGGTTGTTTGACAAGCATTGATACTATAAATGCCAATTATAGCAGTATGCGTAATCGGCATTGTACATTTCCGGCCCGGTCAGGTAGAATAAACACAGATCGAATAAGGAGCTGATTCAAATGAAAAAGACGATTGCAATTTTACTCTCCGTTATGATGCTTCTCAGCTTCTCGGCTGCGGCCTTCGCGGAGGAAGCCAAGGCACCGCTCATAATCGCGGAGCAGGGGTATTTTTCGGCGGGCGGTACCGTCACAGAGCCGGTCGAAGGCGAGTATGATCCCACGCAGAACTGGCTGGATGTTACCCGCGCTGGCAATACCGCCCATGTGGATCACGCGAACGTATTCTACCAGATCCCCGCGGAGGAGACGGGGGCGCCCATCGTCTACCTGCACGGCTACGGCCAGTCCCGCATGGGCTGGATGACCACTCCCGACGGACGCGACGGCTGGGCCACCATGTTCCTGCGCGACGGGCATGCGGCCTATCTTGTGGATCAGCCCCGCCGCGGTGAAGCTGGCGCTGCCGTGTCCATGACTGCGGACGGCTTCCTTGATGCCTGGGCAGAGGATTCCAAAGACTATAAGCCTGGAGATCAGGCCTGGTACACCCATTTCCGTATCGGCCGCGTGGCGCCGGAACGCTACGAGGGCAGCCAGTTCCCCGAGGGGGATGCGGCACAGGATCAGTTCTTCCGCCAGATGAC
>DBXA01000180.1:7801-8035 GCA_002309235.1 Christensenella sp. UBA1224 | reverse complement strand
GGCGATATCGCGCAAAGTGTCCGTATTCCCGACGTTTCCGGGGAAGATGATATAGCATAAGCCGGGGAACAGGCTTTCTTCTCCTGTTTTCCATACCGGTACCCCGGGAGCCGCCTGGCCGAGTACCAGCGCTCTTTTGACCTTCAGGGCTTTTGTGCCTGTATCGCTCGCTGTGATCCCGCCTTTGGCGATGAGGAAGCGAGGCCTTAAGGAAAGGGAGGATACGACCCCGGT
>DBXA01000180.1:2362-7700 GCA_002309235.1 Christensenella sp. UBA1224 | reverse complement strand
TATAGCTTCTTCCGCCAGCGCTGCCGTACGTTTTGTCTCTTCCGGAAGACCTCCTTCTCTCGCGCGGCTGCTTACATCAAATTCAATAAAATGCAATGGAAGTCCCGAGTCCCTGAGGGCATTCAGCTGATCTGTGGTCTTCTGAACGTGGGATCCTATGAGCACAAGCCCGCCTGTTCCTGTGCCTTCCGTCAGCATTTCCGATCTTGTCAGGAGAGGTCTGTCCGATACATGGCCGAATACCTTGGGAACAGCCGCGGCACTGCGGATCATATACTGCCGGCCGCGTGCCATAAGCCGCATGAGGACGACGGACAATGCCTGCACATCGCTTTCCTCCAGGGCGTCGGCAGCGATATACCGGTATCCCCGGGCGTTCAGGAGCTTTTGCTCTATTGCTTCAAAATCGAGAGAACGCAATTCCCGGAGTGTGACGGTGAGTACATCGTCCGCATGTATCCTGCCGCCTGTTTTTTCGGATATGTAATCCGGCAGGTACGAATGGCGGTAGCCGAAGGTGCTGTCCCGTGCGAACTCCGTCTGTGCGGCAGGTACCAAGAGATCACCTTCCTGTACGTAATGCACGCCATTGAGCGTAAAGCGTTTGCCTTCCATGAAAAAGGGGCAGAAAACCTCTCCGGAAAAAGCGGGACAGCCCGTGCTTTCAAGCTCTCTTCGCAGGACATCCGTTTCCAGGGGATAGTGCCCCCGCAGTGTGGAATCACCTCTGGATACGATCAGAAAGGAGCTGCCGGTCTGCCTGGCGGCATGGGAGATGTTCCGGGCGATCTCCCGGTGTACTTCCTGCGTACGGAGGGCGGAAAAGCTGCGGGAGTTGGTGAGCACAAAGAACATGCGATCCCGGGAAGACAGAAGCTCCCGGAAGGTTTCCTCTTCCCAGTCTGTGACGACGGAAACACCGTGTACCGTCTGTACCCCGGTAGGATCGTCATCCAGAACGATGACCTTTGATGAAAAGGAGGCATACGCCTCATCGTACAGGAGTCTGACGGTTTCCCTGGCGTTTTTTCCGCGCCAGAGCGCTTCGCAGGAGGCAAAGGTCTCTTCTGCGCAGAGAGGTTTCAGGTCTTTTTCCAAGCTCATACCTCCCTCCAGGCCAGTGGGATCCAGATCACCATTTCTCCCATGCCGCGGTTGTCCCAGGCAAAATAGGGGATAAAACGAGCGCGTACGGGATAGGGAGCCCCGGCTTCAAGGGGACGGTACAGGCTTTCTTTTCCTGTATCGGCAGTCGGTCTGCATAGAAGTTTTGTGATATATGAACGTACTGTCCGGCCTTCGACGGCGATATCTTCAGGCGTAAAGCGGGGATCGACCGGCAGGAGCAGATCCTTAAGGCTCGCGGCTTCCTGCACATCGGGCGTTTCCAGGCAGTATACCAGCGGCCCTGCTTCCACGCAGGCTCTGCCGCGGTCTTCCTCTACCATGGCGTTTGCTTTGGTCAGGCGCGGTGCGATATGGAGGTCAAGCGCGCATGTGAAGTCCTGAGGCCGGGAAACGGACAGATCGAAGTACTCCCCGGCTTTGGGAAATGCCGTATTGTTGTCTGCAGATAATTCGGCTTTATCTGCCCAGGCCGGGATGCGCAGGCGCAGGCGGAAGGGGACGCCGTTGCTCTCTGATATGGTAAATATGATCTTCCCGTCCCATGGGTAATCCGTTTCCTGCGTGAGAGTGAAAGCTGCGCCGTTTTTCAGGGAGAAACGGGCCCGGCTTGCGCCGTACAATCCTGTCCATACGCCTTCATTATCCACGGCGTATGCGTATTCCGCTGTCTGGGCGAGCGTTCGGGCGAGGTTCGGCGGGCAGCAGAAGCTTGTGATGTATTCTGTACGCTCCTGTCCCCACAGAAGCCGGTAAGGCAGCTTTTTTGCCCGTTCCAGCATGTTTTCGTAGAAAAACTTCCTTCCGTCCAGGCTGATCCCCGCAAGATTCACATTCAAAAGCATGCGTTCGAGCGTATCCATATAGGATGCCTGGGGGTTGGCAAGGAACATCCTCCATGCCCAGAAGACCCCGCCAAGGGATGCGCATGTTTCGTTATAAGCCGTGATATTGGGCAGCTGGTATTCATAGCCGTATGCCTGATGCACCAGCTGATGGGAAAAGAAATCGCCGTAGGGGGATGCACCGTTGTACAGGGCGCCGCAGCCGCCGGTAATATACATTTTCTGTGTTGTCAGATGCTCCCATACGGCATCAAGGACTGCCTTGTGATCCGCGTCTCCCTCTTCCATGTACAGGTCTGTTAGCCCTGCATACAGGTAATTGGCGCGCACGGCATGCCCTACGATCTTGCGGTGCTGCTTGAGAGGGAGCCTGTCCTGGTTGTCATCCAGGCCGTTCTTTACCTTGTCTCGGAGCTCGATCGCCAGGTGTGCGAGATTCAGATAATCCCGGTTTCCGGTTGTACGGTACAGTTCGACGAGTCCCATATAATGGGAAGGGCACACGGCGGTCTTCACCTCGCCTGTCCGGGCGGCTTCCTCATAGAGCGATTTCAGGTATCCTGCCGCTTTTTCCGCGACCTTGAGAAATGTGTCTTTTCCCGTGAGACGATAATGAAGACATGCGGAGGTGAACATATGGCCCATGTTGTAAACTTCAAAGTCATTGATGTTTCCCTGCCGCATGGGTCCTTTTCCCTGCTTTTCTCCGATGATCTGCTTGGTGGACAGGTAGCCGTCCGGCTGCTGCGCCTTGGCAAACAGGGAAATATAGTCGTCCAGTCTGTCGAGAAGTTCGGCATTGCCGGTTTTCACGGCCGTATATACTGCCGCTTCAAACCATTTGTAAAAATCTCCGTCGCCGAACACGGTGCCTTCGAAATCTCCCTGCGCGTCTCCTGCCGCGATGCGGAAATTTTCAACGACGTGGCTCAATTCCTTCCCCTCGAACATCTTGAGGAGGTGGGGGACGGTGACGGATGCAACGGTCTCAAAGCGTTCGCGGTATAATCCGCCTGTCCAGGCAACATCCCGGAACGCAATGCCGTAAGCCTTGGCAAAGAGGGAACGGGAAGTATCGGTGATCATGGCAGGAGTCCTTTCCTTTTTAGAGCATCCGCAAGCGCCTGCGCGCCGAAGCGGGGACTTGAGAGGACAATCTTGCCTGTTGCTTTCTCGATATCCGCTTCCACGTAGGCCATGGAGCCCTGCGCGAGCACGATCACATCTACGCTGTCGGATATCCTGCCTGCCGCACCGATGAGGAGCGAACGGAACTGCGCCTGATCCAGATTGAAGGCATCCACAAGGCCGTCTGTCAGTTCCACATGGGTTCCCATCTCCCGGGCGACCCTGTTGATCGTACCTTTGGTTGGGGAGAGCGTCGTCGGCAATGTGGCCAGCACGCCGATACGGCGCCCTATTCGGACGGCTTCGCGGCACATTTCTTCATCGATCCGCACGACCGGAATGCCTGTATACGCAGCGGCGCTTTGGAAAGCATCCGCGGCTTCCCCAACAGAGGAGCAGATATTCAGTATGGCATCCGCTCCCTGCAGGACAGCCTGGGCATACATGTGCATGAGCTTTGCCGCGGCTTGGGGAGTCACATATCCGGCTTTGCGTACATCGGCGAGTATGGAAGGATCCTGCAGGGAGATGATCTCCGCTTCCCCGCCGATCCGGCTTCGGACCTCCTTTTCGACCAGCTCGATAAGCTCCGGTGTGGTGCTTGTATATACAAGGGCTGCTTTCATTGGACTTATCTCCTTTAGAGTATTTTTTTGAGCGCGTTTTGCCACAGCGCGGCTTTTTCCAGGCGGAAAGCCTTTTCCATCCCGGGCTTATACCGCAGATAACGGTTATTTGTGAAGATCGCTTCGTCGTAAAGGCCAAGCGACATGCCAGCTGCATAAGCTGTGCCGACACACGAGAGCTCTTCGGTCTCCGGCACGAGTACCGGGCAATCCAGCATATCGCTCTGGAACTGCATGAGCCATTTGTTCCGGGAAGGACCGCCGTCTACGCGCAGCTCGATATCGTTTATCCCGGTCTCCTCACGCATGATGTTCACGATATCCGTGATCTGCAGGGCGATGGCCTCCAGCCCTGCTTTCACCAGTTCCGCCTTGCCTGTTGTGCGGCTCATGCCGATGAATGCGGCTGAAACATCGCTGCGCCAGTAAGGAGCGCCGAGGCCGGAGAAGGCGGGGACCAGGCAGGTCTTATCCTGCGGGTTCGCGCGCCTTGCGAGCTCTTCCGATTCGGCGCTGCTTTGCAGAAGCCCCGCCTGATCCTTTAACCAGGTCACAATGGCACCGGAGTAGTTCACGTTTCCCTCCAGTATGTAATTGACACGGCCCCTCAGCTTCCAGGCAACGGACGTTACCACTCCCTTTGAGGAGAGGACAGGCGTTTCGCCGATGTTCATCATGATGGAGGAGCCTGTGCCGTAACCCACCTTGATCATGCCTCTTTCCAGGCATCCCTGGGCAAACAGCGCGGCATGGGAATCTCCCATGACCGAGCGGATGGGGATCTTCTTTGGAAGGGCACCGCCGAGATCCGTGTATCCGTAGATCTCATCGGATGCCGAAACCTCAGCCAGACAGCAGGCGGGTATCCCGAACAAACGGAGGATATCTTCATCCCACGCAAGGGAATCGAGGTTGAGAAGCTGCGTCCTGGAAGCATTGGAAAGGTCTGTTCGGAATGACTGCCCCTCGGTCAGGCGGTATACAAGGTAGCTGTCCATCGTTCCCAAAAGGATATCGCCTTTTTGTGCGCGCTCAGCGGCATCGGGAACATTCTGAAGGATCCACGCGAGCTTCGCGGCGGAAAAATACGGGGAGAGCTGAAGGCCGGTCTTGCGCCGGATGGTTTCGGCATGCGCGCTGAGAGCATCACAGATAGCCGTGCCGCGGGCACACTGCCATACCACTGCATTGGCGATGGGTCTGCCCGTTGCCTTCTCCCAGGCAAGCGAGGTTTCCCGCTGGTTGCTGATAGCGACTGCCCGGATCTCTTCCGGAGACACACCGGATCTGTGCAGAAGCTCCGGGATCAGCGCCATGAGATTCTGCCAGATCTCTTCCGGGTCGTGCTCTACCCAGCCTTTTTCGTCTATGATCTGCCTGTGCGGTCTGTCGACCCGCAGGCGGATGCGGCCCGCTCCGTCAAAGAGCAGCACCTTGGTGCTCTGGGTACTCTGGTCGATGGCTATGATATAGTCCGCCATGGTAGTTACCTCATTTCGCGAGTGCGTTTCTGACTGTGCTTGCGATGCCCTGCGCGTCCAGACCGTAGTAAGCGAATACCTCCCGGGATGTGCCGGTTATCACCGGTTCATCCGGCAGGGAAAGGCAGATGAC
>DBXA01000180.1:2188-2322 GCA_002309235.1 Christensenella sp. UBA1224 | reverse complement strand
GAATGCTCTTCTACGGCAACGACCAGCTTTTTCCCTCTTGCCGCTTTCAGAAGGCCCTGCTCGTCCAGAGGCTTTACGCAGTACATATCCATAACTCCTGTGGAGATGCCTGCCTCGTTCAGGAGGCATGCCGC
>DBXA01000180.1:1725-2135 GCA_002309235.1 Christensenella sp. UBA1224 | reverse complement strand
TCCATTTCAAAAGGCACATCTCCTTCACGATAGACATCTTCCACCGGGTTCCTGCCAAGGCGTATATATGCGGTCTGCTTGTCCTTAAGGAGTTCCCGGAAGAGCCTGCGGGTCTGATGACGATCCGACGGCAGGTATACGCGCATACCGGGGATGGCGCTCATGGCGGCTATATCCTGGGCGGAATGGTGGGTCATTCCCAGAGCGCCGTAGCTGATGCCGCCGGATATGCCGACCAGCTTTACGTTTGTGCCGGAATAGGCGCAATCCACCTTGCATTGCTCGTAACCGCGCGCTGTCAGAAAGGAGGCAGGGGATATGGCAAACGCTTTCTTGCCGCAGGCGGCAAGGCCGGCCGCGATGCCTATAAGGTTTTGTTCCGCGATCCCCACTTCCACAAACTGTTCGGG
>DBXA01000180.1:812-1646 GCA_002309235.1 Christensenella sp. UBA1224 | reverse complement strand
AGGACTTCGCACATCACGGCGCGGTCAGGTATGCTGTTCATGTATGAGCGCCTCCTTTCGGGCAGCGAGATCCCTCCGGATGATATCGTATTCCTCTGCGTTCGGCAGGTGATGGTGCCAGGATGCTTTATTCTCCATAAGCGCAGAGCCCTTCCCCTTGACGGTATGGGCAATAATGACCGTAGGACAGCCCTGCGTGTGTTCCGCTTGATACAAAGCGGCGTTCAGCTGGTCGATATCGTTTCCGTCTGCAACTTCTGCCACATGCCAGCTAAAGGATGCAAAGCGGGCCGGGATATCTCCCGGGTCCATGACATCCTCGGTGCTTCCGGATATCTGCAGGTGATTGCGGTCGATGACGGCACACAGATTGTCCAGCTTGTAATGCCCTGCTGCCATGGCTGCTTCCCAGACGGAGCCTTCGGCAAGCTCACCGTCGCCCATCAGGGTATAAACACGATAATCCCTCTTGTCCATCTTCCCCGCAAGCGCCATGCCCGTACACACGGAAAGGCCGTGGCCCAGAGAACCGGAATTCATTTCGATCCCGGGGAGCGTATTGTGAGGGTGGCCTATGTATTCGGAACCAAACCGGGAGAAGCGGCTCTTGACATTTTCAAGATCGAGAAAGCCTTTCCAGGCGAGCACGGCGTACAGTGTTTCTACGCAATGCCCCTTTGAGAGGACAAAGCGGTCCCTGTCGGGATCGTCAGGCTTTTCGGGAGATATGCGCATGCGGCTGTAAAGGGTCAGCACGATCTCCATGCTGCTCATATCCCCGCCGATATGGCCGCCTCCGCCGGATACGATGATATCCAGTACATCCTGTCTGAG
>DBXA01000180.1:135-698 GCA_002309235.1 Christensenella sp. UBA1224 | reverse complement strand
AGATCCGGTTTTACGCCGATATACTTGCAGGCTTCGTATATAACAGGAACGATATCCCCGTGAATGGCCGCTACATGGTGGATGTATGGGCCTTCCACGACCTTCGCTTCCAGCCGTTTCAGATTGTTGACCTCTACCCATACATACGTGCCGCGCGTCCAGGGACCATCGATCCCCCTGGCGTGACCAAGAAGAATGGAATAATCTCCTTCATCGCCGTCAAAACGCAAAAGGCTCATGAGGCCGCCCTTGGCCTGGGCGCTGACCGCACCGTTCTCCGGAAAAGCGACAGGTACGCAGATCGTCGGTTTTTCTCTGGCAACGGATATCGGCCATGGCCCGCAGTGCTGCAGCAGCTCGCCGTTTTTGTTATCCGGATGGCGCACCGTCCAATCGGAGAACATGACCCTGCGTTCGTTCATGCTGGCGGCTTCGGCGATCAGCTGCGAGACTGCGCCGTGAATATCCGTTTCACAGACAACGGGGATCCCCTCTTCGTTGAGCAGGCTGTTGGCCGCGCAGGGCATGATGCCGATCTCATCCTGCAGGGCGTTCCAGCACTG
>DBXA01000180.1:0-128 GCA_002309235.1 Christensenella sp. UBA1224 | reverse complement strand
CTGCAGCCGTATTTTACGGCCAGCGCCTTCATGGCGGTCTTGAGTGCCGCTACGCTTTCAAGATCGTCATCCGGGATATTGCAGATCATGTTTTCACGGCAATAGGCGATGACCTTTTCCACTTCCGT
>DBXA01000117.1:21811-22492 GCA_002309235.1 Christensenella sp. UBA1224 | reverse complement strand
CACTGCTCCTAAGTCGCTTTTCCGCTTTTTCCCGAACATTTTCACTCGATCTTGAGGGATTCATTCCCTATCTCATTCTACAGATACAGTTCATCCGCCTCCGGGATACCTTTATCCGTACCCGCAAAACAATACGTGATATCGTCCACAGCCGTCCGGTGCTGCGCATCTGCATGGCTCACGCAAAACTCGCTGTGGTTGGCAGCACCGCCTATACGCCCCTCTCTGTCGACCGCCAGGGCAGCTATCCTATGCAGCCCCTTTACGTGGCTATGCACTTCCCTCACAGCGCGCAGAGCAGCCTCCGGCGCTGCCAGGCCCTGTTCCAGATAGAAGAAAGTCCGGGAAGCGAGGGATCCGCGCATGATATCCTCCCCAGCCCCGGTGCAAACGACTGCACCGACCGAGTCATCACAGAAATATCCGCATGCAGGCAGCGCACTGTCTGACACGCGGCCCGGCATACGGTACATAAAACCGCAGGTCGAAAGGCCGCAGGCAAAATGCCCATCCGCCAATGCTATGACGCCCACTGTATCATGACCTGGTTTCCGAATGCCCTGTTCTCTCCTGGCCCGGATCTCGGACAGCGCGCCTTCCGTAGCGTTATTTCTGCGTTCAAGCCCCATTTCGGCCGCAAAAGCATTCGCCCCTGCACCTACGATCAGGTTATGAGGTGTC
>DBXA01000117.1:15067-21747 GCA_002309235.1 Christensenella sp. UBA1224 | reverse complement strand
CCTATCCGCATGCCTCTGCCTTCCATGAAAGAGGCGTCCAGCTCGTCTTTTCCTTCCTTTGTCAGAAAACCGTTGTAACCGACGCTCCGTTCCTCCGGATCATCCTCCACACGGCATATGACATGCTCTATCGCATCTTCAGGGGAATTGCCCGCAAGCAGCAGTTCCCTGCCTTCCTCCATGAATTTCGATGCTTCCCTCCAGGTAGCCGCGATGAGTTTCATTATCCATCCTCCTTACACACTTACGGTGCGCCTTGTCCGCATGATCTTTTCACGTGTCAGAAATTGAAGTAAAGAAATGTTGTGACTCCCGAAAGGGAGAGAACAGACCAAACAAGCAGTACTACCGTGACCATGCCTGTCTTAAAACCCGGCCTGAAGTACTTGAGACGCTCATGAACATTTTTCATGCCGGTAGAAGCATACAGGCAGAAGGCAGTGAGAAGCACCAGCGGCAGCCATTCCGGAAGAGCCGAAACGGTGCGCAGTATTTTGTTGAATACCACATCTATCTCCATCCGCAGTATGCCCTGTGACATACCCGAAGCTATCGCGCCGAAATCGAAACGGAACAGGCGGCTCCACAGCAGCCAGGCATCCGAAAGGGTATTCGCGCGGAACATGGAGATATTGAAAAGCTGAAGGATAAATGTGACAGGCCAGAGTATCCAGCCCGGCGTCGCCGCAAGCTGCTTTTTAAACAAGCGGCAAAATACCAGCATGATCCCGTATGCCATACCGAAGCAAATATACGTCCATCCGGCCCCATGCCATAGGCCTGAAAGCGTAAATACGATCATGGTGTTAAGGCATGCCCTTGCCGTTCCCCTGCGGCTGCCGCCGAGCGGAATATACACATATGTGGTAAAAAAACGGGTCAGCGTGATGTGCCAGTTCTTCCAAAAGCCCGCTATAGTCGTCTGACGGAAGGGCGAGAAGAAATTGACAGGAAGCTCTATATTAAAAAGCAGCGCGCAGCCTGAAGCGATGTCGCAATACCCGGAGAAATCCAGATAGATCTGAAGCGTATAGCACAGCATGGCCATAAATGCGCTTGTGGAATTCAGCCCGGCGATATTGGCATAAGCCCAGTCGACGGCACCGCCCAAAACATCCGCAAGGAGCACCTTTTTGGCCAGGCCGAAGCCCAGCATATACAAGCCTCTCAGTATATTTTCACTGTCCGGCTGATATTTCTTCTCATCCGCGAACTGCGGTACGATCTCGCTGTGCAGGACGATCGGACCCGCCACCAGCTGCGGAAAAAAGGCGACGAACAGCGCATAGTCCAAAAATCCGTAATCCGGCACCTTCCTATGATAGCTGTCTATCATGTAACTGATCTGCTGAAAAGTATAAAAGCTGATCCCCAAAGGAAGCACCAGGCGCAAAAGATTGATATGCGTGCCGAAAACAGCATTTATATTTGTTATAAAGAAATCCGTATATTTGAAATATCCGAGGATGCCCAGGTTAAGCGCCATCCCGGCGATAAAGGCCGTCCTGCGGATACCCTCCCTGCGGGAACGCGCCATCACGCGGTTCATCGCGTAATTCACACCGATGGAAGAGGCCATGATCAGAAGATAGCGCCATTCAAAGAAGCCATAAAACCACAGCGACATTCCCAGCAGGTACACTTTAGCCCAGGTGTGCTTCCGGAACCGGTGCAGCGTAAAATAACCCGTTACGCACAGCGGCAGGAACAGCAGTATAAAAATGTATGAATTGAATCGCATGAAATGACCTCGTTTATCCTTTCACCCGCATCCTTTGGGATACGGTACTGATAATAGTATATCGCAAAACAGCCCCGCATTCAACGAAAGGATCGTTTGAATCGATATTTTGGATAAGCACAGGCAATCCTTCCCCGCCTGACCGCCGGAAGACTGTGCTTGATATTTACACGCGCACGGCGTATACTTACCATGACATATTTCTCCCGATACAGGTACACGATCGACTGAAAGAGGTGCATACCATGCGCGGTATCTCTTCCTATATAGAGAGAGTCAACAGCCAGTTCGACAAATGCCCCGCCATGCCCAAGGGTTCAAAGCGCATCATACCTTTTATCAACTGCGCCATGGCGAGGTATTTTAAGCACATGAATGCGGAAGAATACTGTTATTACTACACGAGGCTCGGAAACCCGGGCTGCTGGCGCAGATATCTGGATAAGAACAGATCCTGGCATATGTGGAAGCTCAACACGCCGGAGGCCAATGCCCGTCTGATGGATAAGGCCGGCTGCCTTGAAAGATATTCAAAATACGTAAAGAGAGCTTGGATCGTCCCAAAGCAGTCTGACTGTGAGGCATTTGTGGAATTTGCCCGCAAATATGAAAAGTATATCGTAAAACCCCGCGCTTCCGGCGGCGGCGAGGGCGTCTATATGAGCCGATATGTCTCCGATGACATCGCCCGCAGCGAATACCAGACCCTCGTAAAAGAGGATTCCATCGTAGAACAGGTCATACTGCAGCACGATGCCCTCAATGCCCTGTATCCCGACAGCGTGAACACCATACGCATCGCCTCAGTGCTTACAAAGGAAGGGCCGATACTCCTTTCCAGCTGCATGCGCATCGGCAACGGCGGCGTGATTGACAACTTCTGCCAGGGCGGCATGACCGCTCAGGTGGATTTCAATACCGGCAGGATTGAGACCGATGCCGTCGATCGGGAAAGGAACGTATACGACAAGCATCCCATCACAGGGGTCAAATTCATCGGTTATCAGCTGCCGAACTGGGATTATCTGAAAAAAGCCGTCTGTGAGATGGCCCTCATGGATCCGGACGCCGGCTTCATCGGCTGGGATATCGCCATCACGCCGGACGGCATCGAAATGGTGGAAGCAAACAACAACCAGGGCTTCGGCTGGCAATATGCCCTGGGCACTGACTGGCGCAAGGCATACAGAGAGGCCAACAGGAAGGCCTGGGAATACTTCCATGAGAAGCATCCCGAAGCGCATGTCAGATGAGCCAGCTTTTGAAATTCATATCAAGCTCCAGAAAGAGCGGAGAAAACGCTTTCGGCGTGCTCCTGGACGGTGTCAGCTTCATTGCCGCGAACCTGGCAGGCGGCGTAAAAATAAAGGATTACTTCCTGCGCAAGGAATATAAAGGCTCTCGCTATGGCTGGAGGGCTTATGCCTCTGAAAGACTGGGCGAACAGCTCCGGCAGCTCAACAGCCCGCAGGTGATCGCCAAGTTTTCGGACAAGGCGCAATTCGATGCGCTGTTTGCGGACTTCCTGCATAGGGAATGGCTGTACCCGGCAAAGACTTCGGCGGATGGATTGCAGTCCTTTCTTGAAAGACATCCGGATGCCATCGCAAAGCCGCGCACCGGAAAGGGCGGCTCCTCTATCGAGGTATTAAAAACGCCTGAAAGCCGTGCGGAATGCGAAGCGCTCCTCGCCCGTCTCATACGGGAGGACAAGCTTGTGGAGGAACATATCCGGCAGCATGAGGAGCTTTCCGGCTTTAATGCGAGCTCTGTCAACACCATGCGCCTCTCCACCATACTCACAGACAAGGGGACCATGCTCATGGCCCCTTCCATCCGCTTGGGCTGCAATGGCTACAGCGCGGACAACTTCGATTCCGGCGGTCTTTCCGTCATGATAGACCTTAAGAACGGCCGCATGCTCAACGGCGGCTTCAACAAAAACGGCGAATGGTTCACCAGCCACCCGGAGAGCGGCAAGCGCATCGACGGCTTCATCATCCCCTATTGGGATGAGGTAAAGGCGCTGTGTCTGAAAGCTGCAGAGGTCGTTCCGGATGCCTATTATGTGGGCTGGGACGTGGCGATAACGCCGCAAGGCCCTGTGCTCGTAGAGGGCAATACCCGCGCTTCTCTCGTTTGGCAAAGGCAGGACAGGAACGGCTGGGGCCGTGAATACCGCGCCGGCTACAAAGGCGCAAAAAGGCTTATGAAGCGGAGGGCAGGAAGATGACGAGTCTGATGACACGTTCAAATGCGGCTTTTGATGTCGTAAAGCGATCCATAGACGAGAAAAAGATCCCCGGTGCCGTGCTCCTTACAGGAGACAAATCCGGAACATGTCTGTGCGAGGCATATGGCTATGCGCAGTTGATCCCCGAAAAGCGGCCTGTCCATACAGGCACGCTCTTTGATATCGCATCCCTCAGCAAGCTGACGGGGCCCTGGCCGGGGATTCTCCGCCTTCTCTCTTCCGGAAAGATGTCGCTTGAAAGCACTCTGGGCGAGCTGCTCCCCGGAAGACCGATAGACGAAGACACTGCCAAGGCGACAGTATTCCACCTGCTGACTCACACCGCCGGACTCCACCCTTTCATGAACACGCACGGCTCGACCCGCGAGGAAAGAGTCGATTCCCTGCTGTGCCTGCCGCCCGTCTATCCTCTCGGAGAGCAGGTTCTCTACAGTGATCTTTCTTTTATCTTTCTGGGGGAGATACTGGCAGCGCAGATGGGCATGCCCCTTGAGGACTGCGCATCCGCCTTCTGGCATGAAGCCGGTATGACGCATACCTTCTATAATCCCCCGCAAGATCTTGAGTTCGCCGCTACCGAGATACGCCCCGGAAAGACACTTCCCGTCTGCGGCAGCGTACATGACGAACGTTCCGAGCAGTTAGGCGGTGTTGCCGGCCATGCCGGCGTTTTCTCCACAGCTGAGGATCTGGGCAGGTTCTGCCGTGATATCGTTATTCCGGATGAGAGTACGCTCCTCGACCATGATTGGCTCAAACGCTCCTATACAAATCAAACATCCGATCTCGGCGAGGACAGGTGCCTGGGCTGGATCGCTTACCGGGAGCAGGAAGGCGGAAACGTAGTCGGGCATACCGGCTTTACCGGCACCTCCATCCGCATGGATACGAGAAGCGGCGAATACGGTATACTTCTCACCAACCGCGTACATCCTACCCGGGCAAACGAGAACCTTGGCCCGATCCGCGCAGAGGTATACGGGGTACTTGGTCTCTGATCCGATCACGAACGAACGGGCCCGCATTCGGGCCCATTTCCATATAACATTTTCAAGGAGGCAGCCATGCCGGAATACCGCGATGTACATACGAGGGAAGGAGTACCTACCGGTGAAGTGCGCGAAAAGCACGCGCCGAGCAGGCCCGGTGATTATTTTCTGCACGTCATAGATATCCTCCGCTGCCGCGACGGGAGATATATCCTGCAGCAGCGTTCCCTGAAATCCCGCTTTTATCCCGGCATATGGGATGTGACAGGCGGCGGTGTGGACAGCGGCGAAACACCCCTTGATGCGGGTATCCGTGAAGCACAGGAGGAGCTCGGTCTCCCGATCCGCCCGGAAGACATGCGCAGCATCTACCGGTATTACGCCGACTGGGATGACGGAAGCGGCCTTATACTGTATGTTTACGGCTGCTCGGTGGATCTGCCCGAAGGCGGGCTGACCCCCGCTGAAAAAGAAGTGAACGCCATCCGTCTGACATCTTTTCAGGAATACTATGATGCCGTCACATGGAACAAGGACGCCGGTTTCAAAAAAGCCCTGAAGCAATTTGAAGAAAGCTTCAAATCCGACAGATAAAGACACTGTTTTCCATTGCTGTCCACGGAGATGTCAAATGCTTACATATCACAAAACAACACAAGAAGAAAAACATGCCATCTGTGAATGGAAATACGACGGTGAATATGCCGTCTACAATGTTGAACCCTATGAAGAACAGATCAGGAACCACCGAGGCTTCGCAGATCCCCGCAACAGCTATTATTCCTTCTGTCATGGGAAAAAGCTGATCGGTTTTATCAATCTGATCGAGGGGGAAGCATCTGTTTTCTTCGGGATCGGGCTTGATCCCGTATGCTGCGGCCTCGGATTTGGGACCGAGGTCACAAGGGAAGCTCTCCGCCTCTCACACCTGTTGTATCCGGAGAAAAAAATCTGCCTTATCGTACGCACCTGGAACGCACGTGCGATCAACTGCTATATAAAAGCCGGATTCCGCGTCGTCGGCGATCCTGTCGCAATTAAAACGCCGACAGGTGAAGATTTATTCTATCGTATGGAAGCAGACTGAACAGCAAAGTTATCACCACCATATTGCACATATATATCATATTTCAAATCAGTCTGTATACAAAATCCATAATTTTTGGTATATTATCCATAATCAAAGGGTCGATTATTTCTTACCGTTTCTTTACAATAAAGGCATGATCTGGCCGAAGCCAATCTCCGGCCAAAATAAAGGAAAGGAGTCCCTGTTTATGTCAAAGCGTTTCTTATCGGTACTTCTGTCCCTGGTCATGCTGTTCGGTATCGCCGCTATGGCGAGAGCCGAAGGAGATCCGACCAATATCTACGGAGGTTTGGTCGCACTGGACGACGCGAATGACCCTGTCACCTTCACCCTCTTTGTACGCGACCCCGGCATGGAGCCAGCAACTGACAACCCCGTCCTCAAAAAGATCACGGAACTGACCGGTGTGACCATCAAGTTCGAATTCCTGGTCGGTGACCTGGATACCCGTCTGGGCGTGATGATGGCCGGTGAGGAATATCCGGATGCCATCTTTGCGGGCGACGCCTCCATGAGGCTGATCGACGCCGGCGCCTTCATCCCGCTGGAGGACCTGATCCCGAAGTATGAGAACCTGAACGCCATGTACGGCGGCTGCATGGATGC
>DBXA01000117.1:11823-15059 GCA_002309235.1 Christensenella sp. UBA1224 | reverse complement strand
GAGCTGGATATGTATTCCGTTTTCCGCGGCAACACCGTAGTCGATCCGAGCCCGATCTTTGAATGCGGCCTTGGCTTCTATATCCAGAAGGCAGTCCTCGAAGAGGCCGGCTATGTCATCCCGCGTACCCTTGATGAATATTTTGACATCATCGAAGCCTATCTGGAGAAGTATCCGGAAATCGACGGCGTCAAGACATCCGGCTTTGAGATCCTGTGCGACGGCTGGCGCAACTGGGCGCTCCTGAACCCGGCGCAGAACCTGATGGGCGATGCCAACGACGGCGCAATGTTCGTCGACTACCAGACCTTTGAACCCGCCTTCTATCAGGATACTGAAACCGCTTACAACCTCTACAAAAAACTCAATGAAGAATACCGTAAGGGCGTGATCAGCGCCGAAACGCTGACCATGAGTTATGATCAGTACATTTCCAAGCTGACCAGCGGCGCCGTTCTCGGTTTCTATGACCAGGGCTGGAACTTCGGCCAGGCTGTCGACCTGCTGAAAGCGGACGGCAAGTTCAACCGTACCTTCGTAGCCGTTCCCGTCACAAATGAAGGCGTCCGCGATGGCTACATCGAAGGCAAGAATCCGGACGGCGCATTGCCCACCGGCCTCAACGGCATCGGCATCACCACCAAGTGCAAGAATCCTGAGCGACTCCTTAAGTTCTACGACTGGCTCCTGCAGCGCGATGTACAGGATTACATCTGCTGGGGTGTTGAGGGCGAAGATTGGGTAGCCACCGATACCGGCTCCAAGGCCTTTACGCCCGAGCGCAGAGCCCAGTGGCTTGACAGCGCACGCCGCCGCGATGAGACCGGCTTCACCGTATGGAACTATTCTCCCGCCTGGCAGGGCCTGTACAAGTTTGACGGTGCTCCCGTCCGCAGCAATGATTCCGCCGGCGAGTACCTGGCTTCCCAGTCCGAGTATGATCAGAGCTTCCTGAAGGGCTACGGCATCGAGTATCCGGCTGAGATGCACTCCGAGCCCATCGTCCGTCCGGACTACTTCCCGGTATGGGCCATGGCTCTTGAGGATGGAAGCGCTGCCGCCATCGCCAACACCAAGATCACCGATGTGACCACCAAGTATGACTCCCGCCTGGTACTTGCCGAAGACGACGCCGCCTTCGACCAGATCTGGGAAGAGTTCCTGACCGAATTCCACAAGATCGACCTGGACGCCCTCAAGGATGAGGTCAGCCGCCAGATCGCTGTAAAGATGGGATTCTGATCCCGCTGATGCAGGACAGGGGGAGCTTTCTCCTCCTGTCCTGTTTGATTATTTACCCGGAAAGCAGGTGTCCGTATGCAGAAGAGCAATCTTGGAAAACGCATCGCCAAGAGCAGGTCGCTCTATGTCATGATCATCCCCTGCATGATCTTTACCTTCATATTCGCCTATTATCCGCTGACCGGCTGGATCATGGCCTTTGAGAACTTCCGCCCGGCAAAAGGGTACTGGGGGTCGAAATTCGTGGGCTTTGACCAGTTCCGTTTCCTGTTTGAGGATTTTGAATTCTGGCGCGCATTCCGCAACACCGTGGTCATGTCCATGATGAACCTCGTATTCGGATTCGTTTTCGCCATCGTATTCGCGCTGCTCCTCAACGAAATACGCCACAGCGCCTTCAAGCGCATCACGCAGACCGTATCCTACCTGCCCCACTTTTTGAGCTGGGTCATCGTCTGTGCCCTGGTACAAAGCATGCTCGCTTCCGACGGGATCGTAAATACCGTCTTTTCGAAGCTGGGTATCATAAAAAAACCGGTCCTCTTCCTGGGAGAACCTTCCTACTTCTGGTGGGTAGTCGCCTTTTCCAATGTCTGGAAGGAGATGGGCTGGAACTCCATCATCTATATCGCGGCTATTTCCGGAATAGACCCTGCCCTCTATGAGGCTGCGGAATTAGACGGCGCAGGCCGTTTCCGCCGCATGTGGCATGTGACGCTCCCCGGTATACGCTCCACCATCGTTGTCCTGCTGATCATGAACCTTGGTTCCATACTGAACGCCGGGTTTGAAGTGCAGTACCTTCTCGGCAGCAACGGCCTGCTGGTGGATGTATCGCAAACCATTGATATCTTCGTGCTGAAATACGGTATGAGCATCGGGAATTACTCCCTGGCTACGGCAGCCGGTATGTTCAAGACCGTGATCGCGGTAGCCCTGGTCTTCAGCGCCAACGCTGTCGCCAACCGGCTCGGCGAGAACAGCCTGATGTAAGGGAGGGGAAAGATGATGAACAATCACGCAATCAAACGCAAAAAGCGTTTTCATATCCCCGTCTTTGATATTGTCAATACATTGATCATGCTCCTCGTGATCGCGATCATGCTCTACCCGTTCCTCAACACCGTGGCGATCTCCTTTAACGATGCACAGGATACTCTTCGCGGTGGTATCGGCCTGTGGCCCAGGGTCTTTTCGGCATACAGCTATGAGATGGTATTCCGCAACAGGCTTATGGTGACAGCTGCATTCAACTCTGTCGCCCGCACACTGCTCGCTACGGTACTGAGCGTCTTTTTCTCCGCGATGATCGCCTATGTGCTCTCCCGGCAGGAACTCGTCGGACGCAAGTTCATCACCGCTTATTTTGTGGTCACCATGTACGTTTCCGCCGGCCTGATCCCGACGTACTTCCTGATCAAAAAACTGGGACTGCTCAATAATTTCCTGGTGTATATATTCCCCGGCATGATATCGGTCTTCAATGTGATCGTGATCAAATCCTTTATCCAGTCGCTGCCGGACAGCCTGACCGAGGCTGCCATTGTGGACGGAGCCGGGCATTTCCGGTGCTTCTGGAACGTTGTCCTCCCCTGCTGCAAGCCGGTGCTTGCCACAGTAGCGCTCTGGTGCGCTGTAGGCGCCTGGAATTCCTGGTTCGATACCTTCCTCTACGCGCCAAACGCGGACCATATGACCACACTGCAATATGAGATGATGAAGCTCCTCTCCTCCTCCATGCAGACCGGCCGCGATACATCCAGTATATTCGGCAACAATTCACAGCAGGCGAATATCATCACCCCCGTATCCATCCGCGCAGCTGTTACCATAGTCGCGTCGGTCCCGATACTGGTAGTCTACCCGTTCCTGCAGAAGTATTTTGTCAAGGGCGTCATGCTCGGCGCAGTCAAGGGATAAAGTACCTTGTCCCTGGTTTGCCTGGAAGAAAAAGGAGACCGATATGGGTCGTTGGCTGAACAGACTTCATCTCA
>DBXA01000117.1:1647-11664 GCA_002309235.1 Christensenella sp. UBA1224 | reverse complement strand
CTCTGGATGCATCCTATTCTTCTCCCTATCAATTCCTGGTCGCCTATCAGGAGAATATCCAGACAAGAGTAAACGTCAGTCCTGTATACGCCACCGTCAGCCGTATGGTGGTCTATACAGATAATCCCACCGTTCTCCCGGGCAAATACATTTCCATTCAGAAGCCTGTTGATTTCTTCTTCGGAGGATCAGAGGATTCTATCAGCCTATGGCAGGTCTCCGGGCAGGATCTTTACATTCGAGTTTCCACTGAAAATTCTGCTGAATTCACTTCGCCTGATATCAGCGTGGTGCGCAGGATGAATGTGATGCCCTATAATCAAACCTATCACAGGATACTCCGCCTTTCCATGAACCTGTCCGTCCTCAAGGCCGAGCTTGACGATCCGGAGCCGTTTACGTACCTTGCACTCGTAGATGACGCCGGACACACTCTCCTCTCTTCCAAATCGACCGACTATGCCGATATCGCAGCCAGGACAGGACAAAACCTGCAGACGATGGAACTGTCTCTTGGCACCTGCTCTTCCCTTAAGCTCGTCAGCAGGTACCCCACGAGCCTGATCACGCGGGAATACTATCGTGTACTTCTCCCCTATGTGATCCTCTCCGTGCTTCTGACGGTGATAGGGCTTGTATTCGCAGGACTTGCCGCCCGGAATATCTCACGCCGCCTGCAGATCATCGGCAATCATACAAAGGGCATTGCGGAAGGGCATTTCGGCACACTGGACGAAAGCAGCATGGGAAGTGATGAAGTAGGCATGCTCGCCCATGATATCGATCAGATGTCAAAGCGATTGGAGGACTACATCCAAAAGGAGTATCTGAATGAGCTCCAGCATACGCAGCTTCAGCGAGAAAAAGCCACCGCCGAGCTGCATGCCCTGCAATCCCAGGTCAACCCGCATTTCATGTTCAACGCCATGGAAGCCATCCGCCTGAAAGCGAAGGCAAACGGAGAAGCAGAGACTGCCCGCATGATCACATATATGTCCCGCATGTTCCGCCGCCTGCTGGACTGGCATGACGACCTGATCCCGCTTAAGGAAGAACTGGCCTTCATCAACGAATTCCTGGCCATACAGAAATATAGGTATGACCACACGTTTTCCTTTGAGGTGCAAGCAGATGAAGAACTGCTCGGCAATTATATCCCGAAAATGCTGATACAGCCGCTGGTGGAAAATGCATGCGTCCACGGTGTCTGGAGAGGAATCGGCGCCAGGGATGCCGGCCTCTATATAACCCGCGAAGGAGATTTTATGCATGTCGCTGTAGCAGACCGCGGCGAAGGCATGTCATCGGAACGCCTTACGGAAATTAAGCAGCTCTTGAGAGACGGAAACAACAGTATGCACAGCGTGGGGCTGAACAATGTGCAGGCACGCCTCAGGCTGTATTATGGAAGCCTTGGGCACATGGACGTAGAATCCCGCCAGGACGGCGGGACCTTATTCACACTCATTGTCCCAATCCGCCGGAAGAAGGAGGATTTCCGTGTATCGGGTTCTGATAGTTGATGACGAGACCACCATCCGGGAACAGCTCCCCATAGCCTTTGAATGGGCTCAATACGGCTATGAAGTCACCGCCACAGCAGCCAACGGCAAAGAAGCCATCGATAAAACGCAACAATGCAGCCCGGACCTCATACTGCTCGATATCCGCATGCCGGTGATGGACGGGCTTTCCTTCCTGAAGTGGCTTCATGAATCTCCATATAAGGAGACATATGTACTGATTCTCACCGGATACAGTGAGTTCGACTATGCCATAACCGCCATGAAATACGGCGCTGCGGGATATCTCAACAAGCCTTTGGATGAGGATGAGGTTGCGGAATATCTGGTCGAGATCGCGAAAAAGTTAGCACTGAAAAACGGAGAAGAAGATACCGAACCCGCTTCGGATCTGGCAGAAAGCGCTAAGCGCTATATCGATACACACTATACGGAGCCTGTAACTGTCTCGAGCATTGCAGAAGCCCTGTACGTCACGGCTGCCTATCTCGGTCAGGTGTTCCGGAAGGCCTTTGGCATGACCATCCGCCAGTATCTGCTGTCCGTCAGGATCGAGCGTACAAAGGAACTGCTGGAACGGTCCTCACTGCACGTATACGAGATCGCCCACCGCGTCGGTTTCACTGAAAGCAAATACCTGGTAGCCTGCTTCCAGAAGGAAACCGGTCTGTCTCCCGCTGCCTGGCGCAAAAAGCATATGAGAATATAAGGTCTTTCATGGCTGTCAGTACCTCCCGCCGCATACCGGTAAACAAAATTACCGATCATGCAGGCGGAATGCAGCAGAAAGGAACAGGACGTGAAAAAGAAGAAACTGAATAAAGAAGAGACGGAAAAAGCGGCAGGCGGATATCATACGGGAAAAGACCCCGGCAGCGATTACGCCGGACACAATGCCCTGCACATCAATACCGCCATGCCCGATCCTGTCGCCCCGCCTGTCATGCCAATGGATCCGCTGGCAGAAATACCCATCACAAACATAAGGATCAGGAAAAGAAAGAAAAAGACCTCTGCTGTTATATAAAACAAAAAGCGGACGATCCGCGCAAACTCCATCCGGATCGATCCGCTTCTCTGTTAAAGCACGATCATATCAAGCCTTCATCACTCAACTCCCCGTTGACCGATAGAAGTGCATCGCCCTCTGGAACAGCATATATATCACACCGAACAGGACTGCACCGGAGAGAGGGCACAGGAAAGCGGTCCAGGCAGGCCAATCAAAGAGCGGTTTATCCAGTATATAGCCAGCCGGGACCTGTAAAACAAGAGCAAAAGGCGCAAATGCCGTAAACAGAACACGCAGCGGCCTGGGGTATATGGTTGCCGGATACTGGCAGGCACTCCTGCCCCCGTAAGTGACGGCATTGACCAGTTCTACGGATTTTACACTATGGATGCAGAAGATCGCCTCGATCATGAACAGGCCCAGTATCAGCAAGAATCCGAACGATACTGCCTCCGCCATAAGGAATGCCTTGGCAAAGGTCCATCGCACAGCCGAAAGGCGGCTTCCGATCACGAGGGCTGTAGTGCCCACCGCAATACATGTGATCCGTCTCGGATCTATCGCGCTGCACAGGACCTGCGTCACGATGCCGCGGGGACGTATGAGCAGTGTATCCAGCTGTCCCATACGCACCATGGAGGGAAAAGCGCCGGTAATGCCGCGGCCGAAGCACTCCGTCAGATAAAAGGTGACGGACATGATGCCGAAAAAGAAGAACAGATCACCCGGTTCCCATCTGCCCAGATGCCCAAATCGGTCTATCACGAGTATCAGGGCCAGCATCTCGCCGCCCTCCATCACCAGCTGCGCCAGTGTCTGCATAAAGAAGGAAGCAGGGTATTGAAACTGGCTCTTCAGGAGCATGCCCATGGAGCGGATATAGAGCTTTATCGTATCCATTCATTCAACCTCCCTGCAGTATCAGCCGTTTTTGATTATGGCGCCACAACCAAGTACCGAAAAACACCAAAAGTATTGTCCAGAAGACCTGTACACCCAATACCCGCACAGCATCGGAAAGCGCATACACACCGGTGTACAGGCGTATCGGCGCATCCAGCAATTGTGCATACGGGAGCAGCGTGATCACCTTCTGCCAGCTGTCCGGAAACAGCGTGAGGGGCAGGATATTCCCGCACAAAAGCGTCATGAGCAGATTCAGCATGGCCTGTACGCCGCGAGAATCCAGCGTACGCATGGTAAACCCCATATTGATGTTTTCGATCGCGCTCACGCACAAAAGGCCCAGTGCGAGAGCGCATATTCCCAGGATGAGCCCCGGTATGGATGAGGGAAGCCCTATCCTCCACCCCGCAGGAAGTACAGCGGCAAAAAGCAGCATAGGGACAGCGCGCATCAGGCTGCCCGTCATCTTAAGGGCAAGCGACCTGAAATAGTAAAAGCCGTACAAGTTTACCGGGCGGCACAGATCATAGGAGATCGCTCCTGTGCGGATCTTATCCGTCAGATCCGGATCGGAAGCCAGCAGCATTCGGAAAAACGCCTGCTGGAGCCAGACATAGGTCACAACGCTTTCAACAGGCATCGTCTGCGGCCTGGATGCGTACAAAGCCCTGTAAAGGGCTATCAGTATCAGCCCAAACACCATCTGGCAGATGATGCCCCCAAGCATCGCACCGCGGTATTGCAGCTCCATGCGCAAGCGCAGGCGGAAAACAGTCAGATAGCTCTTCATAGCGCCATTTCCTCATACATGTCCGCGATCATATGGTCGATATTCTGGGGCTGTATCGTCATTTCACGTATTGTCCCCGTCTGGCGCAGCCTTTCCAGCAGTTCTGCCGTAGGAAGCTCCTTCGGAGAGTATACGAGCTTCAGGCTTTCACCTTCCCGTGAAACGGACACAGATGGGATCCCGGGAAGCTCTGTCTCCTCCTCAAAGCGTACCAAAACAGTTCGAACAGTATCATAGCGGCTCAGAAGAGCAGAAAAGTCTCCGTCAAAGAGCTTCTGGCCGTGTCCGAGTACCATCACACGGGAACAGAGGGCATGGATATCCTCCATATCATGAGTCGTCAGGAGAATAGTAGTGCCATTCTCCCGGTTTTCCCAGCGCAGGAATTCTCGCAGAGCAAGCTTGCTGATAGAATCAAGGCCTATAGTAGGTTCATCGAGGAAAAGGAGCTCCGGCCGGTGAAGGAGAGATCCGCACAGTTCCGCCCGCATGCGCTGGCCAAGGCTCAGAAGCCTCAAAGGCGTTCGCAGGATATCCTCCAGCTGCAGGGCATCCGTAAGCTCTGCCAATCTTTTTTGATAAGCCGTTTCGGATATCCTGTAGATATCCCGGAGCAGGGAAAAGCTGTCGAGTATCGGCACATCCCACCACAATTGCATGCGCTGCCCAAAGACGACACCTATATGACGCACATACTCCTTGCGGGATCCCCAGGGGACCCTTCCCCCGACCAACACGTTCCCGCTGTCCGGCGTGAGGATACCGGAAAGGATCTTGACGGTTGTGGATTTGCCCGCTCCATTTGGCCCTATGTACCCGACAAGTTCCCCTTTGCCAATCTCAAAGGACAGATCCGACAGCGCGTCGATCCTGCTCTTTTCCCGCAGGAGAGACCCCTTTTCCCTCTTCTTGCGCACCACATAGGATTTCCGCAGATGCTCCACCTGAATGTAGCTCATGTACGATACTCCTTTCCGGGCGATAGCCCCGTCACCGGCACGGCGATAAAGCCGATTTAAAGCAGAAAGATTGTTATACCACGCTGTAGAGTATCACGTCAAGCAAGAAAACGGCGATCGCAGCAAAAGATCGGACATCTCTCCGTGTAAAAGAAAGACGCCCGACCTGTACCGTTATTTGTTTCTATCCCGCATTACTCGGCCGAGGGCATATCCGCAAATTCCTCATGAATGATGATGCGCATGCCGGGCTGCGCATACATGAGCACCGTACGCATGCATTCCTCATCAATTGCGATACAACCTCCCGTGAACACCTTCGTGCCTTTGCAGTGCAGGAATATTTCCGAACCGAGGGGCCATTCGCCCTGCTCGTTGTAATCTGTCGCTATACCGTAGTTGTATTCCGGGGAATAGATGAACATCTCCTCGCCCTTGCATTCATGGCCCGTCTCGGCAGTATCAATGATCTGATTGTAGTACTCGCCTTCTTCATCGCATGCAAACGTCGTCTCGGTCACGTCAATATATCTGAGAGCCGTTCCGGGATCATCCAGTATGCCAAATGCGTACAACACGCCGAAATCACCCAGGGGCGTCTTTGCATCTCCTTCCTGCGTCTTACCGGTACCGTTCTTACCGATATACGCATCCGTCTCAAAAACCAGAGACCAGGCATTCTTCTGTTCTGTCAGCTTGTTGTAGAACTGGACAACCGCATGCGAGCCCTGTGTACACCGGACAAGCATGACCTGGCCAACGCCATCATCTTTTCTGTAATGCTGGAGCACTTCTCTCCAATAAGCCTGGTTATCTGGATTGAAGCTGCCGTTTGCCAGCGTGGCATCGGTCAGCGGACTTACGGAAGCTCCCATCAGGCAGATCATAGCAGCAAGGACCAGTATTACAGCGATAAGCTTTTTCATATCAGGTATCTTCCTTTCTTTATAAGCAGTTATCTGTGCGGGTGAACTCTATATCTCGATCGAAAGCCCGTCATAGGCAAGTGTGATGCCGCTGCGCTGCACAACAGCCTCATACCAATCGTGCGGCGGACACCAGTGCGGCGACATATGGGTGAGCACAAAGGGGCAGCCTTCATTCAGGCATCCATTTTCCGAAAGGAATTCCTTCATCTTCAGATCGGTCACAAGACACATATGACCGCCATACTGCTCGTTAAGCCCTGTCGTCCCCTCCATGACGATAAGGTCGTACCGGAAAGAGCGTAAAAGATCCATCATATCCGCATCGTACATGCCGCTGTCAAGGGCATATAACAGCGTCTTTCCGTCCTTTTCGATCACATAGCTGTGAGCGAAACCTCTCTCATGGTGATTGCCCCGGACAGGCGTCACATGATAGCCTGCAGCATCGAAGGCTTCTCCCTCGCAGATCTCCTCAAAGCGCAGCCCCAGATCCGCGGCACGGTCTTCGTATGGCGCGAGGAGGGCTTTTGTGAAGGAGTTGCCGTATATGGTCAACTCCGGTACAGGCGTAAAGCACGGTCCGCCCCGGAACATCTGCTCCCGGTATCCGAGCGCCAATGTCTCCTGTGAAGTCCTCCTCCAAACAAAGTGCTGAGGATACAGGTGGTCCTCATGCGGATGGGTGACCAGCAAGGCCTGCGCGCCTGTGATATCCACACCAAAGCGGGCAGCGTTATCAAAGCAGGCCGGCCCCATATCGAGCAGCAGCTTCCCATCCAGTACGGCACAGCTGTTGGCGCGGATATTCCTGCCGCCGTGCGAACGAGCATATGAGCAGTGCGGGCAATTGCACCATAAACCCGGATAGCCTTCCCCAGCGCCTGTGCCGAGAAACGTAAGCTTCATGTCATTCCTCCTTTTGTCATCCGTTCGAAGAGGAGGAAGAAGAGGAAGAGAAGGAGCTTCTGGCACTCTCCCTGTCCTTGATCATGTGCTGAAGCGCGATCAGTATCGCCACCACGGTCTTTTCCTGCTCCGGCCGGTAGATATCCACGCAGTACTTATCATGAATAGAAAACATCTTCTGGCTGATCACGGCAATGACGCTGCCATCTGTATCGTACAGTTCAAAATTGAGGCCTGCGATGTTGCCTCTCAGCTGCCAGCCGAGGCCCTCTATATTCGTGATATCCTTGATCAGGTGAAACAGCTCATTGGAGAGCTCGAAATGCGTCCCATCCGCCATAGTGATATAATGCCTCTGGTGCATGGTAAGGATCTTTCTCTCAATATGCGCTACATGCTGGCCCTGTTCATCTTCGATATCGGTCTTATCGTGCAGAGAAGGGAACTTCGTGCTCGCGCGGTATACGCATCTCTCGTTTTCATCCGTGATCTCTATGCGGTGATGCAGCGAGACCACCTTCGAGGTCGTAAAGAGGGAACGCGCCGGCTCGCCGAAGCGCTCCGCATTGTTGACATTCTGTCTTTCGCCCGCTTCCCGGTAGCGGTTGTACTTAGAAAAAACTCCCATAGCCATACTCCTTTATCATCTTGTGCCATACAGTCTTTATGAGTCCGGAAACAGTATAGCAGGCAGCAGTTTCCCTGTCAAACAAACAAATCAGGATGAAGATGCTGCATACAGATTGACACATATTACCCTTGGTATTATAATGATTTGCAAGGAGATGCTGTTTAACAGCGGAACTCCCGGAGGTAGTGTTTGGAGTCGGTTCATTAACGGGGAACATGGCTGTATCTGATAAGCGGTGACATGACCGCTTGTTTGCTGACGCCATGCCGCGGTAATGAAAGACGCCGGGCACTTTTTTCGTGCGCTTTTTCCGTGCCGCATTCCCCGTTTCCTGTTCATGTCCATCAAATATCAGGATAAGAGGGATCGCATGACACAGGATATGATAACACTCGGCTTTGACGATATCATAAGAAGGCTTCAGGAGCAGGCAGTTTCGGAGAAAGCACGGCAGCTTCTCGCGGAAACGAAGCCGATATTAAACGAAGGGCAATGCCGTGCACGCATGGAGGAAACGACTGCCGCACGCTTTGTGATGGAAAACGCCGGCACTCCGCCTCTGCCGGAAACCGACGCAGCAGAGGAGAGCCTATTTGAGGCAGTTCAGGGCGGCATGCTGCTGCCCATACAATTGAGCGCTGTCGCAAGATTCTCTTCAACCGTGCAAAGGCTGTGCCGTTACCTTATGGGAGTACAAGTCTACAGCGCCGGCATCGCCTCCTGGCACACACAGCTGCCGGATCTGGGCCAACTGCAAGACAGGATAGAGCGATCCATCCGGGAAGACATCATCCTGGATGACGCTTCTCCTGCCCTTCGGAGCCTGCGCCGCCAAAAGGAGCGCGCGGAGCAAGGGATCCGCGAAAAGCTGAACCAGGTCCTGCAGAGCCATAAGAAGGAACTGGCAGACAGCTACATCACCCAGCGCGGCGGGATTTACGTCATACCCGTACAGAAGCGCTTCCAGAGCACGTTCCCCGGGCAGACAGTCGATTCTTCCGCCAAAGGGAACACGGTGTTCATGGAGCCCTCTGCCGCACGCTCACTCCGCCTGGAGCTGGAGGCTTTGCTTGCAGATATCGACGCGGAGGAAAGGCGCGTCCTTTGGGAATTAAGCGACACGGTCGCTTCTCAGGAGGAGCCCCTCCGCCAGGCCTTACGGACAGCGACGGAACTGGATATGCTGTTTGCACGGGCAAAGCTGAGTATGGAAATGAAGGCACGCCCGGCAGAACTGAGCGCAGACCGTGTGATCAGACTTGCAGAGGCAAAACACCCGCAGCTTGACGATGCAGCCTGCATACCGCTGAATCTGGAACTCGCGCTTCCGGATTCCGGCATTGCCATCACAGGGCCCAACACAGGCGGAAAAACCGTATGCCTCAAGACCGTCGGGCTTCTGACGCTGATGGCTCAAAGCGGCCTGCATATCCCCTGCGGGGAAGGTACCGTGATCTGCATGGCGGACCGCGTGCTGTGCGATATCGGCGACAACCAGAGCATAAGCCAGAATCTTTCCACTTTTTCCGGACATATGACCAATGTAGTGCGCATTCTGGAAGAATGCAGCAAGGACAGTCTTGTTCTCCTGGATGAGCTTGGCAGCGGGACAGACCCTTCGGAAGGCTCCGGCCTCGCAGTGGCGATACTTGAGGAGTTATTGCGGCGCGGATGCTTTTTCATGGTCACGACGCACGATCCGCAGGTCAAGCAATGGGCACAGAAAAAGGAGCATGTCGTTCCCGCAAGGATGGCTTTTGACAAGGCATCGCTCAAACCCCTCTACCATCTGGAATTAGGCATGAGCGGGGAAAGCTGCGCGATAGAGATCGCGCGCCACCTCGGCATGGACGAAGGCCTGCTCACCCGGGCACGGCAGATCGCGGACATCGGTCCGGATGCACAGCCGAAACCCGTTCAAAGGCCGATGCGCGTACCCGCAAGCAACCTTAAGCGGCTCGCTGTTAAGACAGAAGGGGCATTCGAGCACTTCCGCATGGGAGACAGCGTGCTCCTCCTGCCGGACAACAAGAACGCCATCGTGTATAAGAGCGCCGATGATCAGGGGTATGTGGTGATACAGCTGCAGGGGCAGAAGATGAAAGTGCGGCACAACAGGCTGAAGCTTCTTGCACCGGCCGATCAGTTGTATCCGCCGGATTACGATCTTTCGATCGTCTTTGATACCGTAGCCAACCGGAAAGCTGCCCACACCATGGAACGCAAACACGATCCGGCGGCCGTGGTCGTGCTGGAGGAAGGGAAAGAGAACTGAAGCGCAAGGAAAGGGGGCAGAGAGGCATGATCATCAATACCGGTCAGCGGACGGATATACCGGCATTCTATGCCCCCTGGTTTGCA
>DBXA01000117.1:0-1604 GCA_002309235.1 Christensenella sp. UBA1224 | reverse complement strand
CGCTACCGCCTGGATCCATCTGTCGTGGATGCGATAGGCTTCTGCACCAAAAACCCGGCACCTATGTTTCCGTATATGGACCTGCTCAGGGATTTCGGGCAGTACTGGTTTGTCACGATCACGCCTTACGGGAAGGACATCGAACCAAATGTGCCGGATAAGCACAAGATCCTGGAGGCTTTCCAAAGGCTCTCCGATACGACAGGCATCCACTCCGTCGCTTGGAGATATGACCCTGTCTTCCTTTCCGAACGGTACCCCATAGAGTATCATCTGCGCGCTTTTGAAAAGATCGCCTCAGCGCTGGAAGGATACACAAATACCGTTGTGATCAGCTTCATCGATCTCTATCCGAAGGTCAGGAGAAACTTCCCCGAGGCGTGTGAAGTCACTCCGGAAGATCGCATCCTGCTTGGCCGCGAGATGATCCGGATAGCCTTTGCACATTCCATGAAGCTCAAACCCTGCGCGGAAGGTGATGATCTGGCCGTTTACGGCGCGGACTGCAGCGGCTGCATGCGCATCGGCGATTATGAGAAAGCCATAGGCCAACAGTTGAACGCGCCGAAAAGAAAAGGTGCCAGGACAGGATGCGCCTGCTGGCTTTCCTGCGATATCGGTGCCTATAATACGTGCAAGCACCTTTGCAGGTATTGCTACGCGAATGCAGACCCCTCCATGGTGCTTGCGCAGGCCCGGCTCCACGATCCCCTGTCGCCGTTCCTGATCGGCGATTACGAGGAAGGAGACAGGATACACGACGTTCCCCAGGAATCATGGAAGGTCAGCCAGACACGCCTTGATCTCTGACAAGGCACATACGCTCATATGCGGCTTTATGACTCTCCGATTCATCGTAAAACGCCGCCATCTCAGCGCATGGAAATACGGCGCATTCCCCGCAGTATGAGATGCATTTGTCCCGGCAGCACGCGACAGGATGGCAGATATCGCCGCCCGTCCAGTCTGAACGTCTGCAGCCGGGACATCTCGCATCCGTGTAATCAGGACATACCGAGCAGTCAACACCACAAAAGGCGATCGATCCCATATCCATACTGTTTTTCCCTCCTATTCCAGCTTTTTTTCATACACCCATATGAGATTGTTCTTGTTTCCATGGAGATATCCTCTTTTTTCCGCTGTACACGATCCATATTATACACGAATCGATCACAGATGGAAAACACGGGTCCGCAGGCGGCATGCGAAGGAAAGCATATAAGCCATCTGTTGAGACCAAAACAACAGATAGATGGTTATCCATATGCCCTTTCCCCCGTTATAATAAGATCATACCGGTGAATAAAACACATAAGCAGGCCGACTATGATCAGGTCAGGAGAGAAGATACGGAAGCTGCGCTTTCGGGACGCAAAGACGCAGGAAACCCACACCTGGGAACCCGGCGTGACAACGCAGGCTGTATGAGAAGCTATTTCAGTCACTTCCGGAAAGGAAGAAGCGGCAGAAAGCAGCAGCTGAGCTTCCTCATCTGTACAGGAACGCAGGAGAGTACGAAAAGGTATTGCGTCCGGCGGAATCCGCGCCAGGCATGAACACTTCAAAGCCATTTCTGTGTCTCAACGCATTCGACGGAAAAG
>DBXA01000053.1:10961-11233 GCA_002309235.1 Christensenella sp. UBA1224 | reverse complement strand
TCTATGGAAAGGCCTACGTCAAACCGGTTCTTTTTGAGGAATGCGCACCATCTGTCATCCAGCAGGAGGCCGTTCGTCTGCAGGTTGTTCCATGCTTCCCAGCCCCTGGGCAGATACTTATGCTGCAGCTCCACTGCCTTCTGATAGAACGGGATGCCTGCCAGCGTGGGTTCCCCGCCGTGCCATATGAAGGAGACCTGAGGCCCCTCGCTCCCGGCGATCGCATCGATCACCAGCTGTTCCAGCATGGCATTCCCCATGCATCTTTGCTC
>DBXA01000053.1:7100-10907 GCA_002309235.1 Christensenella sp. UBA1224 | reverse complement strand
CCTACAGGCTTTGCCATCACGATAAATGGCCTTTCCCTCTGCGCCGTACGCACCGCTCCCCTCTGTTCTTTCCTTATATGCCGCTATTCCTTCAGATGCCTGTCAAAGAAATCCAGCACCTTGTTGAAGCTGTCCATCGCGGCCTCCTGCCGGTACATGGGTTTGTCATAATACCAGATCCCGTGCCCGGCTCCGTCGTAGCGATGGAATTCGTAATCCTTTCCAAGCTCCTTCAGGCGCTCCTCCAGCACATCCACATCCTCACGCGTCGGGCTCCTGTCATCATTGCCGAATATTCCCAGGAGCGGGCATGAAAGCTTATCGGCATAGTCGATCGGCGCGACGGGCCTTGCGGGCGTCAGCCTGTCCGGGCTCTCCACCACGCCGCCTCCCCAGCAATCCACGGCCGCATCGATGCCTTCCACGGTGCATGCCGCAAGGAAGGTATGCCTGCCGCCGGAGCACATGCCTATCACACCCGCTTTTCCGTTGGACGTTGCCTGGTTCTTCAGAAAGCCAAGGCAATTCGCGGTATCCGCCATCACGGATGCATCGCTGACGCCGCCTGCCTCGCGCATCCTTGCGGATACTTCCGGCGGAGTCCCCGTACCGAAATCCTGGTAGATATCCGGGCACATCACGGCATACCCATGCTCCGTAAAGCGCCTTGCCGTCTCCCGGCACCATTCATCCCACCCGGGCATGTGCGGTATCAGCACGATGCCGGGGCAGCTTTCCTTACCGAGCGGTCTGGAATAATATGCCCTGCGGCTTTTCCCGTCTTTGCCGGGTATCATGACCGTCTCCGCTATCATACCGGAATAGGCACCTGTGTCAAGATCGTTCCACATAAAAACACCCCTCTCTCATCATTAAAAGCATCTTTTTTTACGCTCCTTGGAGCATTGTTCGATATTCCCGCACCGGTAGCAAAGCTCGTTTTCGCATACACCGTCATTTTCAAAGCAGGAGATCATATTTTTCACCGTTGTCGAGGCAATGCCATCCAAAGCCTCCTCAGTCAGGAACGCCTGATGTGAGGTCACGATCACATTCGGCATAGAGATCAGGCGGGACAAAGTCTCATCATCCATGATATGCCCGGATCGGTCCTCGAAGAAGATATCCGCCTCCTCTTCGTACACATCCAGACAAGCTGCGCCGATCCTCCTTGCCTTTATGCCGTCCAGCAGGGCTTCCGCGTCGATCAGCCCGCCTCTTGATGTGTTCACGATGATAACGCCCTTTTTCATCTTCCCGATGGCGGAAGCATCGATCATATGCTGCGTTTCCGCTGTCAGCGGGCAATGCAGGGATATGATATCGCTCCTTTCAAACAGTTCCTCCAGCGATACATATTCTATCCCGCTGTCAACTGCCGGATACCTGTCGTAAGCGATCACATGCATACCGAAGCCGCGGCAGATATCAATGAATATCCTGCCTATCTTGCCCGTTCCTACCACGCCGACCGTCTTCCCGTGCAGGTCGAAACCGGTAAGGCCCGTGAGTGTGAAATTGAACTCCCTCGTCCTGTTGTACGCCTTATGGATACGCCGAACCGAGGTAAGGAGCAGCGCCATCGCATGCTCCGCCACCGCGTATGGCGAATACGCCGGCACGTGCACCACGTGCACCTTTCCGAACGCGGCCTGCACATCCACATTGTTGTATCCCGCCGATCGCAGGGCGATGAGCTTCACCCCGTATTCGTACAGCTTCTCTATCACCGCGGCGTTTACGGTATCGTTCACGAACACGCATACGGCATCGCTGCCCTTCGCGAGCTCCACGCTGTCCTCATTGAGCTTGGTCTCGAGAAAGCGGAACGCTATATCGTGCATCCCGCCGTAATGCTCAAACGACGGCTTGTCATATATCTTCGTATCAAAAAAAGCAACCTTCAGCACTGTCGGGCCTCCTTTACGGCAAAAAACTTCAAAATGAATGTCCCAAAGGCCATTCATTGAAAAAAACCTTCTTTTCTGGTATTATAACATCAAAAGGCATACGGCGGCTATATGCTGCGCATCATTATCAATTTTTTCGCGTTCAGAGCTTCGGGCAGGAAGCTGGAAAGGATAAGCCATGAAGGAAATACTGCAAATGTTTACGCAAGGCGTACGGGAAAAGGGCCTTGGCGTACTCGGGATCGTCGTAAGGCAGCACGGTGAGATACTGGACAGGTATGATTTTGTCCCTTCAGAGAGGATACAGCTCTTTTCCGCCTCGAAATCCTGGACGGCTATGGGCGCCGGTATCGCGATGAGCGAAGGCCGGTTTGCCATCCGGGATAAAATGACCGATCTTCTCAAGGAAGAACTGCCGGATGTACTGCCCGAGAATTACGACAGGCTCACCGTATGGCATCTGCTCACCATGAGCACGGGACACGCGGAATGCCCCATCTTTAAAATGCAGCGTGAGCAATGGGAAAAGGAGACAGCTGCCCAAAGGCCCACTCCCGAAGGGAAAGACCCTGGCGACGTCGGTGAACGGCGGGGATACACCGGTCTATGGTTCGATGCCTTCATGCGCGAGCCGTTGGCATACGACCCTGATGCCGGACACTTCGCTTACAACAACGGCACCACTTACCTTCTTTCCCGCATCATCGAAAAAACCTCCGGACAGAACCTGCGGGATTATCTGATCCCGCGGCTCTTCACCCCTCTGGGCATCGAAAGCCCCCGCTGGGACAGTGACCCGCAGGGGCATACCCTCGGCGCGATCGGTCTGCATCTGACGACGGAAGAGCTCTCCCGCGGCGGCCAGCTTCTCTTAAACGGCGGCGAATGGAACGGGAAACAGCTGATACCGGCGGACTATGTACGGGAGATGACCGCCAAGCAGGTGGAAAACGCAGTGCCCGGCGCTGATCCGGAAGCCTCGGCCGGTTACGGCTATCAGACCTGGATGTGCTCCCGCCCTGGCTGCTACCGGATGGACGGCATGTTCTCGCAGTATTCCGTCGGGATACCGGACTATGATGCGATAGTCAGCATTACTTCGCACGAACCGGAGAGAGGTTTCGATATCCTCCGCCTGATCTGGGAGAAGATACTGCCCGTGCTGGAAGCCTGAATCCCGGTCGATCATCGTTTATCCGGAGGCTAACGCTGCCCGCTGATACCTTATAATACATATTTTATAGTTCCTGCGCATAGTGCAGGTATAAAAGTACAGCTTTCTCCGACGCGTACAAAGGCAGGCAATCCGCCCCATGAATCTCGCATCCAAGGTCCACCATCCATTCAGGGAACTGTATCAGGAATCACATCTTCCATCTGATATCCGCCGGAGCCTCAGGTTCATCCTGCTCGGCAACCTGTGCGGCAATATCCATGGCATCATCTGCGGGGGCGGCACCACCGCGATGGTAGGTCTCGCTACCTCCATGAACGCAAGCGACCTGACGTTTGCCGTGCTCACCGCCATCACACAGGCTGCGGCGCTCCTCCAGATACCCTTTTCGATGCTTGTCAACCGGACGCACAAACGCAAGAAATACATGCTCACCATTGGGCTCTTTTCCCGCGCCCTCTGGCTGGTATTCGGCATGATCCCTTTTCTTGTGCCGGAAGGTACTCTGGTCAATTATCCGCTTTACACGCTCATTTTCCTGCTTGGCATATCCTCCTTATGCGGGGCCGTGATCAATCCCTGCTGGTTTCCCTGGTTTTCGGATCTTGCGCCGGACCGGATACGGGCGCGCTGGCTTTCGGTAAGGGACCAGATCCTGTCGGTTGTGAATATCCTGGCAGGTCTTCTGATCGCATATCTTCTGGACCACCTGCCGGCCGAGAC
>DBXA01000053.1:5415-7042 GCA_002309235.1 Christensenella sp. UBA1224 | reverse complement strand
TTTTCGGCTTCTGCAAAGAAGTCTATACCTCCGAGCCGCAGAAGCTGCGCTTCACGGAAGTATTGAGCGGGATATTCAAAAACCGCCCTTTTATGCGTTTTACGCTGTTCTGGACATGCTGGTGCTTTACGGCGAATATGTCAGGCACGTATATGAGCCCTTACTCCATGAATGTGATGAGGCTCACCTTCACCGATATCATGCTGTTCGGCACTGTCGCCTCCTGCGTCGCGGCGATCTTCACACTGCGCCGCTGGGGCAGCGCCATGTACCATTTCGGTTCGCAGAGCGTTATGCTCGTTTCCTGTCTTGGCGCTGCCGTTACTCCCCTTGCTTATCTTTTATCTTCCCCGGGAAATATCTGGCCCACCCTTCTCCACAACTTTTTCGGAGCCATGTTCTGGAGCGGTTCCAATCTTTCGGCCAACAACATGCAGCTCTCCATCAGTTCCCCTGAAACGCGGCCTTCCTACATCGCGGTGTTCTCCTGCATAACCGCTCTCCTGGGGACCACGCTCGGTTCGCTTACGGCAGGCGCCCTCTTGAACCTGTTCGGCTCCTCCGGCCTGTTCACCGGCTCCTTCGACCGATATAAAATGCTCTTCCTTACGGCTTCCACGCTCCGGATCGCATCCGTGCTGATACTCGTCCCCCGCATGCAGAATGACAGGGATGCCGGCGCCTCCGATCTCGTGCGCTCAATTCTGTCGCCGATTCGCAGGATACTTCGTGTCCGATGAACTCCCCTTTTCTTTGATCAAACCCTTCACTGCGGTCCGGCGGCATCCGCCGCCTTCCTCATGTAACTCGCTTGTTTGGGTGAGCGGAACGAAATTCGCTTTGCCTTCCCCGTTGTTATGATAGGAGAGTCCGGTTTCCCGACACAAAGGAAACGCTGCGGGATATGATCCGATGTTCAGCTTAATTCCCCGATGAAATTCTGTATCCTCTGCGTCGCCAATTCATCCTTCGTCATATTGCGCAATGCACTCGCGCTGACCCACCGGAAAGCAGATGTCTCCCCTTCCTGCAGCGTCACGCTGTCCTTGGAGGCGTTTGTCATGCAGAGGTATTCCACATAGTAAGTTTTATGCCGGTAATGCAGCACCCGCCCGACTTCCGTCAAACTGCCGGAAATGCCGGTTTCTTCCCTGAGCTCCCTGGCTGCGCATTCCAGCGGGCTCTCTCCGGCAAGCGCCGACCCGCCTGCAGTCGCTTCCCACATGCCGCCGAGGTGCTTTCGCGCGTCCCGCTGCATCAGGAGGTAGCTTCCGTCCGTATGCCGCACGATGACCTCGCTCACGAGGTGAAAGCAGCCGTCCGGTATCGGTTCCCCGCGGACCAGTGTCACGCCTTTCAGGAGGTTCAGCTTTTCATCATACGCATCCCATATCTCCATAGATACCTTCCTTTCCGCAGGGCCGCGGGATCACTGCCGGGGAGCAGATCCCCGGCAGTATCCGCTTGTCCGTCGATCCGCCCGATATAAGTCAGGCCTCACAGTTCTATCTCCGTCATTACCCTCTCGTCCATGCAGGAGCCCCCGGCGTATATGATATACCTGCCCGGCTCCAGGGCTTTCTTCCCCTCGTCCTCCAGGTAGATCTCAAGATCGCACGGGTTCACG
>DBXA01000053.1:0-5311 GCA_002309235.1 Christensenella sp. UBA1224 | reverse complement strand
TGATATCCACGCTGACACTGAGGGCGCCGTTCCCGCGCTTTTCGACCTTCAGGCCGTCATAGTTAAAGCTCGTATACGATAAACCGTAGCCGAACGGATATAAAACCGGCTTATCGAAATACCGGTACGTCCTCGGATTGTTGATGAGATCATAATCCTCGAGGGGCGGCAGGTCGCCATCGCATTTGTACCAGGTCATGGGGAGGCGTCCCGCGGGATTTGCCTCGCCGAAAATGGCGGCAGCAAGGCCGTTGCCCAGGTCCTGGGAACCGGTCGCGTTCGTGAGGATGGCCGGCACGTGCTCCTGCATCCAGTTGACAGCGTACGGGTAATTCGCGATGAGTACAACGGCCACGTTCGGGTTCGCCTCGTACACGGCCTCGACCAGTTTCTCCTGAAGGGGGATCATCTCGATGGTGCCGCGGTCGATCTCTTCCTTCGCATTGATAACAGGGTTGCAGCCCAGCGCGACAATGACCTTTTTCGCCTTTGCGGCCAGCTCCTTCGCACGAGCGATGCCGCTCGATACCATTTCAACGCGGATCGTAACGGCTTCCTTCTCAGAGCCCGCCCAGGCGGTCACATCGTTACCGCCCTCCTTGGTGTTGCTCTCCGCTTTTTTTCTGGCCAGGGGATCCGTCTTCAGCTTCCCGTCCTCCAGGTATACGCTGCGGTTGCCGAAGCAGTACATCTTTATGCCGCATTCCTCGTCATTCCAATAGGAGGAAAGTTCTACGCTGTTCGCGTTCCTCGGATCCGCCGTGCGGACCGCGCCTTCCGTACCGATCGTAAAGCTGTCAAACACGAACCAGGCAAACGGATCGTCCGAAGCCAGGCTGATCTTCCCGTCCGGTGCGACAGTCAGGTACTTTTTGTACGCCGGTGCGTAAAGGAAGTTGCTGCCGCTCCCCCAGTTGGTCTGTTCAAACAGGACGGCATCCTCCGCCCGATCCACAAGCACCAGTTCGGCGGGTTCCCGCTGTCCCATGCCGTCCCAGGCAGGTGCGGGGCAGCTGCCGCCCAGGTATTTATCGCCTATTTTGAACCTTACAATATTCAGGCCGCTGTCGTACGGCACTTCACGGTGCATCTTCTTCTCAAGGCCGGCTTTGAGCGTCACCTGATAGATAGGCTTTCCGCCGTACCAGTCCATATACCAGTTATCCGCCGTATGGCCGATCAGCGCGATGTCGTCATCCTTGCCGAAAGGCAGGAAGCCGTTCTCGTTCTTCAGCAGTATGTTGGATTCCTTGCTCATTTCAAGGGAGATCCTCTTGGCCTCATCCGTTCCCACATCCGCCATATCCAGTTCCGCATAGGGGTCTTCCGGGTCGAACGCGCCCTGGCGCAGGAGTTCCGTTATCGTGCAGGTCACGGACTTGTCGATCTCCTCCTCCGTGATAAGGCCCCGCTCATAGGCTTCCCTGGCGGCTTTCCCGACCTCGGCGGGGTTGTCGAGCATCGCGTCGACGCCTGCCTTCACGCCTTCCGCGAAGGTTTCCGCATGGGTATCAAAATAATGGTGGAAATTCACGGTCTGCAGGAAATCGCCGCCGTCTGTCATAGCGTATCGGATACTCCACCGGTCCTTTAAGATATCCTGCACCTCATGGTTCAGCATGGCAGGCAGATGGTTGATCTCGTTGTAGGAGGTCATGACGCCTTCCGCATGCCCCTCCTCGGCGCAGTAGCGGTAGGGTTCCAGCTCATAGTCATATTTGACCTTATCGCTGATATCGAAATTATCATAGCAGCGCCGCCATTCCTGGTTGTTCGCGTAAAAATGCTTGAGCACCGCGCCTGTGCGGATGCGGTCGCCGCGCTCACCCGGCTTAAGGGGCGTGCCGTCATAGTTGTGCTCATCCTGCATGCCCTGAATGTACGCGGAGGCCATCTTTCCCGTAAGGTAAGGGTCCTCGCCGTAGCCCTCCTCGTTCCGTCCCCACCTGGGATCCCGGCAGAGGTCGATGGTAGGCCCGAGGCGGCTGTTGCCTCCCTTGCCTACGGCGTTCCCGAATGCGCGGGATTCTTTTCCCGTCACGTCGCCCGCCCTGCGGATGAGCTCCCTGTCAAAAGTCGCGGCCATGCCGATAGGCTGCGTGAAGGATGTCGTCGGTGTCGGCGGATAAGCCTCCCTCTGTCCTGCCCTCGCCTGGACGCCGTGGGCTCCTTCCCCCGCGCAGGTGGAAGCGGAGATCCCCAGCCGCCCGATCTTTACCCGGAAGGTGAAGCATGCGCATTTTTCCTCGATGGTCATATGGGAAACGAGCCATTTTACCCGCTCCTCATCCGTTAGCCGGGTATCGTACAAAGGTGTATTCCTGTCCATTTTTCTATCCCTTTCCTGGTCGTCTGTTCCGCAGGCTGCTCTTCTCAAGCCGTACCTGCCCGCCGGTTTCATCATAGCATCCGGTCAGCCGGGTGTCAAGAAAGGCGATATCCCCCTCGATCCCGAGCTCCCGCGCGTATCAGTGAACCGCAGAGGGTAAAGCGTTGCACCGAAATGCCGATTGTGATATCGTTATATCGAAGCAGAAAAACAGAGCACGTTTTATCGGGAAGCTCTTTTACCGATCCTGTATACTGATCATACCGCAAGCGGAGGAGGGATCGTGATGCAAAGCTGGATCGAAGCTTTTCAGGGATCCATCGACTTCATGGAAAGGAACCTGACAGATGATCTGGATATCGAGAAGATCGCGGCCAGGGCGGCACTGTCTCCTTTCTATTACCAGCGCATTTTCGGTGCCTTATGCGGCATGACTGTCGGCGGCTACATCCGTGCGCGCAGGATGACGCTGGCAGCCCAGGATCTGGCCGGTACGGATGCAAAGGTAATCGATATCGCCCTGAAGTACGGTTATGATTCTCCGGACAGTTTCGCAAAGGCATTCCAGCGCTTTCACGGCATCACGCCGTCCCAGGCAAAGGAGCCCGGAGCACCGCTCAGATCCTTCGCGCCGCTGCACATCAAGGTCACATTGGAGGGTGGGAATATGTTGGATTATCGCATTGTGGAAAAGGCCCCGTTTACCATCGTAGGCGTCAAAAGGCCGTTCAATTCGGATACCAGTTATCAGGAGATCCCGAAATTCTGGGATGAATGGCTGGCGCAGGGAGAAAAGCGTCCCATCATGGGTACCTTCGGCGTATGCACCGATATGAATGGGAAGGATTTTGACTATTGGATCGCGGATCTCTATTTCCCCTGGGAAGATATCCCCGAAAACTGCGAGACGAGAGTCATACCCGGAAGCTGCTGGGCACAGTTCCCCTGTACGATCAAAACGCTGCAGGATACGAACACAAAGATCTGGTCGGAATGGCTGCCTTCGTTGCAAGGCTATGCACTGGCAGGCGATTATGACATAGAGGTCTATCTGCCGCCGGAAGAAGGTTCGCAGGACATGCGCGTATATATCTGGGTACCGCTTAAGAAAGCTTAAACCAAAGCCTTCAGACAACAGCCGGGACCAGGTCCGTAACACACCACTATGCAAAAGCAGGCGCGAAGCGGCAGTGTGAATCCTTTTCTGGAAATTCGGTCTCCCGCTGGAAAACGATCAATTGGGAAATTTCAGCCTAAGAGGAAGGATCACACAAAGAATGATCCGGTAAATGAACACTTCCCGGCAGTCCTCTTACAGGCAGCTGCATTGATAGCTTAAACAATTTATCAGCTTAGTTTTCAACGAACAAATCGACTATCTCTTTCACGGCCTGGAAATTACCCATTGAGAAATTGCATAATATATCAGGCAAATTCTCAATGGGATATTGTTATGGAGATCAGACGTGATCAGTAGCTGAAAAAACTGATTTCCTTTATGTGGGATCCCCATTAGGCACGATACTTCCAGACTCATATCTTTCTTTGCCATGATATTTTGACTTTGAAGTGTACCCCATGTCAAGTACATTTTTCTTTATATGCAAATATTATATAAGGAAGTGATTACTTTCCCTGCCCACCGGCAGGATAAGGCAACGCAGAGGAGCAACCTGAGCGGCAGGTGGGTCGAGAAGGCAGTGTGACAACAAGCGCTGTTTTTTTCACTGCCTTTCCATTCGAAGCATTAAATACCACAGGACGACGGTGAAACACCACAGGGTAACGGTGAAATACCACAGGGTGGCGGCAAAATCATCTGGGGTTACGTTGAAACAGGTTAGAGTGACGGGGAAATACCGCAGGGTAATGGGGATCTCCGGGTAAGGAAAAGGACTATTCTATTCTTAAAATAGTTAAGTAATACTATACAGGGAAATGACCTTGGATCTGTCTGCAAAAAACCGTTTTGCAATTTCTTTCTCTCTATATTTCATAATTTCAGGCACACCGTAGTGCCTCCCTGCGGTCGGCGCGATATGCTTCGCTTTGCTCAGCTCGATATGCCGTCGTTGGCAGCGCGATATGTCTGAAGACGCGATATGCTTCTCGCCTGCGGGCTCGGTCGTCGCGGGTCTGACAGCCCACTGGGCTGTCATTCAAGACCGCTCCCACACTTCGTGTGCCTCCGCCGGCGTGAAGGCGACCCCGGCTCGCCGAACAAAGTGAGGCATATCGCGAACCGAAGGTACATATCGCGCTGCTTTGGCGGCATATCGCGCCGTCCGCAGGGAGGCATATCTCGCTGAGCGCAGCGAAGCATATTTCGGTTGCATTTCTTACCGAAATGGTGCATAATATAAGCGTGCGCAAAGAACCGGATCTACATCAGGAGGGGTACATGCATGGCCACGACAAAGGAAATATCTGAGGCTGTAAAGAGCGGCCGCAAAAAGATCGTTGTAGAACTCGTAAATAACGCTGTCGCCGAGGGGATGCCCGTAGAGCAGATACTCAACGAGGGCCTTATAGCGCCTATGCAGGAGCTCGGCGAGATGTTCAAGGCGAACCAGGTCTACGTTCCGGAGGTGCTCGTCGCCGCCCGCGCCATGAAGGCCGGTACGGAGATCATCAAGCCCCTTCTGGCAGAGGCGAATGTCAAGGCCCGCGGCATCGCGGCCATCGGCACGGTCAAAGGGGACCTGCACGATATCGGCAAGAACCTGGTCGGCATGATGCTGGAGGGCAAAGGCTTTACCGTCATCGACCTGGGCGTCGATGTCACGCCGGAGCAATATATCGATGCCATTAAGAACCAGGGCGCGCAGATCATAGGCATTTCCGCGCTGCTCACCACCACCATGCCCAATATGGGCGCCACCATAGAGGCCATCAAGGAGGCAGGGCTCAGGGATAAGGTCCGCATCATGATAGGCGGCGCTCCCGTGAACCAGGCCTTCGCCGATGAGATCGGCGCGGATG
>DBXA01000004.1:21278-24083 GCA_002309235.1 Christensenella sp. UBA1224 | reverse complement strand
GCCTCCGACCTGCCGCATCCCAATACCATGCTCTTTACGGCGATGAGGGCAGGGAAGGAGATAGGCTCCTGCCGTATCTTTTCCGTAGGCGGAGGCTCTATCCGGATAGAAGGCGAGGAATCCGATGAGGAACGGGACGTATATCCGGAAAGGAATTTTACCGAGATACTTGCGGAATGCCGGAAGATCGGGATGTCCCTCAAGGACTTTATCTACTGCAGAGAAGGCTTTCAGCTGCGGGAATACCTTGTCGAGGTATGGCATGCCATGGAGGATGCGGTCAGAAGAGGCATAGCTTCGGAAGGCATACTGCCCGGTGATCTGAACCTGTCCCGGAAAGCCAAATTGCTGTATGAAAAACGCTGCTACAACGAAAGCGCGGATGTGGCGATGAACCGGATCATAGCGGCGTATGCTTACGCGGTCAGCGAAGAGAACGCAAATGAAAATATCGTGGTCACCGCTCCTACCTGCGGAAGCTGCGGCGTGATCCCGTCGATCCTGTATTATATGCAGCATGACAGGGGCTTTCCGGAAAGTGAGATACTGGATGCTCTCGCCGTTGCCGGCATGATCGGGAATGTCGTCAGGACCAATGCAAGCATATCCGGTGCGGAATGCGGCTGCCAGGCTGAGATCGGCAGCGCCTGTTCCATGGCAGCGGGTGCACTGGCATGCCTGTACGGACTTGGACTGGATGAGATCGAATATGCGGCAGAGATAGCGATGGAGCACAATCTCGGGCTTACCTGCGATCCGGTGCACGGCCTTGTGCAGATCCCCTGTATAGAACGAAACGCGGTCGCCGCAATGAGGGCTATCAGCTCTGTCAATCTCTCTCGTTTCCTGGTTGAGACGAGGAAGATCTCTTTTGATGAAGTGGTAGCGACCATGTACCAGACGGGAAAAGATATGAATGAAAAATACAGGGAGACTTCCCACGGCGGGCTTGCTTCCATGTATGTATCCAGAGAAAAACCGAACTGAGATCTGTCGGGAAACCTGAAACAGATCAGAACAAAGGGACGCGGCGCATTCGGATCATGCACCGCGTCCCTGCTTGCTTCAGGCAAGCTTTATGCGGATCGCTTTGTGACCGGTCAGCTTCTCGGTCAAAGGATCGGGCTGGCCGAAACCGGCATACAGTATGAGATCGCCCTCTTCGATGCGTTCGCCGGCATCATTGACGACTTTTGTGCTTTCGGGGTTTATGGACAACAGGATCTCCTTTGTTTCGCCGGCGTTCAGGTGTATCCTTTTGTAGCCGACAAGTCTCGGGTTCTTCGGCGCGTTTCTGCTTCCTTCGTTCTGCAGATAGAGCTGGAGCACGTCGTCTGTTCCGGTGTCGGATGTGTTTACGACCTTGACTCTGACATTGAGCCCTTCTGCGCTGCAATCTGAGATGTGACAATCGCCGTATGTCAGCCCGTAGCCGAAGGGATAAAGAGGTTCTTCCTCAATATACCGGTATGTGCGTCCTTTCATGGAATAATCGGTAAAATCCGGCATATGCGACAGCTGATCGTTATGGTAGAAGGTTACCGGCAGCTTTCCGGAAGGGGATACCTTGCCCAAAAGGATATCGGCAACGGCTTTTCCTCCCCTTGCGCCGGGATACCAGGTCAGGAGCAGAGCCGAAGCTTTTTCTGCGGCTTCGCCGAGATCGATCGAGCTGCCGGCCATAAGACAGATGATGACCGGCGTTCCCGCAGAGAGGACTTTATCCATGAGTATCCTCTGGCTTTCCGGCAGCAGCAGGTCTTTTTTATCACCGGATTGGTAAGCGTTTCCCGCATCGCCCTCTTCACCCTCCAGGGATTCATCCAATCCTACGACAAGGATCACGATATCGGATTCCTCGGCGACAGTGACAGCCTCGGAAATACGGTCATTGGCCTGCGCCAGCGGTTCCACCCTGTCCTTAAACAGATGGCAGCCTTCGCTGTATAGGATCCTGACACCATTGTCTGCCGCATCCTGCAGGCCTTCAAGTACAGTGATATATCTGGAGGATGTCCCATGGTAATTCCCGATGAGGGAGCTGCGGGAGTTCGCGTTAGGCCCGATCACGCCGATCGTCCTGTACTTTTTCGTATCGATTGGCAGTATACCGTCATTTTTCAGAAGGACACAGCTTTTCTCCGCAGCCTCGAGCGCTTTTGCGATATGTTCTTCACATTCCACGGTCTTGTAGTCTATGGAATCGTATTCGGAGCCCTCGATGACGCCGAGAAGATATCTGGTCGTGAACAAGCGCACCGCAGACCGGCGGATATCCTCCTCGGACAGGAGACCTTTTTGGTAGGCTGCCATTACGGAGCGGTATGTGCAGCCGCAGTTCAGGTCACAGCCGGTTTTCAGAGCAAGGGCTGCGGAGCTTTCGGGAGAATCCGTAACCTTGTGGAACATATGGAAATCCTGTATGGCCCAGCAGTCGGAGAGAAAATGCCCTTCAAAGCCCCACTTGTTTCTGAGGATATCCATAAGAGCGGTGCTGGCGCAGCAAGGCTCCCCGTTTGTACGGTTATACGCGCCCATAACTGCCTCGACGCCTTCGTCTGTAAGCCTGTGGAATGCGGGCAGGTATGTTTCTTCCATGTCTTTTGCACTTGCCTCGGCATTAAAACGGTGCCGCAGGTTTTCGGGGCCGGAGTGTACGGCAAAGTGCTTCGCGCAGGCAGCGGCTTTCAGCGTATCTCCCGACCCCTGTATCCCGCGGACATAAGCCGCTCCTGTTTCAGCCGTCAGGTATGGATCTTCGCCAAAGGTTTCATGACCGCGTCCCCAGCGAGGGTCACGGAATAT
>DBXA01000004.1:19700-21163 GCA_002309235.1 Christensenella sp. UBA1224 | reverse complement strand
GCCATGCCGATGGCCTGGGGAAAGCTCGTCGCGGTGCCGCCGCGGGCCAGACCGTGCAGCGCCTCGTTCCACCAGTTATAGGCAGGGATCCCCAGCCTTTCTATCGCGGGAGCGTCAAAACACAGCTGTGATGCCGCTTCTTCTATGGTCATTTTGGCAACAAGCTGCCTGGCCTTTTCCCTTGCTTTGTTACGTTTCATAGTATTAACCTCCGCTTTTCTGTTAACTGGTTGTATTATACCATAGGGCGTAATAAAATAATATACAAACATTTTTCAGGGAAAGAATATAAGTATATCCTTGCTGAAAACGCAGTTCTGCCCTGTGTTGGAAAGGGAAAAAGCATGAGCCTGTATGCGATCGGCGATCTTCATCTGCATTTTAATACGGAATTGAAGGCCCGCATGCAGCTTACGGACAGGGTCTGGAAGGATCATGAAGTAAAATTCAGACGCAATTGTGAAAACATTATCGGAAAGGATGATACGCTCCTTCTGCTCGGAGATCATTCCTGGGGGAGAAACCTTGAGGAATGCGGCGAGGATATGGAATACATCTGTTCGCTGCCGGGCAGAAAGATACTGCTGCGCGGAAATCACGATATGTTCTGGGATGTCAAAAAGACGCAGCGGCTGAATGAAATATACAAGGATAAGCTGCTGTTCCTTCAGAACAATTACTATACATACAGGAGCTATGCGATCGTCGGCACAAAGGGATATACATTTGAAGGGCCGTTCTGGAAAGATCCGAAGGGACGTATCGTCAAATGGGACAGAGAAGAAAAAGAGAAAGCCGATAAGCTCGTCGAGAGGGAAGCTGAACGGCTGAGAGCATCCTTCCGGGCAGCAGCAGCGGATGGCTATGAAAGATTTATCATGCTCCTTCACTATCCGCCGACCAACATCATGGAAGAAGAGAGCCTGTTTACCGAGATAGCGGAGGAATACGGCGTCTCACAGGTCATCTATGCGCATTGTCATGGCAAACAGAGNNTTTGAGGACAGTCTTTCCGGAATGCACAGGGGGATCTTTTATGCGCTTGCCTCGGGAGATTACCTCGGGTGGATGCCGCTCAAGATCCTTTGATAGTCCGCGGAATGAAAATATTGAGTTAAGAATAGTTTTTCGGTGCAACTGTTTCTTCGCGGCAGAAGTCGAATCTTTGACATGGAGGGGAACAGAATGAAACGATTTATAGCAGCATTGCTTACGATAGCACTGCTCTTTGGCTGCATTGCCGTTTCTGCGGATGATGCACGAGGAGAGCCGGATACACAGACAGAAGCTTCCGAGGCGGAAGCAGGCAGCGAGGGTGCCGCAGAGGGCTCGGAAAACCCGGATGCCGGGGAGAAAGGATCAGCTGCCGGTGACATTGAGAGCAAAGGAGACTTGGCAGCCGACGATACCGATCCCATCGGGAAAGTATTGGATACGGGCAAAAGCGAAGACTCTGAAGAAGA
>DBXA01000004.1:4980-19649 GCA_002309235.1 Christensenella sp. UBA1224 | reverse complement strand
CCCTGCCGGTGCGGCAGACGATGACAGCCAAGACGCTGATGATAAGGATAACAAAGAACCTGAAGGTACCGGAAGCAATGAACAGCCTGCCGGTGATACGGTTACAGACGGTACCGATGCACAAGGGCCGGATACTGCAAGTTTGGATGGAGCGGGGACAGATACCGAGGGGAATATAACCGAAGACTCCCAAAGCGATGACGGCCCTGAAGGCGGATCCGGTACCGATACAGAAACGGCGGACGGTACAAGCACTGATGCCTCCCAGGATGCCTACATCCTCACGGACGGCAATGAGAAGACCTGGGGCACGGTATACGATCTCGCTATTGAGGCCGCAGGCGCGAGCAAGACGGTTTATATCGTTTCCGGGGAGCAGCTTTCTGCCCGGATCGATGCAGAGCTTCTGATAAACCTCACTTTCTTGCCTGATGCGGATATCTATCCTGACGGATATGAAGCTTCCGTATCCCTTGCTCCGATCCCGAAAGACGCGGATCCTGATTCTGTTGAGATGTTTGACGCACAGGCGTACTGTGCATCAGCCGGGGAAGATCATATAGTCACTGTCTATATCCGGGTGCTGAAAACGACCGGGTCCGTCGAAGAGCCGGAGAAGGATGCCTATATCCTTGCAAAAAACGGCGAAAAGGATTACGGAAAGGTTTCCGAGCTCGCTGAAACGGCATTCGGAAAAGAAGAAACGATATATATCGTCTCTTCGGACCAGCTGACGGTTGAGACGGATGCAAGGTTCATGACAGGACTTGTCTTTGTTCCGGATCCGGATACATTCTCTGAAGGATACACTGCTGTCGTTTCTATGGAGGAGATAGCGGAAGAAGCGGATCCTGCGGATATCACAGCCTTTGACGCGGAGGGATATCTTTCCGCGCTGGAAGGCGATGATACATCCGTGAAGGTTTTTATCAGGGTGCTCAAGGTACCTGAGCAGGAAGCGGATGAGGTCACCATAGCGGTAGAGCATACCGAATATGATCCGGGCAAATGGTCCTCTCAAACTGTTGGGTTCACGCTCTCCGGGATCCCCGAAGACCGGGCGGACCTCCGTTATTCCGTTGTTTTGTTTGATGAAAAGATCATAGAGCTCGACGGAAATGAGTACACCTGTGATACGGAAGGGATCACGGCGCTTCGATTTGCGATCACAGACGATATTGGCGATATGCTGAGCGTGACGCCTCTCTATACGCTCTATATCGACCTGACTCCTCCCGAATCCGAAGCGTATGCCTATACGGAGAAAAGCTATACATTGATCCTTTCGGCGCAGGATGCGCTCAGCGAGACGATAGGGATCTCCCTTGACGCGGGCGAGACATGGGATTACTTTGACAATGGCTACTTGGCCGCGATCAAGAATAAAAACGAGGTCACTTATCCTGCCGGCAGCATACTTATTCGGGATGAAGCCGGAAATATATGGACAAATCCGGAAGATATCGTCTGCGGCAAGGTCAGGAAACAATCCGGAGGCGGAGGAGGCGGGGGCGGCAAGCGGAAGGAACACTCTGAAAACAAGACCGGGAACGACGGAAAGACGACTTATTCTGCCGCGGATCTCACCTGTCCTGAGGAAACGATCACTTCTTTCGAAGTGGATGGACATGACATTACGCTGCTCCTTTCACATTTGGAAGGTGATGCTTCGCAGGCCTGCGGATTTACCGCTGTCTTTGGAAAATGGATGCCTGAAGATCCGCAAGAGGATATGGTATACGGGATCGACAGCTTTCATACGGGCGATATGGAAGAATCGGATAATATACTGCTCCTGAACGCTGTCATAGAGGAAAGCGAAGAAGATAAAGAAGATGACGGGATCCTTTCCTGTCGCTGGCAGTTTGACGGCTATGCACTGAAGACATTGTCAAACAGCGGCATAGAGTATCTTGTGCTCTGCGCTGACGGGAAAATTGCGGCATTGCCTGCAAAAGGCTTCACATCCGGCCCTGCGTATACGGAATTGAAGATCGGCGGGACGAGTACGAAAAGGTTCTTCTATTCTGTGGATATGATACCTGCTGAACGAGAACCGGATGAGACGAATATCAACGGTGATATGGAAGTGCTGATCACTGTCGAGGTAGTCGGCAGCATTTACGAGCTTCTCCCCGGGAGCGAAAAGATGTATGCGGAAAACGTCTGGTCCGCGCCTGCCGACGCCGTCGAATACCCTTATCATACGTATCCGGACGAAATAGAATAAACTTTGGAGGTTGCTTTTATGAAGAGGATCATCTGCCTGGTCGTATTGCTTGCCCTGATCGTTCCTTTTTCTGCTTTCGCATCAACGACCTTTAACGGCAAGGTCACTGCGACGGAGACTGTTGCGGTGCTTGCCCCGTTCGGGGGCACTGTAAGCGGCGTATCATTGCGCAAGGGAGATGTCATCGATATCGGAGATCATATCGCCCAGATAGAGACGACCCGCAATTACGCGCCTCAGGCCGGGACCGTCAGCGGCATATTCGCCATGGAAGGCGACGGAGCCGGAACGGTCACCGAAAGGTACGGCGCTGTCATGTACATCGAACCTGAAAACAAATATAAGATCAGCGCGTCAACAGACAGATCCTATAACGCAAGCGAAAACAAATTCATCTCCGTCGGCGAACGCGTTTTCCTCTCCTGCGTTCAGGACGGAAGCCATGTCGGCCAGGGCATTGTTACAAAAGTTGAGGAAAGTGACGAATCCGGCAACTGCAAGTATTCCCTTGAGGTGGATGCGGGCGAGTTCTACATGGGTGAAACGGTTGCGATCTATCGGAGGAGTGATCTTGCGGCTGCGAGCTGCATAGGCCGCGGTGCTATTCTCAAGAATCCGGCTATCGCGATCACCGGTTCCGGGTCTGTCCTTCGCATCAACGTTTCGGAAGGCGAAAAGATCGAGCGAGGGGAAAACCTGTTTGAGACAGTGGAGGGGACGCTTGACGGTCTCTACGCAATGGATTCCGATATCATCTCGGATGTGGCCGGCGTGGTAGCATCCATAGATATAGCCAATGGCGGTTCCACATCCAAAGGCTCTGCCATGCTGACGGTATATCCGAAGGACAGCTTCCGGATCGAGATATCGGTCAGCGAGAGAGAGCTTTCGGAGATCAGCGTGGGCGATAAAGTCTATATTGAATTTGACTGGGATATAGAGGGCACATCACGCTGCTCCGGAACGGTCGAAAGCATATCCTATGTTTCCGAAAGCGAGAACAGCATCGCCCAGTATAAAGCGTATATCCGCTTTGAGCCGACGGATGACATAAGGCTGGGCATGTCTACGGTCATCTATATGGCGGAAGAAGCAGAGGATACCGAAACGAACGAATAACCTTGGAGGATACGGAATATGAAAAGACTCTACGCGTTTTTCCTTGTGATCGCCATAGCGCTTATGCCTTTGGCAAACGCTTTTGCGTCCGCGGGCGATGTAACGATCGATTTTACCGACCGGGATGTGTATTTTTCAAGAACGGCAACAGATGGATCGACAGTATATTTTCTCAGTGATACGGTCATATACGCATGGACTGCGGGAGCAGCCGATGTGACCGGCTACCGTATCCTGATGGAAGAACTCGAAAGCGAGGACATCTCGGATAACGGGTACGTTTCTGCGATAGGCGTATATTGCGACAATGGGGAAGTATATGCAATCGTAGCGGTATACGGCTATGACGAAGAATATAACAGTTCCCTCGGCAGTGTTTACGGTGTCAGGCTGAAGCTCGAGGGAGAAACAGCGATGCCCGAGATCGCAACAGCTCCTCTCGATTGGGAGCCTTTGACGGAATCCTACGATTATGGATCCTATGCAAGGTATGTCAACAGCTGTACTGCGGTTGACGGCGTCCTGTACATCACAAGCTACGGCGATATCGGCTCGGAGGCGTTCGCTGTTCCTCTGAACGGGAAATACGCATCGAAGCTTGAGGATATCACGGAGCCGGTCGTGATGGGCAGGTATAAAGACGGTGCCCTCTTCTTCCTCGAGTATGATTATAACAAACCGGAAGAGGCGTCTTTCGTTGCATATGATCCCGCATCCGATACGGTATCCGCGTTGGGTGAAATGGAGATCGAGAACTACACCGTTCCGAACGGCCTTGTTTACTCTGAAAAAGACGATGCTTTCTATTTCTGCGAAAAGGGTTCTGTAGTCCGATATGATATGAGCTCCGGGGAAAAGACGGCTGTCAACGATATCATAGCTTCAAACTATTCGATAGACTCTGCGTATATCCTCGATAACGGCTTTTACGCCGCCTGCTCTTATAACGGTTTCTATGTCCGCAATACGGATCCCGATCAGAGGTCTTCAAAACGGATCATGATATGCAACAGCGTGAGCAGCGCTGCGGTGCAGAAAGCTTACCCGGTCTATACAAACGAGCATGGCGATGTATCTGTCGGCATTTCGAATGATTATATAGAGGATTCCGCCGTAACCGAGGCTATGCTGAACCGCGTTTCGGATTTCGATATCTATGTCGTATCGGCGAATATGGGCGCTTATTCCGCGTGCTTTAACCGCGGCTATACGGCGGAGATGACAGGGAACGAAAAGATCGACGCTATGTTTGCGGAGATGTATCCTTCCGTCGCCAAGGCGTTTTCGAAGGACGGCGTGATACTGGCTGTCCCGGTCTCTTCTTATTCGGACGGCTTCGGCGTTTCGGCGGAACTCCTTGAAAAGATCGGATTGACGATGGAGGATATCCCTTCAAATTGGGAGGATTTTGTCAAGTGGATCCCCGAAGGGGCCAGCCTTCTTGAGGGGAAGGATGTCGTCCTCTTCGATCAGTGGATGACGGATAAGGACCTGCGGTGGGAGCTCTTTACCTGGATCTTCCTGGATTACATGAAGTACCTGACTTACGCCGGCCAGGAGCAGGGCTATAATACCGATATGCTCTACAGCCTGCTCAAATCGGTCGAGGATCTGGATCTCTCTCCGCTCGGCCTCAGAGAAGCCCAGGAGGAAAATGTTTTGTACGATGAATCGGGGGATGAATACTATGCGAGTGTTGAACCCGCACCTGCGTACGATGACGGGCTCGGGACTCTGTTTACGAGTTATGTCAGCCAGACAAGCGAAGGCAGCTATGGTGAATATGTTCCTATGGCTATGTCCATGACGAAGGACACCCCGTTCATACTGCAGATGGAAATGAATGTGGCTTTCGTAAACCCCTTCAGCGAGAACAGGGATGAGGCGATCGCATACCTCGGCTATATCATCGATAACCTTGAAGCGAGCCATCTTTCCAATATCTCCCCTGAAAGGAATGAACCCGTCAGGTCCCGCTATTACGAAACGGAAAAGGCATATGTCGATGAGCAGATAGCTGATCTCAAGAAGCTGATCGAAGAGTGCAGCGAGGAAGAAAAACAGGCGCTCGAAGCCAGTCTTGCTGATATGAACTCCTATAAGGAGTATATCGAAGAGAGGGATTGGGAAGTCAGCCCAGAGGGCATAGAATGGCTCCGCGCGCACGATGATACGATAGTCGTTTCCACCTACAATCCGCAATATTCGGATGAAGAAGGCGTTATCGGCAATCTCCTTTCCCAGTACATGGACCACTCGATAGACTTAAGGACGCTCTTGTCTTCCATCGATAAAAAGGTACAGATGATGTACCTGGAAGAGAACTGATCGCAATCCAAGGCAAGATCAAGATATGCGCCGTCTTTCACAGGAAAGGCGGCGCATGATACGGAGGATGGATTTGTTTACCCGAAAGAGATCGCTCTGGCTGTTCCTGCTGCCGGGGCTTGCAGGACTCATGTTCTTTTATGTGCTCCCCTTTATAGGCGGTATATGGTATTCGCTTACGGACGGCTCGTATAAGAACAGCTTTGTCGGGATGCGGAATTATCTGAACATCTGGAACAATACCATGTTCAGGCTTGGTTTGAAAAATACGATGGAGCTTTCGGCCATCTGCGCGCCGCTTATATGGCTGCTCGCTTTTCTGACTGCCTCTTTGCTGATGAGGATCAGACCCCAGGGTGTTTTCTTTCGTTCCGGTATCCTGCTGCCGTATCTCATGCCGTCGTCTGCGATGCTGCTGATATGGCTCGTGATATTTGATTATGGGGGAGTCATAAACCGTCTGGTCGTTCTGCTCGGGTTCGAAAAAGTCAAATGGCTGGAGGGATCAGCCCTGCGTACGCCGATCATACTTCTCTTTGTGTGGAAAAACTTGGGCTTTGCTACTGTCATTTTCCTTTCGGCGCTGCAGGAGGTTCCGGAACCTCTTTATGAATATGCCCGTTTGGAGGGTGCGGGTTTTCTGAAGCAGACCTTCGGCATCACGCTTCCGCTTATCATTCCAAGCGCATTTCTGGTCATGATACTGGAATGGATCAACGCGTTCAAGATCTTCAAGGAAGTGTACTTTATAGGCGGGGCATATCCGGATGAGAGTGTATATACCCTGCAGAATTATATGAACAACATGTTCTCTAAACTCAATTATCAGAATGTGACGACGGCCGCGTATTCCTTTGCGGTCATCGTGTTTGCCCTGTTCGGCATCCTGTACTTTACGCAAAGGCGCCTCTTGAAGAGGCTCGGTTAGGGGGCTGTCGGATATGGCATGGAAGATCATAAGGCGGTCGAAAAAAAGACATCTCATCACAAGGACGCTTCTGGCGTTGGTTCTTATACCAGTACTCATACCTCTTGCGGTTACGTTTTTGTATTCATTCTTCTCGCCCGCGGAGATAAAGGCTTTCCTTGATTCACGCGGCAGCTACGCCGGCACTGCCTTTATGGAGGTACTTCTGTTTCCGAAAACGGCCTCCATATCGCAGTATTATACGATACTCATAAAGGACATGTCGGTACTCAGGATGTTTGCAAATTCGGCATTCTATACGGTAGCGATACTCGCCGGGCAGGCCGTTGTCATACCGGCAATGGCATATGCGCTGTCCCGGTTCCGGTTCAGGGGCAGGGAAGCCGTGTTTTTCCTGATACTGATGCTTATGCTGCTGCCGTTTCAGGTGACAATGGTACCGAATGTGCTTACACTTCGCTCCGTTGGGCTTCTGAATACGGTGTGGGCTGTCATCATGCCCATGTGGTTTGTGCCGTTTTACATTTTCCTGGTACGGCAGTTCATGATCGGCCTTCCCGATGAGCTTTTTGAAGCGGGGCAGATAGACGGCTGCGGACCTGTCCGCTGTTATATGCATATAGCCGTACCTGTCTGCAGACCGGTTATCGGGGCTGCTGTAGCCCTGTCTTTTGCCGACAACTGGAATCTTGTCGAACAGCCTATGACATATCTTGGGCAGAGAATCGATCTTCAGCCTCTCTCCGTGATGTTCAACCAGCTGGTAAAGACGCCGACCGGCATTGAATTTGCCGGTGCCGCGCTGTACATACTGCCTGCGCTCTTTATCTACCTGTATTTTCAGGAAGACATACTCTCCGGCGTACAGCTGACGGAACTCAAATGACCCCGAAAGGAATGTTTGGACTATGAAAATGAGGCGCTTTGCACTCAAGGGCATACTGATACTGGCCGCTGTCCTCCTCATTTGCGCTTTTCTCTCCGGCACGATCATGTCTCTGACATGCGCCAAAGTCAAGCTTGTCACGCCTCGCATGGGAAAACCGGAACAGAAGATAGAGCTGGATGTGGAAGTTTATTTTCCCGAGACGGAAGATATACAGCCGCTTCTCCCTGCAGGCATCACATATACGATAACAGCGGTAAATTCCAGAGCGGGATATACGGCTTCGTCAGGAGATGTGATCCTGAAGGCGGAAGTGACGGGATTTGATGAAAAATCCGCTGACCTCAGGAAATCCTATACACAGGCGGAAGAAGCCCTTTCCAAGCTTGAAAGGCAGGAGGCGCAGCTCCGCATTCGCGAAAAGGATGAGGAGTATGTGCGCGCTTACCGCCAAAGGCATGAGGCTTCCGAAGCCCTGCTCCTTGCCCGCGTTACGATGAACGTCTACCTGGAGGATGAAGGCCTGACCTACGAGTCTCACGAAGGGGCATCTGAAAAATGCATCGAGGCCGTCAGCGCGTTCGAGGAAGCAGCAGACGTTCTGTCCCGTGCGGAAAATGAATGGAAGAAGCTTGAGAATTATAATATTGAAGAAACGGTATATACCTATCTGACGGATAAATATACCTATCAGAAACAGATGCGGGATGCAGAAGAAGGTCTGGCGGAGCTGATCGCCTGCCAGACAAAAGGAGCGGACATTGCTTGTCCGTATGACTGTTATATCGTCAGGATCAACGTTCAGAAGGGTGATACCTGGGATGGTTCTGCGCCATTGTTCCAGATCAGCGACAGGCGTTCCACCTTGTATCTCCGTTCGGATATTACCGACAGGGAGGAAAAGATATCAAAAAACAGCACGGTGACAGTGAAGACAGGCCGATACGGTATGGAAGAGAGCCGTGTGAGGGATATCAAGACAGACACGGAAGGAAAACAATACGCATATATAGACCTTAACCAGGATATCATCGATGGATTCGGGAGCCTATATGCCGTCATGCAGGAGAAACGCACGGCGACGATCGTGAACAGATCCCAGGATCCCCTCTGCCTTGTGCCTGTAAGCGCGGTACACGGTTCAGGGAATGAACGTTATGTCTTTACCGTTGAGACGAAGGAAAACAGCCTTGGAGCAAAGACGATGACGGTACATAAGCTGAATGTGAGCGTGAAGAGCGAGATAGAAAGCATCGCCGCACTTGAGGATGATATCAGCTGGTATACTCTTGCCTATATGGAAGACCGGGAACTGACGGACGGAGAGATCGTCATGGAATATTCGGATTGACCGGGGTGCTGATATGAAGAGGATTCGGATACCCGTTTTTGCTGCGGCGTTTATCTGCGCGGTGCTTGTTTCGGTCGGTCTCATAAAAATACATAAGATACCGGAGATCCAGCAGTACGTAATAGATGCGCCGGCGGATTATGAAGACATGCTCATGTTGTCAGAGCGAAAAGACGAAGCGCTTTCCGATATGAAGGAGGCGGTAAAGGCTTCCTGTGTCACGGCATATACGCCTGCGGCGGATCTTACATCTTCGGCGGGCAGTGCCGAAGCCGCGATCTATGCAGGCTCCCCCGGTATGTTTGCGGTATATCCCGGGTATCTCCTGGAAGGCAGGCTAATTTCCGAAACGGAGCTGCAAAAAGGCGACAGTGTGATCGTCCTTGGGAAAGAACTCGCGTTCAGGCTGTTCCCGGTTACCGATGCGGTCGGGAATGAGGTCAAGCTGAATGGCAGACAGTATACGGTCGTGGGCATAGTAAGGGATACCGGCAGCATCGTAACGGATAACGAATATACTGCCTATATCCCGCTCAAAGGCGCGGAAGACGTGAGATTTGAGACAATGCTGTTATCGGTGCTCCCGGTCCCCGGTTCCGGTGCGGGCATCCGCTTCAGAAATACCATACCCTCGGCATGGATCCCGGAAGGAAGCTGTTACGACCTTGAAAAGGAAGGGATGCGCGCGTCTCTTCCCATAAGGATACCCGTGATACTTGCCTGTACGGCTGTTATCATAAAGCTCATCGGCATGCTGCTCGATCTCTACCGAAAGTGGTACGACCGTTTGTGCCGGCGATTTGAAAACGTGTATATCACATCGCTTCTTGCGCAGATCGTGCTCTATATCCTTTCGGCAGCGGCCGCATCTCTGGTATGCTTTTTTGTCATATGGAAGTTTGCGCAGTGGACGGTAGTGCCGCTCAAGGTCTTCACGGAATGGGTCCCTGATGATCCGACATCCTGGAATTCGATCAAAACGGTTTTGAAGCAGATGGCTGCCGATGCCGCTGAAAAGAAAATACTTTTTTCGGCCGAGGTATGTGTGATCAGATATTGGCATACGATCATCGCCTATTCGGTCATAGGCATGCTCTCGTTCGGCATCATCTCCTTGAGACGCGGCAAGGATTGTTAAGTATCTTCGTCTTGGCTCAGTTGCCGCTTTCTTTGCTTGACAAATAGATTCGGGCATGATAAAATCGCGCCTAATAACCTGACAGCGAGGAGGGCAGTTGGATATGATTTTTTCCGGTATCTGCCCTGCCTTTGCGGTCATATATCGTTATGAACGGTCTCTTCATGCGGCTTTTTCTGAGGAAAAGCCGTTTTTTGATACAATACATTCATTATAGGAGGCGTCAAGATGGCAACTTTTATCAACGAACCTTCCCATACCTTTAATGAGTATCTCCTCATCCCCGGGTATTCGTCCAGTGAATGCATACCGGCAAACGTCAGTCTCAGGACACCTCTTGTCAAATTCAGAAAAGGCGAGTCACCTGCCATCACGATGAACATACCCATGGTATCCGCTATCATGCAGGCAGTTTCCGGTGACAGGCTCGCTGTTGCGCTCGCTACCGCCGGCGGCGTGGCATTCATATACGGATCCCAGTCTGTGGAAGACGAGGCTGCCATGGTAAGGCGCGCGAAGACGTATAAAGCCGGCTTCGTTACGAGCGATTCCAATGTCCGCCCCAGTGCTACCATGCGTGATGTCATCGCTCTCTCTGCAAAGACGGGCCATTCCACGGTAGCCGTGACGGAAGACGGTACAGCCTTTGGAAAGCTCCTCGGCATCGTTACGGGACGCGACTACCGCGCAAGCCGTATGGACCCGGAAACAAAGGTCGAAACGTTTATGACGCCTTTTGAGAAGCTCATTTGGGCGAAGGAAGGCACCACGCTCAAGGAAGCCAATGATATCATCTGGGACCATAAGCTCAATTCCCTTCCCATCCTCAGCGATGATGGTAAACTCTGCGCGATGGTCTTCCGCAAGGACTATGATTCCCATAAACAGAATCCGGATGAACTGCTCGATGACCATAAGCGTTATGTGGTAGGCGCAGGCATCAACACGAGGGATTACGAGGAGAGGGTCCCTGCGCTTCTGGAGGCAGGCGCGGATGTTCTTTGCATCGACTCCTCCGAAGGATTTACGGAATGGCAGCAGAGAACGATATCCTGGATCCGCGAAAAATACGGTGACAGCGTTAAAGTCGGCGCCGGAAATGTAGTGGATGCCGATGGATTCCGGTTCCTTGCCGAATGCGGCGCGGATTTTGTCAAGGTCGGTATTGGCGGAGGGTCTATCTGTATCACGCGCGAGACAAAGGGGATAGGGCGCGGACAGGCGACAGCGGTCATCGATGTATGCAAGGCAAGAGATGAGTATTTTAAGGAGACCGGGGTCTACGTTCCGGTCTGCTCGGACGGCGGCATCGTCTACGACCATCATATTACGCTTGCCTTGGCTATGGGCGCTGATTTTGTCATGTTGGGCAGGTATTTTGCCCGCTTTGATGAAAGCCCGTCCAACAGGGTAAGCCTGAACGGCACATATTATAAAGAGTACTGGGGAGAAGGCTCCGCCCGTGCCCGCAACTGGCAGCGATATGACCTTGGCGGCGAAAAGAAGCTCTCCTATGAAGAAGGCGTAGATTCCTATGTGCCTTACGCTGGCTCTCTCAAGGACAATGTTGCCATGTCGCTCCTCAAGATCAAGTCTACCATGTGCAACTGCGGCGCCCTGACGATACCTGAGCTCCAGCAAAAGGCCAAGCTTACGCTCGTCTCCGCCACCAGTATCGTAGAGGGCGGGGCGCATGACGTGATCCAGAAGGATTCCAATACCGTGATCAAGTAATGCTCCGCAAAAACTCTTGAAAGGCTGATGCCATGTTTACGGATATACATTCACATTTTGTATATGGAGTCGATGACGGAGCCCGTACGGAAGAGATGATGTACGCTATGCTTGATCTGGCTGTTAAAGATGGTATTGACAGGCTGGTATCAACGCCTCATGTCACGCCCGGCTTAAAGAGATTTGATGTGGATCTGTACGAGCGTCATTTCGAGAAGGCGGTCGCATACTGCAGGGACAGGGGATACGGGATCGAGCTCTCCCAGGGAGCGGAGCTTCTGTATACGCCTGCCGCTGACAGGTTCATCATTGAAGAAAAGATAAAGACGATGGACGAAAGCGATTATGTCCTCGTCGAGTTTTCGACAAATGCCGCATTGTCTGTGATGGAACACGCGATCGATCTTCTTGAATGCTCAGGCTATCAGCCGATCGTGGCCCATATGGAAAGATACGCATGCCTTTTCCGGCCCGGAAGCGTGGAAAAACTGGATGCCGCGCACGATATCATGTGGCAGGTGAACGCGGAGACGATAGTCGAAAAGCAGGGCTTTATACATGGCAGGGTGATAAACGGCTGGCTGAAGAACCATACGGTGGATTTTATCGCCTGCGATGCGCACGATACAAAGCACAGGACATTCAGGATGAAGCAGGCACATAAGATCCTGGCAGAGAAGTATGGACAGGATTACGCAGATAAGCTGACGGGCGCTGCTGAATGACGGTCGTGGAAACAGCTGGTTTCCTGTTAATATTTGCGTAATTTCGCGCTCGGAACACTTGCTTTATTGACTTAAGGGCTTCCTGCGTGTATAATGACATTTAAGCCGCTCGGAATCGGCCTTATAAATTATGCTTTTACGGCATATGCCGTTGCCCGGCGAGTTTTATTTGGAGGTGCAGCAATGTACGCTGTAATCGTATCTGGTGGAAAACAGTATCGCGTAGAGCAGGGCGACACGATCTATGTCGAGAAGCTCGAAGGCGAAGTCGGCGCGGAAGTCAGTTTTGATGTTCTGCTCATCAAGAAGGATGATGATTCTATCACGGTAGGCACTCCCTGCGTGGAAGGCGCAAAGGTGACTGCCAAGATCGCGGGCCAGGTCAAGGGCCAGAAGATCATCGTTTACAAGTACAAGGCCAAGAAGAACGAGCGCAGGAAGCAGGGTCATCGTCAGCCTTACACCAAGCTTGAGATCACTGCTATCGGCTGATAGGGCATGACAACGGTCACCTTTTTCCGCTTTAACGGCAGTATCCTCGGTTACAGGGCAAAAGGTCACGCGGGATACGATGACTACGGGCATGATATCGTATGTGCCGCTGTCTCGGCTCTCTGCCAGACCTGCGAGCTTGGACTTGAACGGGTTGCCGGTGCACACTTCAGCCTGAAAACAGACGAAGAGAAAGGCCTGAGAGAGCTTCAGCTGGAGGATCTCAATGACCGCGCGGCAACGATACTGCGGACACTGGAAGAGGGACTAACGGAAATCGCAAAACAGTATCCTGGCTTTGTCCGGATCACCTACATGGAACGGAGGCAGACATCATGATGAATCTTCAGTTTTTTGCCCATAAAAAAGGAATGGGTTCTTCGCGCAACGGCCGTGACAGCCATGCGCAGAGGCTCGGCGTTAAGCGTGCGGATGGCCAGTGCGTCAGCGCAGGCAGCATCCTCGTCCGTCAGCGCGGCACCGTATTCCATCCCGGCCACAATGTCGGCATCGGCGATGATGATACGCTCTACGCGAAGCTGACAGGCGTTGTCCGCTTTGAGCGTCTCGGAAAAGACAAGAAGCAGGTCAGCATCTATCCCGTCGAACAGGGCGCGGAGTGATCACTGATCCCCAAAAGACCGTCAGGCTGTTTGTCTGGCGGCTTTCTTTTATTGTGAGGAAATATGTTTGTACATGAAAACCTTCTGGACCCCGCTCTCACCTGCATGGACAGCGCACAGGCGTTCGGATGGTCGGGGGAAGGCGGCCGATACGCCGTGATAACCGCCGGCCGCGAAATGTATCTTGAAAAGCAGGGGAACGGCTGGCGGATAGAAGGGGATCTTTCGGAAGATGAGATGATCCGCTTCTTCGATCTCGACCTCGATTATACGGCCATATTCCGAAAGGCAGCGGATCTTAAGCATGTTCGTGAAGCTTTTGCGCTCCTTCCGGGCCTGAGGCTCATGAATCAGCCGGCATGGGAAGCGCTTCTCATGTTTATCTGTTCGTCCAATAACAATACGAAGAGGATACGCTCCCTCGTTCTGAAGCTGTGCGAAAGGTACGGCTCCGTCAGAAAGATCTGCGGCGTCTCCGCGTACGGCCTTCCGGATGAAAGGGAAATGCTCGCGGCTTCCGCGGAAGAACTTCGGGAGATGAAGTTCGGCTATCGGGCGGATTACCTGGTAAAGACGGCAGAAATGGTAAATTCGGGCTTTGACCTTTGCAGCCTTGAGGGTTTGCCGTATGAACAGGCCAGGGAAAGGATCATGAGGCTTCCGGGCGTAGGCCCCAAGGTCGCGGATTGTGTTCTCCTTTTCGGCTTTGGATACAAGGAGGCTTTCCCTGTTGACGTATGGGTGCATCGCCTGCTCGCTTCCTGGTACGGTATTGAGGAAAAAACAACTGAAAGAGCGGCGGCAGAGGCGCGCGCGCTTTTCGGCCCTTACGCGGGTATCATACAGCAGTACCTCTTTCATTGTGCCAGGTGCGGCCTGATAGCGACCGGCAGGAAGCCGGATCAGCCCTGAAAGACATGTCCCTTAGAGCATGGAAATGAAAACAAGAGCCCGGGGCTGACCTCCGGGCTCTCTGTGCATGATCAGGCTTCCGCATCAGGTTTCGGCTGGAGGACGCCGTTGATATAGACGCTCACGATATTGGTGCTGATCTCGAAGGGGCACCCGTCAGCCACAACGATATCGGCGTCTTTGCCCTTTTCGAGAGATCCGAC
>DBXA01000004.1:0-4940 GCA_002309235.1 Christensenella sp. UBA1224 | reverse complement strand
AAGGGATCCATTCCGCTGTGGACCGCAAAGCCCGCGCACAGCGGCAGGTACTTTTCGGGGATGACGGGCGAATCGGTGATGATGGAAACATGGCAGCCCGCCTTGGCGAGCACGCCCGGCGTCGTCCATGTCTTGTTCCTGAGCTCGAATTTGGTCGCATGGCCCAGGGAGGGGCCGACGGCGAGGGGGACGTTTTCCTCCGCCAGGATATCCGCGATAAGGTTCCCTTCCGTCACATGCTCCAGCGTGATGTCGACATCGAACTCGCGCGCGATGCGCAGGGCTGTCAGCAGATCGTTTGCCTGGTGCGCGTGCGCCTTGAGGGGGATCTTCTTTTCCAGTACCGGAAGGAGGGAATTGCTTTTCATATCGAAGGCAGGCGCCTTGGAAGGGTCGTCCTTGGCGGCGTCCAGCTTCTTTTTGTATTCGGCTGCCTTGAATAGCGCCTCGCGCAGCTTGGCGGCCGTAGACATGCGGCAGGAGATGCCTTTATCCCTGTAGCAGCGCTTGGGGTTCTCGCCAAAGGCGCATTTCATGGCGTTTTCCTTTATGATGCACATATCATCCACCCTGCGGCCGACGGGCTTGAGCACTGTAAAGGTGCCGCCCAATACGTTTGCGCTGCCGGGGCCTACGCAGAGCGTGGTGACGCCCGCTTCCCGCGCCTCCTTCAGGGCTTTGTCAAACGGCTCGATGGCGTCGATCGCCCTCAGCTGCGGGGATACAGGGTCTCCCATCTCGTTGTAATCCTGCCCTTCATAGCCGATGGCCGTTCCGTCAAGACCTATGTGCCCATGCGCCTCAACAAAGCCGGGATAGACGCTCAAGCCGGAGATATCCGTGACGACCGCGCCTTCGGGGATCTCCATATCCGGGCCGATCGCCTTTATCTTGCCGTTTTCGATGGCGATATCGGCAGTGTAGGGTTCTTTATTGACGGCATCGTGGATAAGACCGCCTTTCAGTATCTGCATAGTGTTTGCCTCCTTTTGTTTTGAGCCTGGATATATTGTATACCATACGGATGCGGCCCGCAAGGGCAATCGTGCATAATATTACAGATATTGGATATAATATGTATAATAATAAATGAAACTTTGTAAAAATACGCATAACGATATTGACACGGATATGAAGGAGAGCTATCATTTATAAATCGGAACCTGAAAAAAATGGAGGTATTTATTATGAAAAGAACGGTATCCGTGTTTTTCGCGTTTGTACTCATCATGTGCCTGTGCGTACCGGCGCTTGCCGATGATACCATCAAGATCGGTATGATCGGACCTCTCACCGGTCCTGCGGCGAGTTACGGCAATTCTGTCAAGCAAGGCTGTGAGATCGCTGTGGAAGAGATCAACGCCCTTGGCGGCATCCAGCTGGAGATCAGCTATCAGGATGACCAGCACGATGCGGAGATCTCCGTAAACGCTTACAACAACGTCATGGATTGGGGCGCCAAGATGATCGTCGGCACCGTTACTACGAACCCGTGCCTGGCGGTCAGCTCCATCGCGTACGAAGAGCGCGTCTTTATGATGACCCCTTCCGCTTCCTCTCTGGATGCTATCGCCAATAAGGACAATATGTACCAGATCTGCTTTACGGATCCGGCGATGGGCGCCCATTCGGCGGAATACATTTCCGAGCATAAGCTTGCCGAGAAGATCGCCATCATCTACAACAACGCGGATGCGTATTCCACCGGTATCTACCAGGCCTTCACCGAGAAGGCGAATGAGCTCGGCCTCAATATCGTAGAGACCAAGACCTTCACCGATGAGACGACGGATTTCTCTGTTCAGATCACTGCCGCGAAGGAAGCCGGCGCGGATCTCGTCTTCCTGCCCATCTACTACACGCCCGCTTCCATGATCTTCAACCAGGCAGCTTCCATGGAATATTCACCCACGTATTTCGGCGTGGACGGCATGGACGGGATCCTGCAGGTCGAGGGCTTTGATACCTCCCTTGCGGAAGGCGTCATCCTCCTCACCCCCTTCTCCGATGCTTCTACGGAAGAGAACGTTGTGAACTTTGTCACCAAGTATGTCGCTGCCTACGGCGTGATACCGGATCAGTTTGCTGCTGACGGCTATGACGCTGTCTATGCCCTTTATACGGCTATCAACGAAGCCGGCATAACCCCCGATACTTCCTATGAGGACGCGTGCGAGAGCATCATCTCCGTGATCACAAAGATCGAGGTCAACGGCGTTACGGGCACCATGACCTGGTCTCCCGACGGAACGGTCACCAAGGATCCCAAGGCTGTCCGCATCGAAAACGGCGCCTATGTCGAGATCGACTGATCAGAGTATCAAGTACGGTTCCGGAGGGTCAGCCCTCCGGGACCTTCCGGGTTCAGGCGTAAAGACCGGTACATGTTCATGTGCCGGTCTTTACGGGTAAATCCACATTCTTTATCTTGATGTGAGGTGGACCTCTATGACATTGTTCCTTTCCTATCTGATCAACGGTATCAGCCTGGGAAGTGTCTATGCCATAATCGCTCTCGGTTATACCATGGTCTATGGCATTGCGAAAATGCTCAACTTTGCCCATGGCGATATTATCATGGTCGGCGCTTATATCTCCTTCACGGCCACCCAGTACTGGGGCCTGCATCCCCTTGTATCCGTCGTGATCGCCATGATGGTGTGCACCGTGCTGGGCATCACGATAGAAGGGCTTGCGTACAGGCCGCTGAGAAAAGCGCCTTCCCTCGCGGTGCTCATCACAGCCATAGGCATGAGCTATTTCCTTCAGAATATCGCCCTTCTCATCTGGGGGGCGGATCTTAAGAACTTCTCCTCTGTCATATCGATCGGCAGCATTTCCATTTTGGGCGGCAGCATCCTCATCACCGGGGAGACGATCGTGACCATAGCGGCCAACATCGTCATCATGATCGCCCTTACCCTTTTTACGGGCAAGACGAAGATGGGGAAGGCCATGCGCGCCGTATCGGAGGATAAGGGAGCGGCGGAGCTCATGGGCATCAATGTCAACAGGACGATATCCGTAACATTCGCGATAGGCTCATGCCTTGCGGCCGTCGCGGGCGTGCTGCTCTGCTCGGCTTATCCCGCGCTGCTGCCTACGACAGGCTCCATGCCCGGGATAAAGGCGTTTACGGCTGCCGTTTTCGGAGGCATCGGCTCCATACCCGGCGCTATGGTAGGCGGTATCCTGATGGGCGTGATTGAGATCCTCGGCAAGGCCTATGTATCGACGGAGCTCGGTGACGCGTTCGTCTTTGCCGTACTCATCATCATGCTCCTTGTCAAGCCTTCGGGCCTGTTCGGCAAGAGCGTGCGGGAGAAAGTGTGAGGTGACAATGATGAAGAAGACTGCTTCCCAAAGGACCTTTATCAGCAATGCCGTCACCTACGCTATCGTGATACTCGCTTTCATCATCTGCAATATGCTCATCAAAAACGGCTCCATGTCCCGGTCCCTGAAGGGCCAGCTGATACCCATCTGCGTATACATCGTTATGGCGGTATCGCTGAACCTTACGGTAGGCATATCGGGCGAATTGAGCCTGGGCCACGCGGGGTTCATGAGCCTTGGCGCTTTTACCGGCGTTGTCGTCTCAACTTGGATGCTGCACGCCTTCCAGTTCGAGAATACCCTCGCGAGGCTGATCATCGCGATCGCGGCGGGCGGTCTTATCGCCGGGATCGCGGGTGTCCTCATCGGCATACCGGTCCTGCGCCTGCGGGGGGATTACCTTGCGATCGTGACGCTTGCCTTCGGCGAGATCATACGCAATGTCATCAACTGCCTCTACATAGCGGTCGTACCGAATGTCGAAGGGAATATGACAAGGCTCGCCATCCTCTTCAACAAAGTGCCGGAGCCGGGTTCCGTCGTCATCGTAAACGGCCCTGCCGGTGCCGTCGGCATCGCGAAGATATCTACATTCCCGGTCGCGTTCGCGCTGGTGCTGTTTACCCTGTTCGTCGTCCTGAACCTGGTCAACAGCCGTTCCGGGCGCGCGATCATGGCCATTCGGGATGCGAGGATCGCAGCGGAATCCTCCGGTCTCAACATTACCAAGTATAAGATGATGGCTTTTGTCGTAAGCGCTGTGCTGGCGGGAATGGCAGGCGCCCTGTACGGGCTCAATTACTCTACGATCGCGGCTTCAAAGTTCAAATTCGATACATCGATACTCGTGCTCGTGTTTGTGGTACTCGGCGGCATCGGCAATATCAGGGGTTCCGTGATAGCGGCGGCACTGCTGACTGTCCTTCCGGAGCTTTTGAGGGCTTTCTCGGATTACCGGATGCTCGTATACGCCGTTGTGCTGATCATCGTTATGATAGCCACCAATACGCCGTTCATCATGACGCGCGTCAGGGATCTGAGACACTTTATCGGCAGGGTGTTCGGCAGGAAAGGCGGTGACGCGGTATGACGCAGGAGGCAAAACGCAGGTCTACGACAAAAATGGTCCAGCCGCCCTTTGACGCGATCGTACCGGAGAGGGACGCGGATAAGATACCGGTCCTGGAATCCAGGCATCTGGGTATCGAGTTCGGCGGCCTCAAGGCGCTTGAGGATTTCAACCTGATCATCGGAAAAACGGAGATAGCCGGCCTTATCGGCCCGAACGGCGCGGGTAAGACGACTGTTTTCAACCTGATCACCAAGATCTACCAGCCTACCATGGGCGCGATCTTCCTGGACGGCCGTGATACCGCAGGGATGAACACCGTTCAGGCAAGCAAGGCGGGCATCGCGCGTACATTCCAGAACATACGCCTTTTCAGCAATATGACGGTAGAGGATAATGTGCGCATCGGTCTGCATAACCAGATCCGTTACGGCATGTTCTCCGGCATATTCCGCCTTCCGGGCTACTGGATAGGGGAGAACAAGCAGCATGAGAAGGCGCTGGAGCTCCTCAGGATCTTTGATATGCAGGATAT
>DBXA01000167.1:42643-62754 GCA_002309235.1 Christensenella sp. UBA1224 | reverse complement strand
ATTTTCGCTTTGGCGGAAGCGGTGGGATTCGACTTTTCTCCGGAAAAGCCGGGCGCGGCTCTGATGCCCCACCGGGGCATCATTCACTCCCGCGCCGTTCGAATCCCCGATCCCTTATGCCAAAACAAAACACCCCATAGAGGGGTGCTATGTTTTGGCGGAAGCGGTGGGATTCGAACCCACGGACGGTTGCCCGTCACCTGATTTCGAGTCAGGGCCGTTATGACCACTTCGATACACTTCCATGATGATTGAATTATATAAATGCCGCTCTTTTTTGTCAAGAGACTGAATGTTATACATGCGTCTTTACTGTATATTGATCGATGTTATCGGAACAGGGTCCGGGCGGATAGGATCTGAAGGGGTGACGTCGTCTCAAATACAGGCGGATGCGTTATATATGGCTGCTGTCGTTCCGGCGGGAATTCGCGGAGCTGCTGAAAGGAAACATCGAAAGAACGTCGGAGATCGAATTGACCCGGCGCCGTTTTTCTTTTAAAATAAGGATGCGAGGGTGAAAGAGGCCCAGTGCCAAAGAAGCAGAACAGCTCCGGAAGGGAGAAAACGATGAACGACATTCACATGATACCGGCGGATGAGACAGTGCGCGGGATCTGCTCCCGCTTTTTTGACAGCGTGCCCGCATCGGTCGACATGATAGACACGAGCAGGGGAGACGCTGATCTTCGGAACACGGCGATCATCACCTTTCACGGGGGCGAAAAGCGCGTGCTGAAGATCGTTTCAAACGATTTCACCTTTCCGGAAAAGATACGCATGTGGCAAAGGACGGTGGAGGAATACCGCGCCTTGGGCTATTATTGCCCCCGCATCATGGGCGACAGGGAGGGCGCCTTCCCGACCGTGAGATACTCAGGCAGGGATTGCGTGGCCTATGTGGAGGAGTTTTCGCCGTACAGATCTCTGGAGGACAGGACGGCCTGCATGGAAAAAGACCTGGATGATGTGTACAACAGATACATGAAGGATATCTGGAGCATGACGGCGAAGATCGCGGCCAAAAGGCTGGATTATACCAGCTACCCTTCTGCGTACTGCCTGTTTGAGACGTTCTGCCCAAGCGATAAGACGGACGAGGTGCTGGAAAACGCCTTGGAATGGAAAAAGCTCGCCGATGCCCTGCCGGAGGAGTTTTCCGGGCAGGCACGGCGGATATGGCGGCTCTGGTGCGATAACAGGGAGGAGCTGGCGAAGATATACCCGATACTCCCGACCTCCGTTTTCCAGGCGGACCTCAATTCCACCAATCTCCTCATTGATGAGGAGGGGATCTTCCGTGGCGTGTTTGACTTCAACCTCTGCGGAAAAGACGTCTTCCTCAACTACCTGATGCGGGAAAATTCCGCGGAGACGATCCCGGAGGCGCTGCGGATCGCCTGCGGGTACTATACCTTTTCGGATCCGGAGAAGGAGGCCGCGCTGCCACTGTACCGGTGCTTAAAGCCGCTCTGGTGGAGCAGCGTCAGTGCGCTGCGCAAAGCCGGGGATGACGCAAAGGCCGTAAGGGAGTGCCTTGACCGGGCAGAGAACAGCCTGACGGAGGATGTGGACTTTACGAGCTGCATGGGCTGACAATAGGATCGGGCATGAAGCTTTCAAAATCGATGAAAAACACGGTCGCATCGAAGCCGGCTTCAGCGCTGCGGATGGCCTGAGGGCCGCGGCGAGGCGGGGATGTGGCAGGTCAAATTGAAAAGGCAGGCTGGTCACAGGCGAAAGGGTGTATGATAGCCTTTCCTTTGAATACACGGGGCAATAAGGCGCCGGGAGGGGAATGAAAGATGGATACAAAGCTTATGGGGCAGGCACTGGTGAAGTTTTTGATGGGGCTTCTGATCATGGGGATACTGCTGTTCCTGCCCGCGGGGACGTTTGCCTGGCGGGAGGCTTGGCTGCTGCTTGGAATACTGTTTATCCCCATGTTCATCGCAGGGCTTATCATGATGAGGAAGAGCCCGGAGCTCCTGCGCAGCAGACTCAACGCCAAAGAAGAAGAGGGCGAGCAGAAAACGGTGATCGCGCTGAGCGCTTTCATGTTCCTGGCGGCGTTCATCACAGCGGGGCTGAACTTCCGCTTTGGATGGGTCATACTGCCCGGGTGGGTCCCGTATGCTGCGGCGGCGGTATTTCTGCTGGCGTATATCCTTTTCGCGGAGGTGCTGCGTGAGAACACCTGGCTCTCCCGTACGGTAGAGGTGCAGGAGGGGCAGAAGGTCGTCGATACGGGGCTGTACGGCATCGTCCGGCATCCGATGTATATGGCAACGGTGTTCCTGTTCCTCTCCATGCCGCTGGTATTGGGAAGCGCGATCTCCTTTGCGGTCATGCTGCTGTACATCCCCATCATCGCCAAGCGTATACGCAATGAGGAGCAGGTGCTGGAGGAAGGGCTCGCTGGTTACAGGGAGTATAAAAAGCGGGTCAGGTACAGGATGATCCCGTTTGTCTGGTAAGGAGGATACTTTGAGGATGGATATGCATTTCTATCATGTGATATCGGATGTGCCCAAATACGCGGGAGAGCATATCATACTGGACGCGGCGCATCCGAACGGGGTTTACAAACGCGTTCACGCGCAGATGGATATCGTGGAGGATATCTGCCGCGATCCGGATAAATACAGGGGAACGGTCTTCACCCACGAGGTGGATGTGGCGCTGCGGGAGCTGGCGCTGGAAAAGGTCAGGAGGGAAAAGTATTCTCAGTATCCTTCCCGCATGGCCTCGCTCTATGTATCCCGCACGTTTGAAGAGGCGGAGAGATGGGGCGATTACTTTGCCCGCATCGGCAGGCCGACCTACGGCATCGCGAGGATCAGGGTGAACGGGAACTGTTTTGAGGGAGATGCCTATAAATGCTTCGACGGGACCGCGGATGAACGGGAAAACCTGCGCCTTGCGGAGATTTACTGGCAGAACGGGCCGAATGAAGATGGAAGGGAACCGATCACGGAGATACTTGCGGATGGGGATATCGAGTTCACGGAGATCCTGAAGGTGATCAACGCGAATATTTGAAAAATCCCCCTGCGTCAGGGGTTGCTTGTGACGCCGCGTCATGAGCTATCCTTGACGTGAAGGAGGTGAAACGCTGTGTCAAAATACACGACGGGAGAGGTTGCAAAGCTCTGCGGCGTTACGGTCCGCACGGTGCAGTACTACGATACCAGGGGCATACTGGTGCCGAGCGAACTGAGCGAGGGCGGAAGACGGCTGTATACCGATGAAGATGTGAAGCGTATGCAGGTCATCTGCTATCTGCGCGATCTGGGCCTTCCGATAGATTCCATTCGCCTGCTCCTTTCCGAGGACGATCCGGGGAAGGTCGTTTCGCTCCTGCTGGAGCAGCAGGAGGCGGCGCTGAAGGCGGAGATCGGGGAAAAGGAGGAGCAGCTGAAAAAGCTTTCGGCGCTCAGGGCGGGGCTCAGGGGCGTGAAGGCGTTTTCCATCGAATCCATTAGTGACATAGCGTACACGATGACCAACAAAAAAGAACTCAGGAAGTTCCACGTGACAATGCTGCTCACGGCGATACCGCTGGGCATACTGCAGTTGTCGTCCGTCATACTGTGGATCACGAAAGGGATATGGTGGCTGTTCGCTGTCTGGGCTGCGCTCGCCGTTCCGTATGCTGCACTGCTGTCCCGGTGGTATTTCAGGCGGGTGGCTTATCTCTGCCCCGAATGCCATAAGGTCTTCAAGCCTACATTTAAGGAAGTGTTCTGGGCAAGGCATACGCCTTCGACTCGCCGGCTTACCTGCCCGTCCTGCGGCCATAAAGGCTTCTGCGTGGAGGTCGCTGCCAGAGCGGAGGTGAAGGCCGATGCGTGACGTACAGTATGACAGGGCACAGGTGATCCGCTACCTGGCCTGGACATTCGGCCTCGCGTACGCCGTCCAGATCGGGGCGGCATACATCTATAACAACGTGGACAGGACGGCCGGTCAGCTGGTGATCGCCGCTATGATGTTCGTGCCCGCGCTGGGCGTGCTGCTCTGCGGCGCGGGGTTTAAGGACATGGGCTGGAAGCCGTATATACGCAGGAACGGGAAAAGCGTGCTGATCGCATGGCTTTCGCCGCTCGTGCTGACATGCCTGGGCGCGTGCCTTTATTTCCTGGTCTTCCCGGGGCATTTTGACCTGGAAGGCGGATATATAGCCGCAGGTGTCGGCACGGAGGCACTCAGGCAGCTGGAGGCGCAGGGTATTTCCTACCCTGTGTATGTGATGATCACTGCAGTCAGCAGCGTCACTTATGCGCCGCTCATCAACACCTTTACGGCGCTGGGAGAGGAGATCGGCTGGCGCGGGTTCCTCTACCCGCAATTGAAGGCGAGGTTCGGGCTGAGGAAGGGCTGGCTGCTGGGCGGCGCCATATGGGGCGCGTGGCACTGGCCGCTCATATGGCTGATCGGCTATGAGTACGGCGCAGCCGCCGGAAACAGCGCCGGGTATGCTCTCTTCCCGCTTTCGGGTATGCTGCTCTTCCTGGTGATCACGGCGGGCTGGGGGATACTGCACGACTGGCTGTACGAAAAGACCGGAACCATATGGGTACCGGCGCTCTTCCACGGCGCGATCAATGCAGCGGCAGCTCTTCCCCTTTCGGTATGCCTGACGGATACGGGCTCCGCAAGGCTTGTGGGACCTGCTCCGATGGGCATCCTTGCAGGACTGCCGTTCCTTGCGGCCGCAGCAGTACTCCTCTGCAGGGCGCAGGAGCATCCTTCATAAGGAAGCTGCCCGGCAGCGAGCCGGGATGAAAATGGCCTCATTCCTTGACGGAGCCGCGGCGCTGTGATATCATCTGTCGTGTAAAATCCGGGTAAACAGGGGAGAGCGTCATGCCAAATCCTTTAGCATATAAACGCCCGCGTACAGCGATCGCCATATGCATGAGTGTGGTGATCGTTGTACCTATATTGTGCGGCCTTATCTTTTACTCGCGCGCGAACAGGACAGTTCTGTCTCAGCAGGAGAACATCATAGCCCGGTCCATGGAGTTAATGGTGAAAAAGCTTGATGCCGATATGGACAAGATAAGCGAGGCATCAATCCGCCTGAAAAGGGATCTGCGTCTGGTGGCTATGCCGGATATCAGCCGCATGACCGCTAAGGACAGGCTCGCTTTCTATGACGCGAGAAAGGTCATGGCGGATATCCTGGCGGATGCGGACAGCTTTATCGCGGAGATCTATCTGCTGCGTCCGGGGACAGGCTATATTCTTTCTTCAGGCGCATATAACGAGATCAGATACCTTCCGGAATCTTTCGGCAGCCTGCAGTACGGGAGCCTGCCTGAGGGCTGGACAGATATCGTGATATCCAGCGACCGCAGCCTTATACCGGTGGCAGGACATTTGTTTTACAAAGTCAAGCTCAGCGCGAAAACGAGCGAGGAATATAGGGACAGGCTGGCCATACTCGCTTTATCGGATAAGTATTTCGATGATATCACCAAGTATTACGGCATGGACGGCGCAAAGTACTCCATACTGGACGCGGCGGGCAATATGATCGCGCAGCAGGAGACAACAGAGGAAAAATACTTCGTCAGGGAACTGGCTTTCCGTGGCTATACGCTGCGCGCCTGTATCCCTGCAAGCGGTTTTACGGGCGTATCCGACAGGCTGAGCCTGTACTACCTGGCACTGCTGCTCGCGGCGATAACCATTGGGGCAGTGCTCATACTCGTCCTTTCCCGGAGTACGGCTATGCCGATCCGCGAGCTGCTCGAATATGTGAATGAGCGCTGTGATACCGGGAATACGGAGGATATAGAAGATCTTACGCTGATCAGGACGGGCATAGACCGCTTGCTGGATGAACAGCGGCGGCAGGCACAGGAGCTGGATATATATGCCCGCAAGGAAAGGATGCGGGAGCTTGAGGATGCGATCGCCGGCAATACGGACATACGTATCGAGCATCCTTATATGATCGCATGCTTCTTTGGCCAGCCGCGCGCAAAGGACCTGCTGGCCGATATCTCTCTGGGAGGCTTTCACACCAGGAGCATATCCCTGGGAGAGCGCCAGGTGTTGTTCCTGGAGGATCCGAGCAGCGAAGCTGGCCTGGATAAAATGGCATCCGCGGTGGAAGCGGTGCTGCAGACGCTGGATGATGCCTCCATACCCGGATGCCGGTGCGGGATCAGCCTGATGCACGCAAAGGCTGATGAACTGGAAACGGCCTGGAATGAAGCGCTGATAACCGCGGACTGCATGCAGAGCAGGGACAATATAGATTTCATGCGCTTTGATGCCATCCGGTTTTCTCCGGAATACTTCCTGAGGGACTGGCATCATCTGGACAAGCAGCTGCAGTTTTCGAAATACGTCACCAGTCACGATCACGGTGAGGCGCTGAAGATACTGCCGGACCTCTTTCCGGAGGAATACCTGTCCGGGATCTATCCGACGATTGCCCGTCTGCACCTGGATTCGCTGAAATTCCAGTTCCTTCACGATATGGACACTCTCTGCCAGGATTCACCGGACTCAGATGAGCTGAGCCGTACATTTGCCCGTGAGATACTCACGTCAAAGAACCACCAGGCGCTGTTTGAGCTGATGGAAGGATATCTCAGGGATATGCAGTACACACCAGTCCGAGCCGAAAAGCCTCTGCTGGCAAATATCAAGACTTATATAAAAGAGAATTACACGGATCAGCAGCTGAATGTGACAGCAGTGGCCGGGCATTTCGGCCTGACGATCGACAGGCTTTCAAAGCTGTTCACACAGGAGGCCGGAATGGGTGTACTGCAGTATATCCATAAGGTGCGGGTGGAAAGCGCCTGCAGGATGCTCCTCAGCGAAAAGACCGGGATCAACGAGATTGCTGCGCGTGTCGGATATTCCTCCCCGCTGACGTTTACCAGGGCGTTCAAGGCGCGCTATAATATGACGCCCGGTGAATACAGAAAGATACATCCCGATAATGGCTGACGATCAGTTTTTGCGGCCATCAGTATTTGCTTTTCCGGCTGAAGGATTGCTTTTTCGGCATATTTTGAAGCATCAGGCAAAACCTGATGCTTTTCTTGGCCGCCTTTTCCCATACAATGGAAAGCGGAAACCAAATCAATAAGCGAGGTGCAGGACATGAAGAAGATCTTATCTTGCGTCACCCTTTTCGCACTGCTGCTCTCGATCCCGGCTATGGCGGTCTCAGCAGAGGAAAATGGCCTTTGGATCGGCGACTATACCCTGACATACTGGATCCCCATCGATTACTCATCCGCACAGGTATACGATTCCTATGCGGATCATCCGTTTTTCAAATGGATGGAAGAGAAAACGGGAGTCCACATCACCTTTATACACCCTTCCGAGGAACAGATGGACCAGCAGTTCAACCTCATGGTATCCTCCGGGAAGTACTATGATATGATGTTCAATGCCGGAAGCGACATGATCAACCGTGAGGAGATGCTCAATGCCGGCGTTTGGGCGGATATATACGAGTTTGAAGATATCATGCCGAACTATTTCCGGTGCCTGCGCTGCAGCGACGGCAGCTGCTATGCGTGGGAGTGGGGCCCGGAGAAGGCCTTCATCGGAACAGCTCCCCAGCCTGAATGGGAGACCGGCTGTGTGACCGAAAGCGGAAGGCTCTGGTGCGTCACCCAGACCAACTGCGATGAATGGCCTACGGAAGCAGGCGCACTGATCCGCCAGGATTGGCTGGATGAATTCGGTCTTGCCGTTCCGCAGACGATAGAAGAACTCGAAACGGTTCTGGAGGCTTTCCGGAGCAAGGGGGACGATATCATCCCCATGACCCTTGCCCAGGACGGCTGTAACTGCACGACAGGTTACCTTTGCAGCGCTTTCGATATCCGTCCCTGCTGGATGACCCAGGACAACGGGCTCATCAAACAGGTCGGCTGGGCGAGGGAGGAGGGCAGGGAATATCTGACTCTCCTGCGCGACTGGTACCAGAAGGGCTATATCGATCCTGATTTCATGAACAGGGATGGAGACGCCTGCATATCTCTGCTGCTCAACGACAGGCTCGGCATCTTATGCGAATCCTGGTATGAGCCGACTGCGCTGGAAGATATGTATGAGGGCAGTGATGAGGACTTCAAGCTCACTGCAATTCCGCTGGTCAGGAAAACGAAGGACCAGACTCTCCGTTATAAGCTGTATTACGCTTCGGAGCCCTATAACTATACCTGCATCTGCGGGCTCAACGAGAACAAGGAGATCGCAGCGATGTGGCTCGACAAGCTCTTTACGGATGAAGCATATCTGCGTGCCAATTATGGCGTGGAGAACGAAAGCTTTATACTGGATGAGAATGGCGTGCCGTATTATACCGAATGGTTCTATGAGCATATGTTCTCCGATGAGCTGAACTACAGGTACCTGATGCCCAGCCTCACTTACTGCACCTCCGCGCGTGCCGTACTCTTCTATAACGGTACACCTATGACCGTGGAAGAGCAGAAGACCGTGGCAAACTCCTATTCCGAGACATGTGCCATATGGGGGAGCAATGCCAACCACAGCATGTTGATTGGAGACCAGAAATACGAAGAGGGCGGCTGGAACGAGATGAATGACCTCTTCACTGAAGGGTGGACCTATCTCCTGCCCAATATGCTCAAGATCATCACCGGACAGGAAGATATCGCGAATTATGATACTATCATAGAGCATTCGCTGGATATCGGGCTGCGTGAGGCAAGGGACCTCGTCCAGAAGTGCTTCAACAGGCAGCACGGACAGGACATGAGCTTCGGCATCGAATAACTGCCGGAAAACAACACCGATCATGCCGGTTTGCGGAAAGCCGGCATGATCGTTTTTCAGGAGGCGGGCAATATGACCTATTCATTCAGGAGAAGTATGAAACAGCACTGGAAAGCCTACTGTATGCTTTTGCCGGGTCTGGTCATACTCATCCTTTTTTCATATGTGCCGATGTACGGCCTGATCATCGCCTTCAAGAACTACAGCCCTATAAAAGGGATATTGGGGAGCAAATGGGTGGGACTCAGGCATTTTTCCCGTTTTTTTCTCTCTTCCACATTTCCGCAGCTTTTGCGCAACACCGTTTTTTTGAGCTTGTATTCCATCGTCGTCGGCTTTCCTGCGCCGATCTTACTGGCGCTCGTGCTCAATGAAGTCCGACGTGTGATGTTCAAAAAGACAGTGCAGACCATTTCCTATATGCCGTATTTCATATCAACGGTAGTTGTCTGCGGTATTGTAAAGGCTTTTCTGGCATATGACGGCGTGGTCAATACGATCCTTAATACGCTTTTCGGCATACAGCCCTCCAGCATCCTCTCAAACGCAAAGCTGTTCCGTTCGGTCATCGTATGGACGCAGGTATGGCAGTACACAGGCTGGGATTCCATTATATACATAGCCTCTCTGAGCGGGATAGACCAGCAGCTTTACGAATCTGCCAGGATAGACGGCTGCAGCAGGCTCAGGCAGGCATGGCATATCACGCTTCCGGGCATCATCCCGACGATCACGATATTGCTGGTACTGAGGCTAGGAAGCTTCCTTTCCGTATCCACAGATACCATTCTGCTTCTATACGGCCCAATGACATATGAAACAGGTGACGTGTTCGGGACATATGTTTACCGGCTCGGGATCAAGGGCGGGCAGTACGACCTGACCACAGCTGTGGGCCTTGCGGAAACGACCGTGAACTTTGCTCTTGTCATATTATTCAATACGCTGAGCAGGAAGATCACGGGAACGAGCCTCTGGTAAGGGGGAAAAGCGATATGAAAAACAGGAAAAACAGCATTCGTGAGGGCAGCTGCATCGCGGATATCGCGATATACCTCTTCCTTGTCATCCTTTCCGTTATTTTCATTTATCCCCTTTATGAAGTGATCGTCTGTTCTGTATCGGATGTCAATGCCGTGGTCATACACAACAGCTTCCTGATGTGGCCGGTCGGCTTTCATCTGGAGGCCTATAAAATGGTGCTCTCCAACAAAAACATATGGATAGGCTTTAGGAACACCATGCTTTATATGGCCCTTGGGACGACCTTTCAATATATAGTCACGGTGTTTACCGCATATCCTCTCAGTATACGCGACCTATGGGGGAAAAAGGCGATATTGATCATTTTTACCGTCACAATGTATTTCAGCGGAGGGCTGATACCGTATTTTCTCCTGATCAATTCACTGGGGATGTACAATTCGATATGGGTACTGATCATACCGCTGGGCGTTAATGTCTACAACATGATCATCATGCGCACCCAGTTTCTGAACCTGCCTGCGGAACTGAAGGAAGCGGCTGAGATAGACGGAGCGGGGGATATCACCATGCTGTTTAAGATACTCATACCGCTTTCGGGGGCGGTTTCCGCCGTGCTGGTGTTGTTTACGGCGGTATCCTACTGGAACATGTGGTTCGACCCAATGATCTTCCTGACGGAAAGGAAGCTGTATCCGATCCAGTCTGTACTCAGGGAGATACTGATAGACGATTCCTCCGTTCAGGCGGCAGGGGCAGGCGCGATGAATTCCAAACTGCTCCATAACGTGGATACGGCGGCAGTCCAGAAGCTGATCAAATATGCTAATATCGTTGTGACGACTGTTCCGATACTGTGTATCTATCCGTTTGCCCAGAAATATTTCGTTAAAGGCGTGATGGTGGGCTCTCTGAAGGGATAAAACTGTGACTGCGTTTGGACGGGGTGATATATCTCTCCCAGGTTCAGCGGCAAGCCTGAAACGCGCCGTGTTTGCATTCGTCTATTGCGCCAGAAGGTATGTATCCGATGAGATCTGACTGTCACCTACCAAGGACGGTAATGGGAATGATGCAGATGCCCGCATCCTTTTTGAAACACGCATACTTGCCTGATCCTGCAGGGACAGCCATGAGCGCGGGTCGGGGATCATGAGCTGCGTTTGCTCTTCAGGCGTTTCATGGACGCAGCGGCTCCCGGCAATACAATTGAAAGTGAAATGATGCATGATACAGAGATTATCGCATACAGTTTATATTGTATACTTAGGAGGATAAGCATGGATTGACAGGAACGGATGCCTGTAATTATAATCTCGGTATACAGAAAGGCAGGTTTACGCGTATGGGTACACCGTTCAAATATGTTTTCCTGGATACCGATATCGGCCCGGACTGCGATGACGCGGCAGCGCTGGCGATACTGATGGATCAATGCGGGAGGATCGGCGCAGAAGTCAGCTGCATCACACATTGCACGGGGAGTCCGTACGGGCTGCCCGCGATAGACGCTATCTGCCGGAGATTCGGTACGGTCGTTTCCCTGGGGACGAGCGAACGCAGGGACTTCCTTTCCGATGGCGCATCTTTGAAATATACGCCTGTCATTGCTGAAAATAACGCCTATCGTCGCCGGGTCCTGGACGATCGGCCGGATGCTCTGGGTATGTTCTGGTATAACCTTTCCAGAGTGCCGGAGAATAGCGCCCTGCTGATCTCAATAGGCCCTCTCAATAATCTGGCGCGGTATCTCTCGGATATCCCGTGCAGGCGGATGATGACCTCCAGGATCACTAGGATCGTCTCAATGGCGGGCTGCTTTGAGGGAGAGCCGGGACATGTTGAATGGAACGTGGAGATGGACGTGCCCGCTGCGCGGACAGTGATTGAAAAGTGGCCCGGCAGGCTGGACTTCTGCCCCTCGGAAGTCTTCGATGAAGTGCTGACGGGCAGCTGCCTTGCTGCGTATCCGGATAATCCCGTTTCCATTGCGTACAGGCTGTATACGGAAGGCAGGATGCTGCGTCCTTCCTGGGATCCGGGCACGGTACTGGCTGCGCTGTATGATAAAGTGGACGCCTGTGCGTGGAGCCATTTGGGCAGGATAAGTGTGGATGACAACGGCATCACGCGTTTTAAAAAGGACGGATACGGGCAGCACCGCTATCTGCGCCGCATAGGGCCCTGCGAGGATACGGCAAGACAGATCGAATCAGCGCTTTCTTCTGCAATGGAAACCATGGAAAAGCCCGGTACAGCCAGAGTATGAGCGATCGTGAGATGAAAACCGGACAGTAAGTGTATCTATCAGGAGGATTACGGGACATGACAAAGCTGTATCGTCAGACGACGGGGATCAAATGCGTCGACATGGGAGAAGAGTGTTCTTTGCCCATGCTGTGGGAAGTGACGGACAGGGACGAGCCGATGCGTTCCGATCTTCCGGAAGGCGATGGACTGTTTCTGAACTACAGGTTTGTGAAAAGTGCCTTCCCGTATCGCGATCAGGATGGGTACGGCCGCTCGTGGAATGGGAAATACCTGCAGGGCATCATACTCGAAAACGATCACCTGAAGGCGGCGTTTGTGCCGGACATGGGCGGCAAGCTCTGGAGCCTGTATGACAAGGATGCCGGAAAGGAGCTTCTTTTCGCGAATCCCGTCATGCGGCCCGCGTATCTGGCGACCAGGAACGCCTGGTGCTCGGGCGGGATCGAGTGGAACTGCGGGATATTCGGGCATACGCCTTTTACGTGTTCGCCCCTGTTCGCCGCGCGCCTCAATATGGAGGATGGTACGCCGGTTTTCAGGATGTATGAATTTGAGCGCGTGCGCGGCGTTGTCTACCAGATGGACTTCTGGCTGCCGGATGCTTCACCTGTGCTCTTTGCCAGGATGCGGGTGGTCAATCCGTCCTTCCGGGAGACGGCTATGTACTGGTGGAGCAACGTTGCTGCGCCCCATGCGGAAGGCGCACGGGTGGTCGTACCGGCGCAGGGAGCATATACGCATGTGAACGATGTGATGAGCGTAGTTCCGATACCGGTTCGGGATGGCGTAGACGTCACCTATCCGGACAACAACCCTGTTTCCGTGGATTATTTCTATCGGACGGATCCGGAAAAGCGCATGTATCACAGTCATCTTTCTAAGGAAGGATACGGCTTGTTCGAATGCTCCACATCGCGTCTTGCGGGCAGAAAGCTCTTCGTCTGGGGACAAGGCCCGGGCGGGCGCAAATGGCAGGAGTATCTGAGCGGGGAAGGCGATCCCGGCCTGTACTGCGAGATCCAGTGCGGGCTGGCGCATACGCAGTCGGAACACCTGCCCATGCCTCCGCGCACTGCCTGGGAATGGCTGGAGGTCTACGGCCCTCTTCACGCGGATCCTGAAAAGGTGCACGGAGATTGGAATGCGGCGCAGCGCGAGGTGGAAGCGAGGATCGACGAGATCATATCGGCCGAAGCGCTGGAGAAGATGCTGGAGGATACGCGCGGCATGGCCCTCACGCCTGCTGCTGAAATGCTGAATGAAGGCGCGGGCTGGGGAGCGTTGGAAAACAGGCGCAGGATCCGGCAGGGAGAACAGCCGATGTGCCCGCATCTTGATCTCGGGGCCACAGGCGAAAGCCAGGCGGCCTGGGTATCCCTTCTGGAGGAAGGCACCATGGGGGAGCACAGCGCGGAGGAGATCCCTGCCTCCTGGATGCGCCAGCGTGAATGGACGCGTATGATGGAAAAGGCGGCCGCACCGGGAGGAAAGGATGCCGGGAACTGGTATACATATCTCCAGCTCGGCTGTACGTATCTCGCTGAACCGGACCTTCTGCGGGCTGAAAGGTATATCGAAAGATCCCTTGAGCTGCGGTGCAGCCCCTGGGGGATGTACGCGCTTGCCGAGATCACCCGCATGCGGGGAGAAGAGCGGCGGGCGGCGCAAATGATGACGGAGGCCGCGCTTCTTCTGCCGCATGACGCCGGCCTCGCGAAAGCCGCGGCCCGTTTCCTGCACAGGACAGGCGATCACAAAGCCCTCGCGGAGTTTACGGGCTCCAGGCCGGATGAGGTGAAAAAACTGCCTCGGATCCGCCTGTACAGGGCGTTCGCACTGCTCAGGCTGGGCAAGATCGATGAAGCGGAGGAGCTGCTTTGCCCGGACGGGAAATGGCTGGAGGTGCCGGATATCCGGGAAGGAGAGGTCTCCCTGAGCGAATTGTGGTATGGGATCCGGGAGGCAAGGCTCGGGCATCCGGTGGACAGAAGCAAGGTCTCCCCGCCGTACGAGCTGGATTTCCGCATGTTTGCCGCGCATTGAGAGAGAACGGTGCAGCTTTTCACGAAAGAGGTGTATCCTGTGGAGTATTCATTGGAATGGCTGGAACGGAAGGATGCCCCGGAGGCGCTGGATTTCCTGAATATGGTGTACAGCATGGCCGGGTCACCGCACGATTTTCGGGAAATGCTGCCCAAGATGTGGGAATATGACGGCGCTTTCATGAACAGACACCTCGCGCTGAAGGTCGGGGGAAAGATACGGTCCTTAGTGGGCGTCTACCCTCTTACGGTATATACAGCCGGGGAGAAGCTTCTGTTTTCGACCATGGGCAATGTCGCGACGCATCCCCTTGATACGGGAAAGGGGTATATGACGGTGCTCCTCAAGGAAGCCATACGGAAGCTTGCCGAGTTGGATGTGGATGCCGCCAGACTCGGCGGCAAGCGGCACAGGTACTCACTGTACGGGTATGAGCCTGCGGGCGTCGAGTATACCTTTACGCTTACGGCCCATAACATCCTCAGATATTACAGGGGGATGTTTCAAAGCGGCATCACCTTCGGGAGGATCGAAAGGGCAGACGCGGAGAAGCTCCTTTTTGCGAAGGGGATCTTCGAAAAAGGCGGCATGTGGGTGGACCGCATCAATGAGACGGTTTTCTACGATTCACTCACTGCCTGGCGGAATGTTCCCTGGATCGCGATATCCGATGGGCAGCCCGTCGGTTATCTGACAGCTTCTCCGGATGGGAAGACAGTGGAGGAAGCAGGCGCGGATACAGCGGCGCGTACCGCAGAGATGCTGTGCGCATGGCTCGCGTTCAGAAATATCGGCTCGCTCACCGTGTCTGTCGCCCCGTGGGAGGCGGCATTGCTCCGGGAGCTGCAGCCATTATGCGAGAACTGGAATGTGAGCACGCCTTCCCTGTTTTATATCAGGCGCTGGGACAGGGTGGCGCATGCGCTCCTGAAATTGAAGAACCTTCTCACCCCATTGCCCGACGGCGAGATCGATATAGGGATCGAAGGATACGGAACGCTGCATATCGCGGTTGAAAAAGGCGATATCACGGCTGTTCGAGAGGAAGGGAAAGCGTCCTTCCTCCTCTCGCCGGGGGAAGCGGCGCGTTTCCTGTTCGGCATGCTGCCGCCATACGCTGTAAAGGAGATCCCTGCCGGCATCAGGGAGATAGCGGCGGCTTATTTCCCTCTCCCGCTGGGCTGGAATACGCTTGACCGGGTGTGATCGCTCAGACTTCTTTGGCCTTCTGCATCCACCATTTTGTAAAGGCGGCCGCATAATTTGTCTTGAAGCCCAGTGCGCCGGTCCGGCACATTTCCTCCCACCAGAGGGGATAATCCCCCAGGTTGGAGAATACCTGTATGCCTCGGTCGTTCAGGTACCGGACATCTTCCCTCTTGTATTTCCTGTCGTTCAGACCGATCTCAAACAGGTCCTTGCCCCGTATGTATTCCTTTGCTTCCTGCGTGAAGGCGCGTATATTGGCGCCAAGGCGTATGCCCTTGGGCTTTCCTTCTCTCAGACAAGTTTCCTGCATGTCGTCTATGATGTCTTTATGCCCGGAAAAAAGGATGTAATCTTCCCTGTTGGGGGATGTATCCAGTATCCGCAGCATCTTATCCGTCATGCCGGGGGCACAGAATTCGACTTCTACCGTTATCCTGCGGTCCTGTGCCTGAAGCCACTTGTCGAAATCCTGAAAGCGCATGAGATGCGCCATGCGGGGCTCCGTTTTATAGGCTTTTTCGTAATCGCCAAGCACCTGCCAGGGGACCTGGGCCAGGTCTTCATTTTCGGAGTAAGGAGGAAGCTCCTCCGGCAGCAGATGCAGCGCATAGGGGATCTCGATGCGGCTCAGCTCTTCCCAGGTCATATCTGCCAGATGCCGTATGCAGTAGCCGGTCGGGTGGCCGCATGTCAGGCGTGCGAAATGGCTGTCATGACATATTACGATCTCGCCGTCCTTCGACATGCGGATATCCAGCTCGATCCCTTCATAGCCTGCATCGACAGCTGCCTGAAACGCTCCTAAGGTGTTCTCCGGTGCCTTTTGCGTCACACCTCTGTGGGCAAATCTCATGGGGCCGGTATAACTGCTTACAATGTTGATCACGGTGCGCTCCTCCGAACTGTTCAGTATACTGGATGGAGATGAAGGCCAGCTCATACTTTGGCAAAGGATTCTTTTCTTAAGCTGCAGGATGCGCGTTCCTGTAAGATGGTAGGCAGACGGACTACAAAGCAATCTCCGGTTTCATTTGTCTTATTGATCAGCATCATCAGGTGAAGAAAGGAGATCCGCGCCATTTGCATTGGGTCGGATAGGATGCTTGATAGCTGCGGAGAACAGAATTTACATGCATCGATCCCATCAAAACCGATAAAACTGATATCCTGCGGTAAGTTGATTCCGTGAAGCCGGGCGGCTTCCATCGCGCCTATAGCCATCATATCGCTGGCGGCAAATACAGCGGTTGGACGTTCAGGAAGCTGAAGGAGAATCTCCATTGCCTGCTTCCCTCCGTCGTAGGTCCATAAACCGTCAACAACAATTGCCGGATCACGAGCCAGACCGGATTCGGCCAGTACACGTCGGTAACCGTCGTAGCGTTCGATCGCATTCTGTGCATCAGGGATACCGTTGATATACGCGATCCGTTTATGGCCGAGGCTGATCAGATGCCGTACGGCTCGCTGTGCACCGCCCATATTGTCCGGCAGAACAGAGATGAGATCCGGATGAAAATGGTTGACACAGATTGCAGGTATGCCGCTATGGGCTGTGATCTCATAACTCTTCTCCGGGAAAGTGCTTACGAGAAAAACACCGCAGGCGTTATTGCTGTTGATCACATTCAGTATGTCGTCATTTTCGTCGATAGAAACATATAAAAGGCTGTAGCCTTTTGCTTTACAGATGTGTTCCATGGAAAAGAACAGCATAGAGTTGAGCGCACTGGGATTATGGTGGATATCGTTGGAGTTTTTCCGCATCAAAAACAGAATATTGTTTGAGACGGCGGAGACGGCAGGAGCTTCGGCTTCTAACGTTTGGTCCCTGACAAATGAACCGACTCCTGCCCGTTTGTAGATCAAACCATCTTGGACGAGCAGGTCAAGCGCTTTTCGTATGGTGATGCGTTCTGAACCATATGCTTTGCACAGTTCACGCTCAATAGGCAGTTGTGTATTGGGAGAATAAGTTCCGTCGGCGATCTTACTCTTCAGTTCGGTATAGATGACCTGATAACGGGGGATAAATCTCTTTGGTGAACGCATTTACTCAGCCTCCGTTCTTCCGATCTTTGGAAGAAATATCACATATTCATAACTGTCGTCCCGGTGCCTGATAATCTGTTTGAAGGGTTTCCTACAATATATGAAAAGAAAGACGCAAGCAATATTGTCTTGAAAGATAACTCCTAGACCGTGCGCCTAAAAAACATATTACGATATCTTTCTTGCTCATTTTACCAGCGTTTGATAGATGTGTCAACAGAAATAATACAACATGCTTGAAAAATAATACATGTATTTATATCTGACATGATTTGTAATGGGGCTGAGTGACTATACAAAGGAATTTGAAAGCTCTTTGGAAAATATGTTGTTCATGTGAAAATATTCGGAAAAAGAATAATGAATCTTGCGATACATGTTCTAAATAGATATATGACCTGTATTGACAATGAAATGAGCACATGATATTATAATCTTATAACTGTTTGTGAATATCCGAACTCTGATTCTGACAGATGAATCAGCAGTAAAAATCATCGTACCGAGGCGTCTGGAGGAAAAAGATGCAGCTTAGGAATATGGCGAAACCGAATACGGCGTTTCGTTCGAGAAAGCTTTTGAGAGATATACGCCTCAATGCGGGGCTGTATGTTCTTCTTTTGATACCTGTGGTATATGTGTTTATTTTCAATTACATACCTATGTACGGCGTTACGCTCGCGTTCAAAAAGTATACCATCAAAGGCGGCATCTTCAACAGTCCCTGGATAGGCATGTATCAGTTCGAACGCTTCTTTTCCAACGCAAAATGCTGGCAGATCATCTGGAATACGATCTTGCTCAGCTTATACAGCCTTATGGCGGGATTTCCGATACCGATCCTGCTTGCTATAGGTCTGAATCATATTCGCAGTAATAAATTTCGCAAAACAGTGCAAATGATCAGTTACGCCCCGCATTTCCTTTCTACAGTGATTATCGTTTCCATTATGTCGCAGCTGTTTAATCTGCAGTTCGGGTTGGTGAACCGCCTGGTGGAAGTGCTTGGGGGAAAACCAAAGGATTTTATGGGTGCGCCGGATGCGTTCAGACATCTCTATGTATGGAGCGGTGTCTGGCAGAATGCCGGTTATGATGCGATCATTTACATATCAGCCTTGTCAACGGTAGACCTGCAGTTGCACGAAGCAGCAAGTGTTGATGGCGCCAACATGTGGCAGCGCGTCTGGCATATTGATTTTCCCGGCATACTTCCGACGATTGTCATCATGCTGATACTCAGGATGGGCTCCCTTCTATCGGTTGGATTTGAAAAAGTGTTCCTGATGCAGACGCCTACCAATATTTCCGTATCGGAGATCATATCAACCTACGTCTACAGTGTCGGTTTGACCAACAAACGTCCGGACTTTTCTTATTCTACAGCGGTAGGGCTTTTTCAGAATGGAGTTTCCTTCATCCTTGTTATGCTGACCAATGCCCTGTCAAAGCGTGTGTCCGGAAGCGGCATCATATAAGGAGGTGCTGCACATGGCATTTGGCAGGAGAAATGATACAGCAGGTGACAGATCCTTTTATATCACTACGTACGCTGTGCTGACTTTTTTGACGCTGATCGTACTCTATCCGTTGATCTACGTTATCTCCGCATCTTTCAGCTCGGCATACGCGGTCGCTACCAAGCAGGTCTGGCTTTACCCGGTGCACTTTACGCTGGATGGCTATAAGGCAGTGTTCCGGCACAGCATGATCATGCAGAGCTTCCTGAATTCTACCCTTTATACATTGGGCGGAACGGCAGTTAACGTATGTCTTCTGATGCTTGCTGCTTATCCCCTTTCGCGCAGGGCATTTCCCGGTAAAAATCTGATCGCTCTGTATTTCACGTTCACTATGTTCTTTTCGGGAGGCATCATTCCGAATTACCTGCTTGTGAAAGACCTGGGTATGATCAATTCACGTCTGGCTCTGATCATACCCTTTGGCTTTTCGGCATACAACATGATTATTGTGAAAACCTATTTCCAATCGAATATACCGAATGAAATGCTGGAAGCGGCCAACATTGACGGCTGTTCCAATATTCGCTTTTTCTTCCGGATGGCGCTGCCTCTTGCAAAGCCTGTGATCGCGGTCATGGTGCTTTTCAATGGTGTGGGTCATTGGAACGGCTTTATGCGCGGCCTGCTCTATCTGAATGACCCGAACAAATATACCTTGCAGCAGGTACTGCGCGATATCCTGATGCTTTCCAAGATATCTGCGGACCAGCTTTCCATGATCAGCGATGATCAACTGGTGGAAATGACGAATGCGATGGAACTGATCAAATATTCCGTCATTGTCGTCGGCGCTCTTCCTATGATGGTGCTTTACCCCTTTGTTCAGAAGTACTTTACCAAAGGTATGATGATTGGTGCGGTGAAGGGTTGACGTTGATTCCAGCCCGGTCTCTGTCCGGGTTGAAAATATGAAAGGAGATCTATGACCATGAAGAAACTGGCATCCCTCTTTCTGGTGCTCGTGATGTGCCTAAGCGCGGTTTCCGCCTTTGCTACTTACGACAAACCGGAAAGCAGTCGTATCGTCCCCGAAGGAGAGACGGTTGAACTGAGCATTTTCCAGCCGCTGACAGTCAATGTCGAAGCACTTGATGCAGAGTCCAACCGCATGACAGCCCATATTGAGGAAGAAATGGGCGTCAAGCTGCATTTTATCACAGCTACCTCTGATGATGCTCAGACCAAGCTCAACACTCTGCTGAGCTCCGGCGACTACCCGGATATCATTTCCGCTTCCATGGC
>DBXA01000167.1:35650-42607 GCA_002309235.1 Christensenella sp. UBA1224 | reverse complement strand
GTTCCGCTGGATGAGTATCTCACCGAAGAGATCGCTCCCAATACCTACCAACTGCTTGAGGAGAATCCGAGCATACGGGAACTGCTGACGGCCAATGACGATCTGGTCTATTCTTTGCCCGATGTCAATGAATGCTTCCATTGCCTGTACGGCTCCGGACGTGCCTGGTATTATATGCCCTGGATGGCGGATTATGAGCCCGGCATGCCCCAGACTACGGAAGAGTTCAAAGCTTTCTTGGAATGGATCCGTGATACGGATGTCAACGGCAACGGTGATCCTTCCGATGAAGTACCGCTCTGTTTCTATGCAAATGAGATGGATTACTTTGTGACCTGGATCGCTAACTCGTTCATGGTGTATCCGCAGGGTCATTACAGGATGAATAAGGACAATACCATCACTGCCTGCTATTTGGAAGATACCTATAAAGATGCGCTGGCTTTTGCCAACGAACTGTATAAGGAAGGCCTGATCCTGGAAAATGCATTCTCCATCAGCGTGGCCGACCTGCAGACCTTGGGCGAGGATCCCAAAGGCAATAAGTTCGGCGTCATCATCGGATGGGGCCCCGAGCGCGCTGTAATGCGCGGCGGCGAATCGAACCGTTGGTATCAGTACTTCACCCTTTCCCCAATGGAAGGACCTACCGGTGAACGCAATGCTGTCTTTGCCGGCACGACGATCGGACGCGGTATTGGTTTCATGATCACCGACGCCTGTAAGAACGTTGAGGCTGCTGTTCGCTTCGGCGATATGCTCCTGACTCCTTACTGGTCACTGAGCACACTGCTTGGCTTTAAAGGTGAAGCGTGGGGCGATCCTTCCGATGAAACGGCTCTTGCTTATGACGGTAATCCGGCCATCTGGCGCGATCTTGGCATCCCGGGAGAAGCCAATACCAATTCTTTCTGGAATCAGCAGTGCATTACCTGCCGTACCAGTGCTGTTTGGAACAGCCGTGAGGCGGAAGGCGCTGATGTGATCATGGCTTATCTGGATGGAGATGCCAGCCTTATGGACCAGGCTATGAGCTATGCTTCTTACAATGAGATGATGAAGTTCTATGCCTGCAACAAAGCTCTTAAGCCCTATGCCTTTGATGGTGATTACAATGTTCCCAACGTACTCTATTCTGCCGATGTAATTGACACTGTTGCCGATGCCGAAGCACTGATCAAAACTGCCCGTCAGGAAAACGCAGCTGCATTTATCATGGGGACCCGTTCTCTGGATACCTTTGATGTATATGTGGCTGAAATGGAAGCCCTTGGTGTTCAGACTGTCATCGATGCCAAACTCGATGCACTTGGCCTCAAGTAATCATTGTCGGATACCGGGTGGGCATTCCTATGGGTGCCCACCCATTTCTGGAATGCGGAAGACCGTTCGATATCATTGAACGATACTGTACAAACCCGACAGCAAAAGTGAAAAAAACCTCAGAGAACATCTGAGTTCACTGCATGAATGCTGTTTCTGGCAGCATTGCAGATATAATATGATCCATATGGGGAGGCGTGTTGGACTGTGTTTGATGTCATACAGAATCGGCGTGTTGTCTATGGACCGGGTACCATCAGGGAACTTCCGGGCATCCTCAGGGAACTGACCGGCAATACGGTAATGGTGATCGCTTATTCCGACAAAGCGGATTGCGTCAGACTTGCTGTGCATGCTTTGGAACAGGAGGGCCTCACATATGTACTGGATGCTTCCTTGCGGGGAGAGCCTTCTACAGACGATATTGACAGGCTCGCGGATATTGCGGTAAGAAACAACTGCGGTGCAGTGCTGGCAATAGGCGGCGGCAGCGTCATGGATGCAGGCAAAGCGGTAGCGATGTTGTGTACGAATGGCGGAAATGTCGAACAGTACCAGATGGAAGGCAAGCCGATATCAGTACCTGCACTTCCTGTTGTAGCTGTTCCGACTACATCCGGTACCGGTTCCGAAGCTACAAAGGTCAGCGTCGTATACAATCCCGCTAATAAGCTCAAAAAGAGCTTTTACAGTCCCAGCATGATAGCGGGGACAGTCATACTGGATCCGGAACTGACTGTTGGCCTCCCGAAGGATATAACAGTATCTACCGGGATCGATGCTTTGAGTCATGCGATAGAATCCTATGTGTCGCTCAAAGCTACGCCTTATACCGAGATGTTCAGCCTGCAGGCGATGAAGCTGATCGTTGAGAATCTTGAAAAGTGTGTACGGGATCCGAATGATGTGGAAGCCCGCGGCGGTATGCTGCTTGCAAGCTACCTGGGAGGTTGTGCCTTGAATGCTGGTATCGGCCTTGCGCATATCCTTGCTCAGCCGCTCGGCGGTTTGATCAAGATCCCGCATGGAGTGGCTTGCGCCATTTTCCTGCCCTATGCGATGGAGCATAATGTCGGATACTGTACTAAGAAATACTGTGATATAGCCCGCATATTCGATGCTTGCGGGGAAGATGGCTCAATCCTTGCACAGGAAGGTATAGCACGGGTAAAGGCATTCCTGAAGCGACTTAACGCGCCGGACAGCATTCGACAATATCTGCCGGAAGATTTTAATGTGGAAAAAGCCGCCGATATCGTACTCGGTGCGACCGGTCATATTAAAAATGATGCGAATCCCGTGACTCGAAATGTTATAATAAATGTGATCCGAAGAACGGTTTGATGAAGGAGATAAACTGGTATGGCACAGTATTCCGTTTTTACCAAGCCCTGGAGGCAGGAGAGTGTTCCAGATCTTATCCGTATCATAAAGGAATTGGGCTATAATGCCATAGAATTCCCGCTCCGCGATGGAGCCCAGGTATGTCCTGCGGAGGCAGAAGAAAAACTGCCCAAGCTTGTTGGAGCGCTTGCTGATGAAGGAATTCGTATCGATGATGTAGCATCAACACCTGAAGAACGAGTGTTTGCCGCCTGCGCGGCTACCGGAATAGGTATGATCCGCGTGATGTTCAATCCGCCTGAGTCTCAAGACTATCTTGCTCAGGAGGATGCATACCTGCATGAGGTGGATAGCTGGCTGCCTCTTTGCGAGAAGTACCATGTAAAGGTAGGCATACAGATGCACCATGGCCGCGGCGCGATGACGACGGCGGATATGATGCGGATCGTAGGCCGTTTCGATCCACGCTGTATCGGGGCTATATGGGATGCCGCGCATTCTGCACTGGCCGGTGAAAACGTAGAACAGGCGATCGATATCTGCTGGAGCCACCTTTGCCTGGCAAATTTCAAAAACGCCCGTTACCAGATGTATGGCCGTGACCTGAACGGCTGCGCGGTATATAAGGCATACTTCTGCCCGGGGGCGGATGGCAATATCAGCTGGCCAAGAGCAGTAGAGCATCTTAAAAAGAAAGGCTACACCGGTACCTGGTGTATGCCTGCCGAGTATACTGATCTTTCCCCTGAGGAGGAAAAACAATACACGATTCGTGACCTCAAGTGGCTCAAATCTCTGGTAGAAGGCTGAACAGCCTGCAGCACACTGCTTGTGAAAGGAAGAAGACCATGTTCAAAGTTGCTGTTTTAGTGAACAAACCGCTGGCATATTCCATTTTCCGCGAAAAAGACCTTGCTTTCATGGAGACATTTGCTCGCTTTAATCCTATTGAAGAACTACCGGATCAGATGACACGTGAATTCATGGCTGATCAGATGAAGGATGCTGATGCCGTGATCACCGGTTGGGGTACTCCTTCATTTACGGAAGAAATGCTGCGGGACAATCCCAGGCTGCGCTTCATTGCTCATTCGGCAGGTACAGTGAAAAACCTGGTCCCGGCTTCATTTTGGACAATGGTCGGGAAGCATATCACAAGCAACGCGCCTGTGATCGCCGAGGATGTCGCCCAAACGACCCTGATGCTGATCCTTTCAGCTCTTAAGGAGGTATGGTCCTTTACGGACCTCACGCGCAGCGGCGGCTGGAAGGGCGGCGAAAAGAATGTGTATACTACCCGCAGGCTGGATGATCTGAAGGTTGGCATCATCGGCGCCTCCCTTGTCGGCAAGGAAGTCGTAAAGATCCTGAAGCCTTTCAGACCGGCGCTTCGCATATGGGATCCGTATCTGTCCCCCATAGAAGCCGAAATGCTTGAGATCGAGCAGATGGGATTGGATGAACTGATCGCTTCAAGTGATGTGATCACCCTGCACGCGCCGGCGAATGAGGATTGCCGGCATATCCTGAACGGGAAGAATATTCCGCTGATAAAGGATGGCGCGGTTCTCGTTAATACCGCACGCGGAATGCTGATCGATGAGGAAGCGCTTGTAAAGGAACTTCAGACCGGTCGCTTCTTTGCCTGCCTGGATGTGACAGATCCGGAGCCGCCTGCAGCCGACCATCCTTTGCGAACCTTGCCGAATGTGATCATTACACCGCATGTAGCGGGGGGACATACGGTCAACGGCCGTAAGATGCTTGGTCGAAACTCGATCAAGGAGGTCTACAATTTCCTGACTAAGGGACTTATAGCGTATGAGGTACGCGGCGAGATGTTGGAACGTATGGCATAAACGGCAAATTGACCGAAAACAGGTATTTCCGGTTTTGTTGTACTTTTTATACGGGATCATCCGTTTTCGTGAAAAAGGATATCATGCGTGAACGGATGATCCTCTGCCCATGATAGAGGAATTGAGGATCAAAGGAGAGACGCTGTGTTCGGAAAGAAGAAAAAGGCTGAGCAGCCCCGCATAAGCATTTGGGATTCTGCGGGCTGCATTCTTTATGATGGCCTTCTCACCGGCATGACCGTGCCATATGATACGATATGCGATCTGAGTCTGCAGTTTTATAATGATCCAGACCCGTGTGAGATCCATCAGAATGCTGTCCTGAGCAGAGTTTTTCTGGAAATACAGGAGATGCTCAAGCCGGGGGTCGAAACGGGATCCGATGATCTGGGATCTCTTCTTTTCTACTTTTCTTATTACCCGGATATGCGGCGCGTATTGCTGTACTTCGGTTGACCTTCGAGGGAATAAAGGAATGAAGATTTCTGGTAAGCGTATCATATGTTTTTTCCTGTTCTTTTTTTCGATTGCGGTCCCTTTCAAGGCTGTCGAAGCTGAAGAAGATCGACCTGAGCTCGTGTATTTTTTTGAGAATTACTGTGATGTATGTCATCCGGAAAAAGAGTTTGCCGAAACCTTTTATGCTTTGACAGGACATCATATAGAAGAATATTCCTATTCTTATTACGATATGCGGTATGAGAAGAACCGCACTTTTTTTGAGGAAACAGCTGAAGAATACGGTATCGTACCCGCAGAACGGCTGCTGCCGATGGTCATAGTTGACGGAAAAGTATATTCCGGCGATTTACGGGTAGAATCGATGATGCCGCTTAATTTTCTTGAAAACACATCGACTGACAGCGTGATTTATTATCTGTATTCACCTGTCTGTGAAAGCTGTGTGGAGGCGGAAAAGGAGATCGATAAGCTCCCGGAAACGGTACAGGTGAAACGAGGCCTGGCGGAGTTTGATTCTGAGCTTGTTGTTTACCGTATTGATATCTATGAAGATCCCTCTGTTGCTCGTTCGCTTTTCCAGCGATACAGTGTCCCTGAACAGCAGCAGACCACCCCTATTGTGTTTTTGCGTGAGGATTACATCAACGGTGCGGATGGGATAAAATACAAACTTCCATATATGCTGAAAATGGGCTTGGCAGTGGGTACATCTCTGATTGCGCCTACAGACAGCTCTGAGATACCTGCGCTGTCTGCAGCAGGGACTGCTTTGGCCGGCCTTATTGCGGGCTTCAATCCCTGCGCATTGAGCATGCTCCTGCTCTTTCTTTCTGTTCTGCTGTCGTCCGATAAAGGTATGCTCTGCATGGCATTTTTGTACCTGGCGGCAAAACTTTTCACGTACGTGGTTATAGGAACAGGGTTACTGTCGGTGTTCATCGCATGGGATCCGGCATGGCTTCCGTTTACGGCCAAAATACTATTGACATGCGTCGGCTGTATGCTGATCGTTCTCAACATTATGGATGCCTTAGCGGCATGCCGGGGAAACTATGGTAATATCAAAAATCAGCTGCCGCATCATTTGCGCCGCTTCCTGAACGAAAGGATACGCCGATCGATCCGGGGAAAAGGGGCGGCATTGTGTATCTCTGTGCTGCTGCTTGGTGTGATAGTGGCCGCGGGGGAATTTTTGTGCTCCGGCCAGCTTTATCTTGCGAGCCTGACTGCCGGGTTTGCCGCAGGCTTTGGTTATATCCGGCAATTGATGCTGCTCATGATTTTCTGCTTGTCTTTCCTCTTGCCATCAGTGCTCATCACCTTGATCATCATGAAGAGCAGGGATATGTTTGCTGCGTCGAATGCCATCCTGCGCCGCATGCCTCTGATCAAGCTTGTGTCAGCGATCATGATGCTCGTGATAATACTGTCATCTTGGTTTTTGCTCTGACCGTATGCTGTAGTATGTCGTGAGCTTGCGAATCTCGGCTGCAGCAGGCATCAGAAGGCTGCTTTAATGCTTCTGCTGTGTCGGGCCGTAATTGGCAGCGCCGGTGTAGGGCACTTCCTCGGGCGTCGGGAGCACGATCGGCTTTGAAAGATCTCTCTGAAACAGGCGCAGGTGTTCGCCGTGGGGCAGGATATCGATCACATCGCAGCCGCGCCAGAGCACCTCGTAATCGCGGCCGGCGGTATGCTCCCGCTTCTTTACGGTGCGGATCGGGTGCCTGAGTACCAGGGAGTCGCCCGCGTGAAGGTCTTTTACGATCATGCAGCCGTTTTGCATCGCACAGTCTGTCTTCTTCCCGTTAAGCAGGAGCTCCGGCTCTTTCCCCATCCAATCATATCTGCGGAAGGCGGCATCTCCATCCTGTTTCATGGTGATGGACATGCGCCCGTGCTCCGGGTACTCCATTTCGAGCTTCCAATTTGCGGTCTCTTTGTTTACCGGGATATTCACGGTAAAGCA
>DBXA01000167.1:11150-35581 GCA_002309235.1 Christensenella sp. UBA1224 | reverse complement strand
GCGATGGAGCGGAACTTGGAAAGGGATATGCTGTTGGGCAGGGAACCGCCGGTAAAACCGCCTATCATGCGCTTATCGATATCGCGATAGGTGATGCCGTTGGCATCGGGCAGTGTATTGTCGACTGTCACATATGTGGCGCTGGATATCTGGTTCTCGACCAGCTGATTGCGCGCGAACAGGTTGATGTCGTTCCAGTATTCGCTGTGACCAAGCTGTATCAGCTCCCACGCACAGGAGATCATATCCCTGATGCAGCAGCTTTCACAGTGCTCCTCATCCATGGGATGCCATTGGGCGAATTCCGGTACCCAGCCGAAGGAGGATGAGATGGAACGTATGTAATCGTATATTCCCTTGGCGGCTGTCTCGTAGCGGCTGTCGCCTGTCACGCGGGCGAGGCGCGCGAGCCCTGTCGCGACCCAGCCTGCGGAGTGCACATGGCCGAAGAACTCCATCTTATAATTGAAGTAGCGGGAAGGCCCAAGCAGGAAGTTTGCGAGCCCCTTTGCGAGATCCAGCGCCGCTTCATCCTTTTTGATCTCATAGCGCTCGACCAGCGCGAGCAGCATGATGGCATTCCGGATGGGCTGTTCGCCCCGCCCGGTATGGCGCGTAAGGTCAAAACCGCCGTTCAGCAGGTACACATCGTTGGGGAATTCGTAAAGGGGCTCCGTTTCCTGATAGTCGCCGGACCAGAAGGTGCGCACNNTTTCGCTCGATCACCAGGGAACGCATACCGCGGATCAGCGAAGAGATGCGGCTTTCGATCTCCTCGTCATCCGGGTATTTTTTGCTTAGTCTGTTGAGCGCCGGCAGTATATAGCCCATTTCATGGAAGGAGGAATGCATGGTATGCGTCCATGGATAGGGGTGGTGGAACCTGAGCCCGTGCTCGCCCCATGAGGAGAGCAGGAATCTTTTGAAGCATTCCAGCACATCGGCGCCTTCCTGTGTATCGAGCATCTGCATAACGCTGTCGAGCCCCTCGTACCAGGAGCCGACCAGCTCCGCGTCGTCCACGCGGCAATGTGCTGCCTCGGCCGGCTTTTTGTTGGGCAGTATCAGCCAGTAGGGAAGACCACCCTCATTCCGGTCGATCATGGATGTGATGTAGTTGAGAGAACGCCTGGCGCATTCCAGCGGGTCAAATTGGCTGTAACGTTTCATCAATATGCCTCCCGGGAGCAGATGTGTTTACAGATCCAGAAAATCGATGCCGGTGGGGACATACGGTTCCGGCTCATGCGCTTCATCGATCCAGTATGCGTCCAGGTGCGGCGCGGAGGATACGTCCCTGTCGAACCAGCCTTTGGGGATGACGGGCCGGAAGCCACTCCTGTTTACTATGAGGCGGGCATAATCATAAGCGCTCGTCAGCCGCTCCTCTGTTTCCACCGCCATGAGCGTTTCCCGGTCGGCCTTTGCGCTGTTATGGTTGTCCGATCCCGCCGTGGTGAGGAGATCGTACTTTTCGGCGTAGTGGAGGGCGCAAACATCGTTGTAAATATAGTTTCCGGTGTTCGCGACCTCGATGCCGTCGCAGTATTTGATCCCCAAAAGGATGCGCTTGATATAGGCCCTGTCCCGGAAGGGGTGCGCCTGTATGACGGCGCCGCCGGCCCGCCGCACCTCCTCGTACTGCCTGGCCCGCGGCCAGTGCTCGATATCGGGGTGTGCCAGCAGCCAGGCCTTGTCCGGGCCGTATATGAGGTATTCATCGCCTTCGTAATTCTGTTCCCAGGCAAAGAAAACATCGAGGCCCAGCTTCTGGCCTTCGATCAGGGCATCCTCATATCCGGAGCAGAACCTGTCGATGCGCTCGTGCCAGGGGAGCTCGCGCGGCACAGCCGTGTTCCCGCCGAAAAAATGGTCTGTCATGAAAATACCGGTATAACCGATCTCGTGATAATAGCGCGCCTGTTCCGCGCCGGTGGACCTTCCGCAGGCGCTGCTCTGACAGGTGTGAAGATGCGTCTCATAAAGATAACCCAAAGCGATCATCCCTTTCATTCGTTCCAATTCTATCAGAAGTCGCACGCTGTTTCAACGGGGTGCCGCGCTTTTTCATCGCGGTTTTGCTCTGTATGTGTTTTGTTCGGCGTGCTCCTGCTGTTGTGCGCTTAAGATCCGCTCTTGCAGTGAAATGCGATATCGGTTATGATGGATGTGCCGGGATACGGCAGTATATGAGATCGATGATTTGTAAGGAAAGGTGGGTTATCTGTGAAAAAAAGTGTTTTGCGGTTTGTCATTGCTGTCCTCACGCTTGCCTTTTTGTCCGGAACGGCGGTGTGTGAAGAAGCGCGGTTCGTTACGGTGCAGGAATGGTTGGAGGCGAAGGGGGAATGCGGCAAATGCATGCTGCTGATCAGGATACGGGAAGTATTGAACCCGGTGCTCGCCGTTGGGGAAGACGAGACCGGGTCCGTAAACCTTTATTCCGGAGGGGAGACGAGCATCATACTCGAGTTCGGCAATGATGAGCGGATCCTCAACGACTGGTGGATGGTGATAGGGGACCCGAGGTACAACGAATTTGAAGGGACCGTCGAGATGGCAGATTGGACGCTGCTGCGGCTGATGCCCGATCTTTCTGAATAAGATCTATTGTCAAGTTTCTGCTGTTTCATGTACCTGGGTGGAGCTGTTTATCCGGTATATTTCTGCGCCTTTTCGACCAATGTACGCAGGTCCTGGTTCATAAGGGCCACATCCGCGTGCCCGTCATGATAGATGATGATCGCTTCTGTCCCGTCTTCATTGAAACCGACAGCCATCTGATTGATCATGCGGATTTCCGTTACCGGGATCCGCATGATCACGGCTAAGTTTTCCGTATTGGCGACTACTGCCTGCTCGCTCATGCCGGAAAGGCCGATCAGATGCTTTCCGTCCGGTGAAAACTGGATATCCGTGCACATCGCGCCTGTTTTCACGGTGCCGATGCAATCTCCCGTCTTGAGATCATACAGCACCAGGTTTTCCACATAGGATCCCAGGGCGATGATGTCGCCATAGAAGGCAGCGCACAGTCTCTGATAACCGTTCCCGGGGATGGTCATGACCGGCTCAGCCTGTTCTCCCGCCCGGAAGATATCCACCTCCTGGTCGCGTATCACAGCCTGCCATTTGCCGTCCGGAGATACGTAGACAAACCCGTTTCCTGCGCCATTGACGGGGTGCAGGATGTATTCCTCGTTGTTGAAAATATACGCAAGGCCCGGCTCATCAAAGTTCACGGTAAAGGACTCGCCGTCGATCCAGAGATAGTAGACTGCACCTTGCCAGTTGCCGACCAGCGGGAAGCAGGAGGTGGTGCCGAAAAGATCGTCTTCCGTATAATCCTGCCTGGTCTCAAGCGTCATATGCGGCAGTATGTCTTCTTCCTCTGGCAGCAGGTTTACCAGGCAGCCTCCGGACCTCAGCGGCATTACCAGGCGGCCGGGTGCAAAATCGAGCCCGTAGGTCATGCGGTCTTCTCCGGAATGATAGATTACCTCCATGGTGCTTAACTTGTAGATCTGTACCTCTCCGTGGCTGGCGATCAACGTATCGTCGTCCACAAAGTACAGGGAATAGACCTCGTTTAGGCAGTTATAGCCTTCTGATGAAATTGCTTCGCCGGAAGATACATCCCAAAGGGTAAATCGGTCGGATCCGCTGCGGGATGCCAGTATTTTTTCATCGGGAGAGAGACTCCCGAACTTTTCACTCTGGCAGACCTCCTCCAATGTATCCCAGCGCAGGTAGTGATATAGGACACCGTCCCAATACCGGAAATACAGCCCATCGTCTGTATATTCACACGATGTCCCGTGGTAGGATATATCCAGTGTCAGCAGGATCTCCCTGTTTACCGTATCGACAAGGTAAGTGTAAGTGCCGTCATACCAGAAGCCTCTTGTACCGGACCGGTGGAGGGCTGCCTTAACCGGGACGTCCTCACGTGAAATACCTTCCAGTATGTGCAGTTCCTTTGAGAAAGGATCGTAAAGTCCTGCTTTTCCTTCATCACTCCATACAGGTATCTCATTGATAAGGGTGAGGCCCCGCCAGCAGGCTTGCCATCCCTCGGGCAGTGTGCCTGTCAGCACCTGTGTGCCGTCAGCAACATCAAACAACGTTATCTCATTATCTGTGATCTGGCTGACATAACGGCAGTCAGGGGATATATCCGGGGCATCATTCCACAGACTCCTGTGATCGCGGAGGGTATAGAGCCTGTCTCCCGTTACGGAATTGTAGACCTGCAGGCTCCAGTCAGATTGGCGGCAGGCGATGAACTTACCGTCATTGCTTATGGTCGCCATTCGATGGAGGACCCCGTTATCCTTCAGGGATCCTATCTGGGAGAAGGGCTCCGGATACATGGCGGTCTCCAGCGCTGCCAGGACAGGGGCATCGTACTCGTCATCAAACAGGCGGCTGCTTTCGTATGCCTGCAGGGCATATGTCAGGCCGCTGCCGATCTCTCCCTCAGATGTTGATCGGACGGATTTCTCGATCAGAAGCTCTGTAGCGTTTCTGGCGCTTTGGTTCCGCTCCTCCGTCAGCAGCCCGTTCTGGTAGAGGGCATATCCTGCGAAGGCGGCGACGATGGCGAAGGCGCCGGAGACGAGCACCAATCCCCTGCGCAGTGCCCGTTCCCTTTCGCGTTTCTTCAGGTCGTTGAAATCCAGGTTCAGCATGCGCGCGGCAAGCCGCATTTTTTCCGTTTTCAGCTGTTTTTTCAGGCTTCCGCGCAGGTCCGCCGCCAGGGGCTCGACCTCTTCCACTCCCTGCGCGGTTTCCCGGTAGGAGATCTGCGGGGGATAGCTGTCCTTCGGTTCCCCGTCGACCAGAACGGGGATGATCCTGTCCTTTCTGCCAAGCTCGATGAAGGTTTCCACCTCCCGGCAGCACCACTTGGATTTGGGCAGATCCGGCGTGCAGATCACGATAAGCCACTCGCTTTCCCGCAGGGCCTTTACGATGCTCTCGCCCAGGTCATCTGCCAGAGGCAGCTCATCCTGGTCCCGGAAGCAGCGGTTCAGCTTTTTGATGCCCGTTCTCTTCTGTATATCCCTGGGGATGCGGTATGTCTCCAATGCCTTTTGCACAGCCTTGGCAGCCGTGATATCCTTCGGCAGATGGCGGTAACTGATGAACGCGCTGTAGGTGTATTCCATACGGGGCTCCTTTATTGTTTTGATTTTATTGTACCATGATGGGCAGGCTATGTCCATAATGGGTAAAGATCCATTGAAATGTTCATACAGGGATAAGAAATAGTGCCTGTTCAAACAGAAATCGGGAGCCGCGAAGGCGGGCATGCCCGCCAAACCGGAAGAATAATGTGAAATAGTTGTAGGTTGCAGCGGAGGCGTTAACGCCGCCAAGGTCCTGTTTGTTTTGATGCGAAAGGTTACGTGGCGGCCTTGAAGGCCGTTCTCGCCTGCGGGCTCGGTCGTCGCGGGTCTGACAGCCCACAGGGCTGTCATTCAAGACCGCTCCCACACTTCGTGTGCGCTACAACAGACAACGACCACACCCAATTGAAAGTTAGCGTCGCAAGCGTCGCCTCACAGATGTGGTTCCTGTCCCAACAGGAGACGAAAGCAGCGAAAGCGGGCATGCCCGCCAAACCGGAAGAATAATAAGAGATAGTTGTAGGCTGTAGCGGAGGCGTCTACGCCTCCACGATCCGGATGCATTATTCATGCGATACATCTTCTGATAGTATTACCTATCAGATAAAGAGTATATGATCAGCTCGATTGTTTGAAAAAGTTATATAACAACTTATTAATGGATAATAAGATGGTTGTTTAGCCATAATTATGGTAAAATCATATATAACTGTTATTTGTGTCCATAATATGATTGGAGGTTGGAGGTTTTGAAAAGGTCACATACAAACCGTATTGGAAAGATATGCTTGATCCTGATCATAGCATTACTGGTACAGCTTTTGCCGGGACCATTTGAAACGGAGGCCAAGGCCGTCAGCGATTTCTGCGGTCGTATTTGGTACAACATAGAGGTGGCTGAGGCGATCGGCCAATCTGTTCATATCAAGGGCTGGGCGTATGACTCTGATGCCAAGGGTACTACACTAAGCATGCACCTATACTGCGGTACCGGAGCAGATGGGTCTTCTGATCCGCATGGCGGCTTTTCCACAAATATATATCGTTCGGATGTAAACTCTGCTTATGGGTTGTCTGGCAATCACGGTTTTGATATCACATTCGCTACGAAAGAAACTGGTGAAGTCCGCGTGATGTTGTACACCTTCTTTGCTGATGGAACGAGCCAGGCAGGTACACCTGCGACGATTCTTGATAAATCGATCACGTATCGCCAGGAATACACGATCAAATACAATGCTAACGGCGGCTCCGGTGCTCCCGCGAACCAGAAAAAGATCAATAGTACAACTCTGACACTGAGTTCTACGGTACCGACATGGGCAGGGCATACCTTCCAGGGCTGGGCTACAAGCGCAACAGGCAGCGTAGCATATCAGCCGGGCGGGAAATATACAGCCAATGCAGCGGCAACATTGTATGCGATTTGGACGCTGAATACTTATCCTGTGAAATATGATGCAAATGGCGGCACCGACGCGCCGGCGAATCAGACGAAAACCTATGGAGAAGCTCTGACTCTGCAGACAGATATTCCTGTTTGGGCGGGACACACTTTCCTCGGTTGGGCGACATCCCCAGAAGGAGAAGCAATCTATCAGTCCGGTGAAAGCTATACGGGCAACGCAGCGCTCAATCTGTATGCCGTATGGCAGCTTGATACTTATCTTGTGACATACGATGCCAATGGCGGTTCTGGCGCGCCGGACAGCCAGATCAAAAACTTCGGAGAAGACCTGGTTCTGAGCGATACGTTACCTGAACGCATAGACTATAACTTCCTGGGATGGGCAGAAAGTGCAGACGCAGAAGAGCCTGCCTGGCAGCCGGTCGATACATATTCAGCAAATGAAGCCTTGAGTCTCTACGCCGTATGGGAACTTGCGCGTATACCTGGTGATGTGAACGACGATGGAATTGTAAACAGTGCCGACATTGGCCTATTATTGGAATACCTAGCCGACCTGCCTGTTGAGATAGTGGCACGTAATGCAGATGTGAATGGCGATAGCTTAGTTAATGGGAAAGACGCATTACGGTTGATAAAGTATTTAGCAGGGCAAAACATCTTGCTGCAATAATTTATTTTTTCTTGATATATTTAGCTAATCGCAGATAGATATTAGGAGGACTTATTGTAATGAAAGGCCGAATTAGAAAGACTATTGCACTGCTTATCATGATAGTAATCGTGTCAGGCTTATTTCCCCGAATTGAGATGCTTTCTACAGGATATGCTGCGTCAGCTGACAGTATAGCCTGCTTTCGTCAAACTGATTCAGAATGGAGCTCTTATGGTTTCGGCAAAAGAAACGATACTCCAACGGTCATGGATACCACGATCGGAGACAACATAATAGTAAATAATACGACATATTATTATGGTTCTGGTTGTAGCTTATTGGCACTAACTAATGCTGTATCAGCATTGTTAGGGCTGACTTCAAAGTCTCAACTAAGAAACTACGATGTATACCCGACTGATCTAGCAGACTATGCAATTCAAAAAGGTTTTAGAACTACAGGTGCGATTGACGATGAAGGATTGTACTCAACATGGTGCAGTGAAAAAGGAAGCAAATACGGTATTTCCTACGCTGGTAAAGTAAGTAGTTTTAATAATACCGCTAAGACACATATTCAACATGGTGGAGTTGTGATTTATAATGCTCCGGGACATTTTATGTGTATCGCAGCGTATGACAGTGCGAGTCAACAATACCTAGTACTTGATTCTGCTCCATCCAAGAGTCGACAAACAGCTGCGGTCAACGGAAAGAGATGGGTTTCTGAAACGATTTTGACAGAAGGAGCGTCAAATGATAAAAAGCTGATTTTTAAACATGGTTTTCTGCTCGCGGGTTCTGGTACAGTCATTCCTACACCAACCGTGCCACCGATACCTATTTCTTCAGACTGTGGTTGTTCTGAATCCTATAAAGGCACGTATACGGTCAATACAACATCGAAAAACTTGAACGTCCGAAAAGGACATGGTACGGGATATTCTGTTGTTGGCAGTCTTTCAAAGGGTGCAGAAGTAGAGGTTCTGAAAGGGAATGGCACATGGGCACATATTATCTACGATGGTTCTGAACGTTACATTAATATGCAATATCTGAAAAAGAAAACGGACACGATTTCATATACAGCGGTTTCTGGCACTGTCAAACATTATGGTGTTCCGCAGATTTATACTACTGAAGGAGATGTAATACAGACCCAAGTTATTACGCCGACAAGCGCGACGCCAGATTGCATTATTCATGTGGATAGTCCCAGCGGACAGTATGACGGTAGCAATCATATTGAGATTTTAGGGTGGATAGCCTCACGATATAGCTTGACCTATGTAATGTGCGAGAGCGACTCTTTTGGCCAAATGAATCTGACTGATAACCTTTCTGACGCAACTGAAGAATTGAATAACGCAGGTTATTCTGACTATTCCACAAAGGTACGCTTCCGTAGCGTAATTGATAGGAGATACCTACAGCCCAATACAACATATTATTTTAAGGTGTGGGCGGGCCTTTCGAACGGTGGAACCGGAGGTGTGGGTAGCCAAACGTTTGAAGTTACCTCAATTCAACCGACAGTCATTCGATTCGATGCAAATAAACCTGCGAACTCCTATTCAAATGGGTCAGACATTCCGGTAGCAGGGACAATAGTCTCTCTGAATCCGATTTCCAATGTCAGTGGTGTAGTTAAGGATATAACAGGATCATCTGATGTGATTCCGTTTGATCTCACTTTGACGCAGGATCAGTCACTTGTTTCTAATGATTCGGTATACAGTTATGGGGCCCGCTTTAGCGGCATTGTTCCAAGAGCTGATCTCAAAATTAGCAATAATACCGCTAGCGTATATATTACGGCTACTAGTAATAATGATGTGGATACAGTCAAGGCAACCACTTTTAAAGTTGGTAACATAATTCTTGGCGATTATAATTCACACATGATGACAGTAGATAATCATGATAATCTTTGGATTGTCGAAGGTTCCAATACGTATACAGTCAGTGGGTATGTATATGCAAATGCACCTATTCCATATGTACAGTTTGATGTTTTGTATTGGGAGAACCATGAAAACCGTGGCCAATATACATGTAATCTCAATGCAATAACTCCTCCAAATGGCTATTCATATGCAGTTCGATATGAGTATACTCTACGACCGGGCGATTTTTCTCCGAATACAGAATACAGAATCCATCTTTGGTATGGATTAATGAACAGCAACGGTAACGGTGATACAAAATATAATGATGATCTTGAAAAACTGATTACCCGTAATTTGACGGTAGAAAGCTTTGCTGTAACGTATAATGCTAACGGAGGTAACGGTGCGCCTTCATCACAAACGAAACAGTACGGGAAGGGACTGACACTGCAGACTGGTATTCCGACGCGGACTGGCTACACTTTCCGCGGTTGGGCTACATCTAAAGATTCAAGGAAGATCAACTACCTACCAGGAGATTCAGTTCCGAGTCGGGAAAACCACAATATCACGTTGTATGCGGTGTGGGAGAAGGCAACTATTGTACCTGCGGATTTGATTTCCTATAACCTATCGGCAATGGTCACAATAAAGAACGCCCCGAAAGTATACCAATTAACTCCATCTATTAAAACGAAGTATCGGTTTACAGCAGGCGGAACAGTCGGCGCAAATGTCGTGATCCAAAATGATACCGGAGCAACTATTGATACCATCAGCAATGCTTCTGAGGCGATAAAAGAAATCTTCCTCGAAGACAATCAGACGTATTATATTGTCGTTAAACCTTTTGCTACGAATACAACTGGAACCGTCACAATTAACATCTTGGTGAGTTACCCTGTTACATTCGAAATGAATGGTGGTTTTGGTGGACCAACAGAAACGATATATCAGTATCCAGGTGAAACGATAATCTTGCCCGAAACAGTTCCGACGCAATCTCCTGTAGCTATTTCATTGGTGCCTGAAGAAGGTGGTTTAACTCATGAGCAGGTTTTCGACGTTTCATTTGCTTATTGGGCAAATTATAATTACGGTTTGATTGATACGTGGCAGCCTGGTGACATCATCTCAAGGGATTATCCTCTTGAACTTGTGGCGCAGTGGAGTTATGGTAATTTAGGAGATCTTTGGGTCCCTGAAAAAGAAGGGATGGTCTTCCTTGGCTGGGAAGATAAGGATGGCAGAATGGTGACGGATGAATGGTTGGCTATGGAAAATGCGACGTATTATGCCATATGGGTTCCAGCTATTCCTCTTGAAGGGATTAAACTTACGCCTAAAACGATGACCCTAGAAGTTGGAGATGTAACTAGGTTTACGCTATCCGCACTTCCTACCGGAGCAATTCTACCTGTGGTTACCTGGAATAGCTCTAACATTGAAACAGCTATTGTGGATGAAACTGGTCAGATTACCGTTTTAGCAGAAGGTGTGAGTGTTATAACTGCAACTTCAGAAGATGGGCAATTCTCTGCCAGTGCTACAGTAATCGTCGGTGATGATGTATTTACTGTCACTTATGACGCAAATGGTGGTATTGGTGCACCGGAATCTGTCACACAGAGCTATACCCAGACCTTCGTTGCATCAAATTTGATACCCGAGCGCACAGGGTATTTGTTCCTTGGCTGGGCTTTTGAAGCAGACAGCACGGAAGCCATTATACAACCTGGGGAAGAAATGCTCATAGACCGCGACAGGATACTGTACGCAGTATGGCGAGCAAACAGCTATGCCGTGATCTTTGATGCTAACGGCGGTGAAAATTCGCCACAACGCCAGATCAAGACCTATGGTGAGGCTCTTATACTGACTGATGAAACACCGACGCGCGATGGTTTCAGTTTTGCCGGATGGGCTGTGAACCAGAACGCTGATAAAGCGGATTATTTACCCGGCGATAGTTATACAGAGGAAAGCGGTGTGACACTGTACGCGCTTTGGCGTGAGCATGCGCATGCTATATCTCTCAACTATACGTATCTGGCGTTGATGACTGGGGATGAACGTACACTGAAGACAACGGTTACTCCTTCAGCGGCGCAAGGCGCGCTGGTGCTGTGGACCAGCAGTAATGATGCAGTAGCTTCCGTGGTCAATGGTAAGATAGCCGCGCATAGTGCAGGCCAGACAGTCATAACAGCTATAGTAGCAGATGATCCGACATTGACCGCGACATGCCGTGTAACTGTAGCTAATGCATCTCAAGGCAGCGGAGCGGTAACCGCGCCTACAACCCAGACAGTTACCGCCCCGTCTGGCGGAACAGTTCAGGCTGAGATCAAGTTCGCTTCTGCCTATGCTGCTTATGCTAAGATCGTCTACAGCTATGACAGCTCGATCTTGGAATTGACGGATGTCACTGCAGCCGGTTCCTGGGTGACGGTTGGCAATAACGCTCTGGTGCTCGCTGTAGCAAGCGGTAAGATCACCGATGGCACACAGGCAACGCTTACCTTCCGTATAGCGGATGATGCGGAACCGGTGCTTGCGGAGATCGATGTCATTGTCGTGGAATGCTATACGCTTGATGAGATTGCAAGCTCTTTGTATGCCGTAGTTGCTGACAGCATCCAGGTAGGATGTGCCGAACATCAACTGACATTGATCGCACCGATACCTGCAACAAACACAGCATATGGCTTCGGCCCGGGATGGGTTTGCTCAGTGTGCGGTGAGGTGTTTTCGACTCAGGCAACGATTCATGCCAACCGCTGCTACTGGCTGCCTGCGGACCTGACCTCAATAGAAGAGGGAGCGTTTGAAGGCCTTCCGATGTGGCAGGTCACCTTGCCGAATGGGGTGAAGACCATCGGCAGCGGAGCTTTCCGTAACTGCGAGGCTCTTCTGGTTGCCGTGATACCCAATTCCGTCACTACAATTGCAGATGACGCCTTTAGCGGCTGTGACAGCCTTTGCATCTGCGGACGTCCAGGATCGTATGCGGAGACATATGCGGTCAGTCACAATATACCTTTTGCGGCAATCGAATAAAAGAATAATACTCAGAACAGGGGCTGTTTCAGAGCGAAACAGCCTTTTTTCATCTTTGGATGTCGGTGCGCCGATAAAGTTGGCACGGTCTATGATATACGATACACCGGATTTTGTACTGTATGCATTAAGGGTGAAGGTCGATGAAGGTCATATACAAAAGTCTCTTAAGAACCCCAAAAAACGTCTCCAAGAGAAGTTTTGAAATTGACCTCCAACGACCTCCACCTTTTTCGATTGATGGACTATAAGCGTTCGCTAACAGCTGATCTGAGCTTGTTTTCCGCTTGTCATCATGATAAAATACGATCGAAAAGAAAAACGGAGGAGATTTCCAATGAAAAATATCCTTTCTTTTATACTCGTGCTCATCTTCGTTTTCACAGCCGTCCCCGGTGTGCTTGCGGATGAGGGTGCCATCGTAACCGGTGTTTCCCTGGTGAAGGTCGGGGAATATGAGGTCCCGGCGGAGCCAGCCGTGGAGCAGGCGCGCAACCACTGGGAAGAGCTCATGTACGCAGTCGGTTCGGGTATCGAGTATCTGGACGACGGCTATTATTCCGTTCCGGGCCCTGGTGCAGACGTGAATCGGATAGGCCTGTTCACGGAAGAAGGCGAGCAGCTGATCCCCTTTGAGACAGCCCTGATCAAACGCCTGAATTCCCGGTATCTGACAGTTTATTACGCGACGGAAAAGACCGAAAACAGGCAGGAAGCGCTTCTTTATGCCACGGATAGCTCCTCCTGGATCATGCAGGGACATCCCAGGGAAGGAGATACCCTGTATAAAGGCTATATACGCTTCTACGATCTGGAGCTCAAGCGCTTTGTGGGTGATCTGATCGCGTCTGAAATGTATTCCTCCAGCGGACGCCTTCTCGTGCTGAAGGGGAAGGGGATTGAAGAACCCGGCATATACGATGAGAACGGTGTAAAGGTATCCGATAATAAATGGGAGACAGGGAACGGTTTCCTGCTCAAGCCTCAGAAGGAGCTTTACGATGAAGAGCTGAACCTGCGGTATACCTCTGACACCTCCCTTCAGAAGTTCACCAGCGGAAGCGGATACATTCTGAAAAGCGTTAAGGATGGGGGATACCGCATCATCGATATCGATGGGAATGCTGCTTTCGAAGAAGAGTACAAAAGCGTTTATGAGGAACAGGCAGGCTATTTTTCCGCGCTTGCCATGGACGGTTCTTATGTGCTCCTCAGCGCGGAAAAAGGCGTGCTTGCGACCGGAAAGGAACGCTTTACCTGCCTGAACGACGGTTATTGGTACGGCAAGGATGAAAACGGCTATATCTTTATCGGACCGGATGGGATCATCGCAGAAAATCTGAAAAACAGGCCTGAGAGCTGCCTGCAGGCATATGAAGAGCAAGCGGACGGCAAGGAATATACGCTGGTACTCAATACGGGCGAATGGGCTTTACAGGCCGGGAGAGCGATATCCATGGGTCCCGGCCTTCTGAGGGAGACGACTCATACGAAAAACGGTGATCATCACATCCTGTATGATGTTTTTACCGGTGAAACGCTGCTGGAGGGCGATTACGAAAAAGTCTATTTTGTCGGCAGGCTCATCTGGCTTCAGAACGGCACGACATGTGAAGTATACCGCGTGCAGTATCAATACAGGTGATCGAACGGGCAGCCTGAATTCCTTGGATCGGGCTGCCCGATTTCGCTGAAACAGAGTATTTGTTCCAAAATGTTGATGAAAAGTACATTTCATCTTTCTAAAATGTTGATTGACGGCATTTTTTGCTGTCCAAAATGTTGATCCGGGTGTATAATAAGGCTGCCATACAGCTGAAGGGGGAATGCAGGATGCTGAAAAGGAAGATAACCGGGCAGCTTGAATACTGGGTCAGACATAAGGATAGAAAGTGTCTTATCGTCCGGGGTGCAAGACAGACAGGCAAGACATTCGCGATAGAACGCTTTGCTGAAGAAAGATATGAAGAGGCTGTAGAGATCAACTTCAAGCAAACGCCTTCAGCCGCAGAGATTTTTTCCGGAGACCTGAATGTGGATACAATGGTCATGGCTTTGCGCTTCCGTTTTCCGGAGAAGAAGATCACTCCCGGAAGAACACTTATCTTCCTGGACGAGATCCAGGAATGCGAAGAAGCGCTCACATCTCTGAAATTCTGGGCTGTTGACAACAGGTACGATGTGATCGCGTCCGGCTCTCTTCTCGGGATCGATTATAATAGAGCATCCTCTTATCCGGTGGGTTATGTGGATCATCTCAAAATGCACGGTCTGGATTTTGAGGAATACCTATGGGGAGCGGGGCTGTCGGATGAGTCGATCGGGGTATTGCGCGGTTATCTGGAAACGAAAAAAGAGATCCCGGTTTCCATACATCAACAGATGATGGCGCACTTTAGATCTTACATTGCGACTGGAGGTATGCCGGAGGTCGTACAAAGGTACTTTGATACAAAGGATTTCAGAGAAGTCGATACCGTACAGAGAAATCTTCTGCAGGGTTATCAATATGATATAGCCCATTATGCTTTGGCAGATGAGAAGGTAAAGGCAGAGAAATGTTATCTCACATTGGCCAGGCAATTGCTGGACAAAGAAAACCATAAATTCCAATACAAGGAGATCGAGCATGGCGCCAGGGCCCAGAAATACTATTCGAGTATTGAGTGGCTGCTCAGAGCAGATATCGTTCACCTGTGCAGACTGGTCACGGATGTCCGATATGACCTGGATGATTATGCGCGCGATGATTTCTTCAGGGCATATACGACTGATCTCTCCCTACTCGTTTCAATGAAGGATTATTCTCTGAAACAACATATTGTCGAAAATACGCTTTCCGGAAATACGAAAGGCGGCCTGTATGAATGCGCGATAGCCGATGCATTGTATAAAAAAGGTTATTCCCTTTATTTTTATAAAAACGATACGACAAAGACGGAGCTGGATTTCATCATACAGGTCGATGGAAAGGCAGTGCCGATCGAAGTCAAGAGCAGCAATACAAGAGCATCCTCTCTGAATTCGATCCTCAGGAAGGAAAAGGGCATAACGAGCGCATACAAGTTTGTTGATGGAAATATAGGCGCAGGCGGCGATGGCGTCATCACCCTGCCGCTGTATATGGCTGCATTTATATGATCACATATCAGAAGCTGACCAGGCGGGAGCTTGATACTTTTATCGCGATGCGCATCCGGCAGCTCCGGGAGGAAGGGGCGAAGGAAGACATCGATCTTGCTCCCGCGCTGAAGGACTATTATGAAAGGCATATGGCCGACGGCACATTCGTTTCCTGGCTGGCGCTGGACGGAACTGCGATCGTCGGGACGAGCGGCATGTCCTTTGTGGAAAAACCGCCGTATTTCGGCTGTCCCAACGGAAGGATAGGGCTGCTCTCGAGCATGTATACGGAGCCTGCCTACAGAAGGCAGGGGATCGCGAGGGAGCTGCTCCGCCGGGTGGTGGAAGAAGCAAAGGCGTATGGTTGCGCAGTGGTACAGATCACCGCATCGGATATGGGCGTTCTCCTGTATGCGGATTTCGGCTTTGTGAAGAACGGAAACTTCATGCAGTACAGGATAAGCGATCAGGCGGAAAGATGAATACAGCGAAAGGCAGTCCGCGGAATGCGGCTGCCTTCATAGTATCAGCTCCAATTGCCTTTCTTTTGTCTTCATCCCCATTTTCTCGTAAAAGCGCTCGGCGCCGGTGTTGCCCTGCCATACGTTGAGCGTGATCTCGTAACAGCCCAGGCGCCTCGCCTCCTCTTTCAGGTATTCGAACAGCGTTTGTCCGACATGCTGTCCGCGCGCCGCGGCATCGACGCACAGGTCATCGATGAACAGGGATCGGAAGGGCACCATATTGTTTGTGAACGGCTGCTCCTTCAGCTGGCAGAAAGCGTAGCCGATAACGGTGTCTTCTTCATCGACGGCGGCGTAGATAGGCCTTGCGTCATCCCCGATCATCCCTTCGAGCTCCCCGGGGGTATACTTCGTGGTCCCCGGGATAAAGATATCCGGCCGTATGGCGGCGTGGAGCTCCAGCACCTGCCTGAGCAGATCGGATAATCTCTCTATGTCTTTGACTTCTGCGCGCCGTATCCTCATGGCATCTTTTCCTTTCTTTGGCTGCTTGTTTTGCTTCTCTTCCTGTCGGAAAGTATAACACACAAACCGCTCCCGCAAAAGGGGGATATTGCGGTGTGCCTGAGACGGGAGGAAATGCATTTTACGCTTTTCGACCTGATTGAAAGGCATCTTTCCATATGCTATAATACGCACGGGGCCGAGGTTTTCCCCATTATAACGATCAACGGACGGAGGTTGCGCTATGAAACCGGTACGTATAGGTCTTGTCGGGACCGGAAGTATTTCCAATGCCCATATGACGGGCTATACAAAGCTTGCCAAAGAGGGCAAGGTTGAGCTTGTGGCGGCGTGTGATCTCAATGTCGCCCGCGCGCAGGAATGGGCGCAGAAGTACGGATTTAAAGAGGTTTACGGCAGTCATACGGAGATGCTCGCAAAGAGCGATATAGACGCCATCAGCGTATGCACATGGAATAATGCCCACGCGCAGATCACGATAGACGCTCTGCACGCCGGAAAGCACGTCCTGTGCGAGAAGCCGCCGGCAATGACGGTGGAAGAAGCGCTTGCCATGCAGAAGGCCGAAGAGGAATCGGGAAAGGTGCTCATGATAGGCTTTGTCCGCAGGTTCGGCGATAACGCGCAGCTGGTGCTCGATTTTGCCAATAAAGGCTTTTTCGGGGATGTCAACTTCGCCAAGATCGCTGTCACCCGCCGCTGCGGGTGCCCGCTTGGCTGGTTTGCCAATTCCAAGCTTTCAGGCGGCGGGCCCCTGCTCGACAACGGCGTGCACCTGATCGATCTCGTTCGTTACCTGACGGGGAAGCCCAAAGCGGTATCCTGCTATGCGGCGACCTACAACAACATGGGCTCCCGTACCAACGTGAAGGGCATCGACAGGTATTCCTCCGTAGACCCGTCATCCTTCAACGATGTGGAAGATCTGGCGGTCGGAATGGTCAAATTCGATAACGGCATGTCCATGAGCCTGGAGTTCTCCTATTCCGAGGAGATCGAGGAGGGCGTGATCGGCGTTGAGATCTACGGCTCCAAGGGCGGCGCGATCGTAGAGCCGCATCTGACTCTCATGACGGAGATGAACGATTATCTCGTGAACATCACCCCACAGGTCGACCATCCGACATTCACCTTCGATAAGTTCGCGGATGAGATATCCCATTTCGTGGATTGCGTGAACGGCGAGTGCGAATGCCGCAACCGCATCGAGGATGGTATCGAGCTCATGCGGATCATCTGCTCCATGTATGAATCCGCGCGCACGGGACACGAAGTGATGATAAAGAGATGATCGCGCAGGAGCGCTCCATTTTCCAAGGGCTGTCTCTATGAGGCAGCCCGGGTTTTATAGAGAATACCGCCCGGGGATCTTCTTTTGCGGGCCGGACAATGAGAACGGGGTGACAATATGAGACCGAATATCGTAATGATCTTTATGGATGACATGGGCTGGCGCGACCTCGGCTGCAGCGGCAGTACGTTTTATGAGACGCCCAATATTGACAGCCTCTGCGGGGAAGGGATGCGCTTTGACAGGGCGTATGCCGCCTGCCCCGTCTGCTCGCCTTCCAGGGCCAGCTTCCTCAGCGGCAGGTATCCCGCCAGGACGGGTGTGACGGATTGGATCGACAATTCAAATAAGTTTCACCCTCTGCACGGGAAGGTCGTTGAGGCCCCGTACCTGCATCACCTGCCGGACGACTGCCATACCATCGCGCAGGCACTGCATGATGGCGGCTATCAGACATGGCATGTGGGGAAATGGCACCTGGGCCTCCGGGAATACTACCCGGAGCACTTCGGCTTTGATGTGAATATCGGCGGCTGCTCCTGGGGGCATCCGCGGGACGGGTACTTCAGCCCCTGGCATATCGAGACGCTGCCGGAAAGCCCGGATGGGACGTACCTTACCGACAGGCTGACGGACGAGGCTATCCGTCTGATCGAAAACGCGGACGAAAGGCCGTTTTACCTCAATATGTGGGAATACGCGGTGCATACGCCGATACAGGCAAAGCCCCGGGATATCGCCCGATTTGAGGCAAAGGCGAAGAAGCTGGGGTTGGACAGGGTGGATCCGTTCGTCGAAGGGGAGGATATCCCGACGCTCGAGAACAGGGGAAAGCATGTCGTAAGGCGTACCGTACAATCGGACTGCGCCTATGCCGCCATGATATGGAACCTGGATGAGAACATCGGCCGGCTGGTCGAGGCGCTTGAGAAAAAAGGGGTATATGAAAACACGCTCATCGTGTTCTCATCGGACAACGGAGGTCTTGCCACCGCCGAGGGCAGCCCCACCTGCAACGCCCCTGCCAGCGAAGGCAAGGGCTGGATGTTCGAAGGCGGCACGAGGGTGCCTGCGTTCGCGGTATGGAAGAACGTGATCAGGCCCGGAACGCGTACGGATGAATGCATCATCACGCCGGACTTTTATCCCACTTTCCTGGAGGCGGCAGGCCTTCCGCCGATCCCGGAGCAGCATTGCGATGGGGTCAGCTTCCTGCCGGTTCTCAGGGGAGAAAAGGGAAAGGAAAGGCCCCTCTTCTGGCATTATCCGCATTACGGGAACCAGGGCGGAAGGCCCGGGGGATCCATCCTCTATAAGGGATATAAGCTGATCGAGTTCTTTGAGGATATGCATGTGGAGCTTTACGACCTGGCGCGCGATATTGCCGAGGTGAACGATGTTTCCCGGGAGCATCCGGCTCTCGTCGAAGAGATGAAGGGCATGCTCCACGTCTGGCAGAAGGAAGTCGGGGCGAAATTCCCGGAAAAGAACGCAGGCTGGGTGCCTGTCCGGCGATAGGAAAGCCTCCGAAAACTACATAGAGCTCTTGAAGGACATGGGTGAAAACCGGATCTGCGGGCAGTGGTGCCATTCGGCGGATCGACGGGCTCACTTGAAAAACCCGTTAACAGTTTCTCGGAGGGAATGAATATGAAAAAGATCTATCGCGGCAATAAGAGGCAGGAGATCTGCTTTCCCCTGGGTGGTATCGGAACGGGGTCCATAGGCCTCGACGGTACAGGAAGGCTGCGTGACTGGGAGATATTCAACCGCCCGGATAAAGGCAGCGTCAACGGCTTTTCACACTTCGGCGTAAAAGCGGAAAAAGGCGGAAGGACGGTCGACGCGCGCGTTCTGAACGCGGACCTGATGGGATCGTACATGGGGCGTTACGTCGAAAAGAAGGGGCATGCCGGGTACGGCTATGGGCCGGACAGGCACCTCATGAGCGGCGTCCCGCATTTCCGGGATTGTGAGTTTGCGGGAGAATTCCCTCTGGCGCAGGTGCGCTTTTTGGATGAAACATTTCCCGGCAAGGTGACGCTTGACGCTTTCAACCCTTTTATCCCCTCGGATCCGGATGGTTCGAGCATACCGGCAGCCTTTTTCAGCGTGGAGATCGTGAATGACACCGGGGAGGAGCTTGCGTACACGCTGGAACTATCGGTCAACAATCCCTCCTCGAGGGCCCATATCCATAGGATCATCAAGGGAAAATGCTTTCAGGGCATAGAGCTTGCGGATGATCTTACCGATGATATGGATCCAAAGTACGGTTCCATCGTCTTTGGTATCCCGGCAGGGGACGATATGCAGGTACAGAGATATTGGTACCGCGGCAGCTGGTTCGATAACCTTTCCGTCTTCTGGCAGGATCTTACCGCGCCGGGAGCTCTTCGTGACAGGAACTATGAGGAGCCCGGGAACGCGGAGGATATCGCGACGGTCGCCGTACGAACGGTGCTGGCGCCTGGCGGCGTATGGCGGCAGCGCTTTCTGATCGGCTGGCATTACCCGAACTGCGTAAACTATTGGAAGCCGGCGGATCAGTACGATTCTGCGGAAGACCGCGGCCGTGTCTGGAAGAACTGGTACGCAAGTCTCTTTGCGGATGCTCCTTCTGCCGCGGAATACGCCATGGCGCAGTGGGACCGCCTTTATGAAGAGACACTCTGCTTCCATGACGCGCTTTATTCCTCGACTCTCCCGGAGGAGGCGCTGGAGGCGGTGGGTTCGAATATAGCCGTGCTCAAATCGCCTACGGTATTCCGGCTGACAGACGGCCAGTTTTATGGCTTTGAGGGCTGCAGCTGTGATGCAGGCAGCTGCGAGGGCAGCTGTACCCACGTCTGGAATTACGCCATGGCGCTTCCCTTTCTCTTCCCGTCCCTGGAGCGCTCCATGCGCGAGCTGGATTATACCTATAACCTGCGGGAGGACGGCGGCATGCCGTTCCGCCTGCAGCTGCCGCTGGGGAGCGGGAGGTGGCGTTTCCGGCCGTGCGTGGATGGACAGATGGGCGGCATCATAAAGACCTATCGGGAATGGAAGCTTTCCGGGGACGACGAATGGCTCGCGAAATGGTGGCCTAAGGTGAAGCTTTCACTCGAATACGCCTGGTCGCCGCAGAACGCGGATAAGTGGGATCCGGGCAGGACCGGTGTGATCACCGGACGCCAGCACCATACGCTGGATATGGAGCTGTTCGGGCCGAATGCCTGGCTGAACGGCTTCTATATCGGCGCTCTGAAGGCCGCCTCCGAAATGGCGGATGCCATGGGGGACGGCGATGCCGCACTATACCGGGAGCTGGCGCGCAAGGGGCGGGAATACACGGATCAGGAGCTGTTTAACGGCGAGTACTACTTCCAGAAGGTCGATATCCGCGATAAAGGCGTGCCGGAGAGCTTCCGGGCTTCGGATCAGGTTTACGGCGGCGACGTCGTGGGCACCTACTGGAATGAGGAAGCAGGCCAGATCAAATACCAGATCGGTGAGGGCTGCGGGATAGATCAGCTGCTTGGCCAATGGATGTGCGAGATGGCGGGAGTGGGGGAGATATTGGACCCGAGCCATGTCTCCTCGGCGCTCAGGGCGATCTACAGGCATAATTTCAAGCCTTCGCTCCGGGATCACTTCAACCCCTGCCGCATATACGGGCTCAACGATGAGGCTGGCATGGTCATCTGCGATTGGCCGGAGGGCAGGGAAAAGCCCGTGGTGCCGGTCCCCTATGCCGAGGAATGCATGCATGGATTTGAATACCAGGCTGCCTGCCATATGATCAGCAAAGGTCTTGAGGAAGAGGGGCTCAACGTCGTGCGCGGTATCAGAGCCAGGTACGACGGGGAGAAGCGGAACCCATGGAATGAGATGGAATGCGGCAGCAATTACGCGCGCAGCATGGCGAGCTACGCACTGCTGCTCATCTATTCCGGCTTCCGGTTCGATATGCGCCTCAAGCGCATGGGCATGCTGCCGATCCGCCGGGGGAGGTATTTCTGGTCCCTCGACGGCGCCTGGGGTACATTCACCTGGCTGGAAGGCAAAGCGGAGCTGAACGTGCTCTACGGGAGTCCGGAGCTTGGCGAGTGGGTGATCCCGGAAGCGGACAAGGTGAAGAACGTGCTTATGGATGCTTCGCCCGTTCCGTACCGCGTCGGGAAGGATGCGCTGCTCTTTGACGGGAGCCTCAGGCTCGCAAAAGGCACGAGGCTCACTTGCGTATATTGAGTTTGTGCCGCCTTTACAGGCGCTTGTAATCACGGCCCGGATTATTTATAATATAGTAGGTCCAGAATGTTGAATACGGAGGTAGTTTCCCATGAAAGTAGCAGTCATAGGGTGCGGGACCATCGCGAACGCGGCTCACATCCCCAGTTACATGAACAATCCCAAGGTCGAGATCAAGTATTTCTGCGATATCCTGCCCCACAAGGCACAGGCGGCTGTCGAAAAATACGGCTGCGGAACGGCTATCACCGATTACCATGTGGCGCTCAACGACCCGGAGATCGCCGCGGTATCTGTCTGCACGCCCAATAACATGCACGCGACCATCGCCATCGATGCCATGCGCGCCGGCAAGGATGTCCTTTCCGAAAAGCCTGCCGCCCGCACCTATAAAGAGGCGGAGGAGATGCTCAAGGTACAGCGCGAGACCGGACGCATCCTCAATATCGGAGTCGTGAACCGTTTTAACGACAACGTTAACGCCATCAAACGCTACATCGATTCCGGAAAGCTGGGCGAGGTCTTCCATGTCTACGTGAGCTTCCGCGCACACCGTTCCATCCCGGGCCTCGGCGGCGCGTTTACCACAAAGGCCATCGCCGGCGGCGGCGCTCTGATCGACTGGGGCGTGCATTACCTGGATATCGTCATGTACTGCCTGGGAGACCCGAAGCCCGTCACGGTCACAGGCGAAGCGTTCTGCAAGCTGGGCAAGGACATGAAAAACTACGTCTACCGCAGCATGTGGGCGGAAGATACCAAGGACCTGAACGGCACCTACGATGTGGATGATTCCGTCACAGGCATGATCCGCACCGAAGGCCCGGTCATCACCTTCAACGGAGCCTGGGCGCAGAACATCAACGAGAGCGAGACGTATATCGACTTTATGGGCGATAAGGGCGGCATCCGCCTGACCTACGGCTCCACCTTCAAGGTATACACCGCGGAGAACGGGACGCTGGTCGAATACGTGCCGGAGGTCAAGTCACGCGATCATTTCCAGAACGAGATCGATGCCTTTGTCAACGATATCGAGACCCGTGAAAAGCTGCCTTCCCACATCGAGACCGTCATCGTAACGGCTAAGATGATGCAGGCCATCTATGATTCCGCGGAAGCGCACAGGGAGATCGTACTGTAAACAATTATCTGAAAAGTGCTATCCCCGGCCGGGATCCGGAAGCTTGACCGAAGACCGGGGGGATCAACAGACAAAAAAGGACCGGACGCTGAGATCCTCATTCGTCCGGTCCTTTTTGCGTGTGCAGAGGCTATGGTCCACAAAAAGGGACGGCGGGTACTACCGGACCGTGGGCATCTGCCGGTAAAGACGGAAGCGCAGCGGCAAAGCCGATACAGCCGCGGGGTCTATCCCTTTGCGATATGCAGGACCCATTCGCCGTATGTGCTGCCGGTATACATATCAAACCCGGCGTCAAAAGAGTAGCCGTCCGGCACCTTCAGGAGCTGTACGTGGTATACATCCGGCGTGCCGTCAAAGGTGATGGTGCCGTTTTCATCCGAAAATGCCACGGTGCAGGAGGTATCGGTGCAGAAATTAGCCATGACACCGGGTACAGGCGCGCCGTACTGGTCGACAACATGGAGGATATAAGCCTGAGGCGCGTCCTGCGCGGCGCTTTCATCCGCGCCTCCTTCGCTGAGCACCCAGCCGCGGGGGAGAAGTGTCTCGCACAGCTCGTCCAGGCAGTCTTCACTCGGGATCAGGCAGACATGCAGACTGTCCGGACTGTCCGGATCCGGGAACTCATACAGGCATACATCGGCAATGCGGATCTCATCCTCTGCCCGGGGCATCGGGATATCGATGACGAAGCTGTCCCTGTCCGGATCCAGCAGTGCGGCAAGCTCGTACACGTAATCGGCATTCGCGTGATAGAGGACCATGCCGTACGGGTCGTCAGAGGCGGGGATCTCCATGCGCAGGTGTGCCGTATCATCGTTGACCACATAGGCCTCCAGACGGTAAGCAGGTGCTTCGCTTCTGAAAAAGATCTGTTTGGCGTCCCGGTTCTCGACAAAGATCCCGCGGGCGGAAGAGACCGGAAAGACCGCTGTAGACTTCGGGGCGGGGATGCCGTCCAGAACGACGGTCTCCGAATAATCTTCACCCAGGATGGCATCGAGGACGCTCGTGACCTCCCTGGTGCTCTTAAAAAAAGTATTGTGGAAAAACACGGCGTTTCCGAAACGGTCCACCGCAACAGAAGCCGGGACAGTGGAGCCGGAGGCGATGAGCCCGTACAGCGCCATATCCTCATCCCTGCCCATGGGGAGGGAGAGGCCTAAGCTTCTGCGGAATTCCCGGATCGTCTCCGGCGTATCGTCCGGCTCTGTGAAAAGGGATATGAAAGCCGCGCGATCCCCATACTGCTCATAGGCTTCGTTCAGGAAGGGGGATTCCAGCCGGCATAGCGGGCACCGCGTCGACCAAAGGCTGATGAGCACGGCTTCATGGTCCTTCAGGGCTTCGGACAGGGTAAAGGTGTTCCCGTCGACATCCTGCACCGTGAAATCGGGGAAGGGATGCCCCAGGATCCCGTTGTCTTCTGCCGCCGCGGTAAGCCAGCACAGGAAAAGCACGGATACCAGCAGCAGGGAAAGGGTCTTTCTCATGATGAAACCTC
>DBXA01000167.1:10917-11110 GCA_002309235.1 Christensenella sp. UBA1224 | reverse complement strand
GCGGCAGGGGATCCGTATTCGATCAGCCCGGCGTCTGCCGGATCGATGGATATCCTGCCGTCCTCAAATACAAAGGCAGGCACTCCCACATCACCGATCTCCTTGCAGCGGTCAAATACGCGGCTTGTGTCCCTCATCCTCATAAAAGCGCTCAGATTGCGGATGTTTTCGCCGATGTTGATGTACTCGAACT
>DBXA01000167.1:0-10871 GCA_002309235.1 Christensenella sp. UBA1224 | reverse complement strand
GGCATTCCGTAGATCTTGATCATGATTTCGTACCCTCCGATCCGTTTTTTACAGGTTGAACAGATACCATAGTTCCATACCGGTCTTATTATACTATCGTTCATGCGTGATCACAAGCGGAGGAGGCCGCCAGGATCAAGGCAAACGGGAAGTGTTCACCGGACAGGCAGCACAGCTGCTGCCATGAGCCGCACTTCTCACAGAGGGTATGCGTCGATACAGGGCTGTACATTATGCCGTTAAGGCTCAAGGAACCTTGACGCGCTTCCTGTGCGGATGCTATGATACAGGCATCGCACTGTGAAAGCCTGAAGGAGTGAAGCGTATGAGACTGCCCGAAGCGCCTTTGTTCAACGACCCGATCTATAACGGCGCCGCAGACCCGGTCGTCATCTGGAATAAATACGAGCAGCAATGGTGGATGGTCTACACACAGAGGATGCAAAGCGCGCCGGGGCCGGGAACGACGCCGATCCATGGGAGCAGGCTGGGTGTGGCTTCCTCCGCTGACGGACATGACTGGCTGTATCGCGGCGAATTGGAAGGCCTGGAGTTCGAACACGGACATAATACCTTCTGGGCGCCCGAGATCATCTATCACGAAGATACCTATCACATGTATGTATCTTACGTGCAGGGAATGCCTGTGAACTGGAACAGGCCGCGTACGATCATCCACTATACCAGCCGCGATATGTGGACCTGGCATATCGAGAGCAAACTGGATCTGTCCAGTGAAAGGGTCATCGACGCCTGTGTGGCTCCGCTTCCGCAGGGCGGATACCGCATGTGGTATAAGGATGAAATGAATCACTCCCATTCCTATTACGCGGACAGCGATGACCTGTATCACTGGGAATGCAGAGGCTGTGCGATCGATCTGGATGGCCATGAAGGCCCAAACGTATTCAAGTTTAAAGGCGCATGGTGGATGGTCGCCGATTTCTGGCGCGGACAAGGCGTATTCCGCAGTGACGACTGTCTGAACTGGGAACACAAGGGCTTTATCCTCGATAAGCCGGGGAAACGCGAAGACGACCATTCGATCGGGAATCACGCGGACGTTGTCGTCATCGGTGATGAGGCGTATATCTTCTACTTTACGCATCCGCCCCGTCCGGAGGGATGGAAGAGCGGCATGCCGATCGATCCGGCTTTGAAGCGCACCTCCATTCAGGTGGCGCGTCTGCACAGCGACGGAAAAACCCTGACGTGCGACAGGGATGAAGTGTTTGACTTTGTTCTCCCAAACGGCGATAAATACCTTGAGATAAACAGATAAAGAGGCTGGCGCAAGACTTGCCGGGAGGCATGTCTTCGCGCCATATGCCTTTTATCGGAAAAAAGACATGAAGCGTGGGGGATACGGAAATGACGATACAGTGGATGGACGATCTTCTTCCGGGTACTGCCCGGGAAGGAAATGTGCTTACGCTTCCTGCCGAGGGCGGCGGTTTTGCGATCAGGGGTATCAACCTGGCACCGGAACGCTGGCTGAACCTGACGGTGACTCTCCTGGAGACGCATTCCATGGCATTTGAGCTGCGGGTCTACGGGGCGGAGGAGCAGCCGAAAGTTACGGTCCGGTTCGGCGTGATGCCGGAATACCGCACAAATATCGCCCTGGACCTGAACTGGCTGGACGGACACGTCCTGTTCCCGGGAAATATCCCCGGTGAACTGAAGGTGGTATGCCATGGATCGCGCATAGACCGTAAAGAGGTTGCCCGCGCGGAGATAATCAGCATGGCGGCTGCCCATGCGATCCATCTGCGCCTGGAGGATGTCCGGCTGGAGGATACCGCGCGTTCTGCCGCGGAAGTTCCGGATAAGCCCCTGATCGATGAAATGGGGCAGTATATTCCGAAGGACTGGCCGGGGAAGATGAAAAGCGTCGCTGAAATGAGGGAAAACATCTTAAGGCAGGCAGGCGGACCGGACAAATGGCCGTTTGGGGACTGGTCGGAGTGGGGCGGATGCACCCGCATGAAATTGGGTGTCGGAACGGGCTATTTTACGAAATTAAAAAAGGAAGGCAGATGGTATCTGCTGGATCCGGACGGATACGCTTTTTACAGTATGGGGCCGGATTGCGTGACAGCCAGGTGCGACGGAAGGGTGGATGGCCTCGAATCGCTGCTCAGCTGGATACCGGAAGGCCCGGAACTGAGCGAAAGCACTTTGCGGCGTACGATGGAGGTACAGCGCGGCCCGGCAAAACTCGTTTCTTTCGAACGGGCGAACCTGATGCGCGCATTCGGTGAAAACTGGCAGGAAAAATGGCAGGCGATGGTGACCGGGCAGCTAAAGCGGATGGGAATGAATACGCTGGGCAACTGGTCGGATCCCGGTCTGTTCGGCCGTATGCCTTATGTGACAAGCCTTCCGAGGTTTCCGGCGACCCGGCATATGATCTACCGCGATTTCCCGGATGTCCTCTCACCCGAGTATTCGGAGGATGCCGCTGCATGTGCCCGGGTACTGGCGGAGCGCAGGGATGACCCGTATATGATCGGTTATTTCCTGCGGAATGAGCCCGGCTGGGCATTTGTCGACGGGCTGATCATCGCGGATGAAGTGCTGCGCGACGGGGAAGAAACATGGTGCAAACGCGCGCTGATCGACAGTCTCCGCAAACAGTACGGAACGATAAGCGGGCTCAACAGGGCGTGGGGAACGTGCTTTGCCGGCTTTGAGGATCTGAAGAAGCCTGTTCCGAAGGCATCGGCGATATCGGAGACGGCGGAAAGGGATCTGCGTGCGTTTTCCGCGGAGCTGATCCGCGCCTATACGGTGATCCCTTCGGACGCTTGCCGCAAAGTCGATCCGAACCACATGATACTGGGTATGCGCTGGGCATGGATATCCGATCCTGCCCTGACTTCCGGCTGGGAATGCTTCGATGTGTTTTCGATCAACTGTTATGCTTCCGATCCTTCGGCTGCGATCGAGCACGTCCGGGAGCTTGGCGTGGACCTGCCGGTCCTGATAGGCGAATTCCATTTCGGCGCGCTGGACGCGGGCCTTACGGCCACAGGCCTTGAGGCCGTTGCTACGCAGGAGGACAGGGGAAAGGCATATCGCTGCTACGTGGAACATGCCGCAGCGCATCCGATGAGCGCAGGCTGCCATTGGTTCCAGTGTTATGACCAGTTCGCGCTGGGCCGCTTTGACGGAGAAAATTACAATATAGGTCTGTTTGATGTGTGCCTGCAGCCGTATCCGGATATGGCAAAGGCGATTCTGGACTGCAGCTGTGCTGTTTATGACATCCATGCGGGAAAACGCGGGCCAGCGGATGACGAACCGGTACGGATGCCTATGGTCGCCTACTGAACCTGTTTTGCTGGGAAAGGGCCGCGGAGTCTGGTCACCTGTTTGTCCGGTTTATTGCGGTATCCGGTCTGCAGGTATGAAAAAGTGGCCGGTTTTCAAATTGCGCCGGAGGATAGCTTCTGCTAAGATATAGACAGAAGATAAAACAAAGCGCAATGAAAGGGGAACCGATCATGAATGGGACTTATAACCTGAATGAACTCGCGATGATGACCCGCTTTACGACGAGGACCCTCCGCAATTACCTGAAGCAGGGGCTGCTTTCCGGGGAAAAGGCTGACGGCATTTGGCGGTTCACCACGGAAGATGTGGAGAAGTTCTTCTCCGAGCCCTTCGTAAAGGAAGGGATGCGGATCAAACGCAGCAATGTGGTGCTGGATTTCATGGCGGACAGATCGAAAAAAACGGCCAGGGCATGTGTTGTGCTCGATGTGCCGGCAGACCTCATAAAGGGGAACAGGATATCCGCCTTCTTCTGTGAACAGATGCAAGAGGCATCCGACACAGAATTCACCTTTGACCTGAATAACGGTTCTGCCAGGGTGATATTGGCAGGTGCGCAGGACCAGGTCATGAAGATCATGAAGGCATATTCCGAAACGAGCTTCGGTGCCTGACGGATCCTATGCCAACAGGGGAGCGGCTGATTTCCCCTGTTGTTTTTTTATATGTACAGAATCCGGGAGTATGTATCGATATATGCCGATTTAAGGCGAAAATATCAAAAATTATGGCATTTTTCAGAAACTTATCGGTCACAGGGTTCATTTTTGATGTATAATGATATCAAATAGGGTAATCTGGTATCGGTATTTTGCGGCAAATGAGGGGTTTGTTGTCCGGCAGCCTCCGATCGGTGTTTCCGGAGGGGAAGCACACTGGGTGTTTTCGGACGACTTCGGCCTGAAGCGGCAGCGGTGCGGGGCGTGTCCCCGGATCTCACGCAGAAAAGGAGGCAAGGAATACGTCGTTTTGACTGTACCCGGACGGCGGGTCCCTTATCGCTGTAAGGTGCCGGGATCGGGATATCCTGTTTGAAGAATAATAGTTTTGGAGGGTTCGTACATGGCATCATCCATCATAGTGCTTTGCATCATAGCACTCGCGATCGCCTATGTCTTTTACAACTACTTCCGCATCAAGAAGATGGGCGAAGGCACAGCGGAAATGGTCGAAATGTCCGCCATCATCCGCAGCGGCGCATCTACCTTTATGAAGACCGAGTACAAGACCATCGTCGTGGTAGTCATCGGCGTTGCGCTGATCTTCTCACTTTTCGTTGAGGCAACCAGCGGCATCACCTTTATCATCGGCGCGCTGATGAGCAGCTGCGTGTGCGTGCTGGGCATGCGCTCTGCGACTTATGCAAACGTCCGTACATCCAACAAGGCCCGTGAGACCCTGTCCATCGGCGAGACCGTCAAGGTCGCCCTGTGCGGCGGTTCCATTTCCGGCTTGGCGGTTCAGGCGTTCGGTATGCTCGGTCTGGTGCTGATCCTCATGGTCAGCCCGGTCAACGATGAAACCATCACCCGCACCGGCACCGGCCTTCTCGCCAAACTGAGCTGCACGCCGGTCATCATGCACGTTACCACCTATTCCCTGGGCTGCTCCCTTGTCGCTATGTTCAACCGTGTCGCGGGCGGCAACTATACCAAGGCTGCGGATATCTCTTCCGACATCCTGGCCAAGATCCGTCACGACATGCCCGAGGATGACAGCCGCGTTCCCAACGTGGTAGCGGACTTCATCGGCGACAACGTAAACGATATCGCCGGCAACTGCTCCGACCTTCTCGAAAGCTTCGTCGCCACCATCTCTGCCTGCATCGTGATCGCCGTCACCCTGCTCCAGAAGGGCGATTTCTCCAAGCAGATGTTTGACGCCGCTTCCGTGTTCCCGATCGTTTTCGCCGGCTGCGGCCTTCTGAGCTGTGTACTGGGCCTTGCCTATGCGGCTTTCCACAAGGCGAGCGACAACCCCTCCAGAGAGCTCAACAATTCCACCTATATCTGCGCCGGGCTCACCATGGTGCTCGGCTTCTTCGCGTGCCTGATCTTCTTCCGCGGCATCGAATGCGCGCAGTTCGCATGGGGCTGGATCTCTCCGTGGATCGCCTCCGTACTGGGCATCGGCTCCGGCGTTGCCATCGGCGCGATCACCGAGTATTACACCTCTACGGATTACAAGCCCACTCAGAAGCTGGCTGAGATCTGCACCGAAGGTGAAGCCTTCGTCGTCACCAAGGGCGATGCCATCGGCTCCCGCTCTGTTCTCTTCCCGGTATTTATCATCGCTCTTGCTCTGTTCGTTTCCGGCAAGCTGTGTGGCAACTACGGTATCGCGGTCGCTGCACTGGGCATGCTCTCCTTCGTCGGCTGCACCGTTTCCATAGATGCCTTCGGCCCCATCGCCGATAACGCCGGCGGCCTTGCCGAATCCTGCCATCTGCCGGAAGACGTGCGCAAGATCACCGATAAGCTGGATGCCGTAGGCAACACCACCGCTGCTATCGGCAAGGGCTTTGCGATCGGATCCGCCGCATTTGCGACTGTATCCCTGATCGTGGCTTATGTCGGCGCTTACTCCACCGGTGAGCCGGTACTGAACTTCGCTTCCTTCGTCGTCGTTGCCGGCGGTATCGTCGGCGGCGCGCTGGTCGAGTATTTCTCCGCCATGCTCACCGACAATACCATCGAATCCGCTAAGATCATGGCTGATGTCGGCGATAAAGAGCTTGCGAAGCCCGGCGTACTGGAAGGCACCGTACACCCGAACTACAATATGTGCATCGAGCTGGCTGCCAAGCAGGCCCTTAAGTCCATGGTAGTCCCCTCCGTACTCGCTCTGATCATCCCGATCATCGGCGGTCTCGTATTCGGCGTGGAATTCGTCGGCGGCCTGCTGGTCGGCGCGACGATAGTGGCTATCCCGCGCGCGATCTTCATGGGCAACTCCGGCGGCGCTTTCGACAATGCCAAGAAGTATATCGAAAGCGGCAATATTCCCGGACACGGCAAGGGCTCTCCTGCCCATAAGGCTTCCGTTACGGGCGATACCATCGGCGATACCCGTAAGGACGTCGTCGGCGTGGCACTGGATATCTTCATCAAGACCATGTCCACCGTTGCCAACACGCTGGCGAGCGTGTTCAGGACCATTACCCTGATCAAGTAATCTAACATAATAAGAACGGAGCTGCCTCTATGATCCGCAATCAAAAGAGGCGGCTCTGTTTTTTATAGCATTCGCTCCGATTCCGTAGTATAATACAGGCAGAATATCATGTTTCGATCCGGAGGTGATCGGTTTGGTCAGGAAGATCGTTTCCCTGCTGCTGGCGCTTGCGCTCATGCTCAGCTGCGCTTTTGCGGAAGTCCTTGTGGATATTGAGGAAGGCATAGCGCTCGACGAGGAATACATGGTGGAATTCGGCATGGACTACACATCCAAGGAGGAGGTATCCATGTACCTGTATGCCTTTGGAGAGCTGCCGCCCAATTTCATCACCAAACAGGAGGCCCGTGATCTCGGCTGGGTCAGCAGATGGGGGAATCTCTGGGATGTAGCCTACGGGATGTCCATCGGAGGCGATGAGTTCGGCAATCGAGAAGGTCTTCTGCCCAAGGAAAGAGGGCGTATCTGGTATGAATGCGATATCAATTACCAGGGCGGATACCGCGAAGGTGAGCGCATCGTGTTTTCCAATGACGGGCTCATCTATTACAGTGCGGATCATTATGAGGGCTTCGAGTGTCTGTACGAAAACTGGTATGAAGAGGGCTATATCTATGGCCTGGAGGAGGATGCGGCATGATCTATACGATAGATTGCGGAAAGATGGTATCGCGCGAGGCCGCGTTTGAGCATATCAGGCAGGCGCTCGATATCAGGGACTATATGGGCAGCAATCTGGATGCCCTGTGGGATGTTCTGGGCGGCTTTGCGGGGGAGATCCGCATTTTCGGCAGGGAAAAGCTGGCCCTGCCGGACGGCTATGGGGAAAAGATACTTAAGGTGTTCGAAGATGCCGCGCAGGAAAACGACGGTATCAGGCTGGAATACATAACGCAAGAGCCTCAGGAAAAGGCAGGCTGCCTTATCGCGCCGCCGCTTCGGGAAGGCGGTACGATCGGGATATGCTCACCGAGCCACATAGCGGACAGGGAAGGGTATGCGCCTGTGATCGCTGCGATGAAAGCTCTGGGCTTCCGCGTGAAGGAAGCGCCTAATCTCTATAAGGCGACGTACGGCTATCTGGCCTCGCCGCAGGAGAGGGCGGATGATTTCAATGCGCTCATAGCCGATGATGAGGTGGATATGGTATTCTTCGGCGGCGGTGAAGCCGGAAATGAGCTCCTGCCGCTGATCGATTATGAAAATATCAAGGCGCATCCCAAACGCATATGCTCCTACAGCGACGGCACTTTCGTCTTGACGGCGGTATGGTCCATGACGGGAATGAGCGTATATTACGGGAGCAGCCCTTCCATGTTCTCAGAGCCCACGGCGTATAACCTGCGCTCGTTCCGGGAGCATATCATGGCGGACGCGGCTTCCCATCAGAAAAACAGCGAATGGAAGACGCTCGCGGGGGGCAGCGCCGAGGGGATACTATGGGGCGGTTATCTGCGCAACGTTGCGCTGATGGCAGGCTGCAGCCCGTATCTGCGCATCTCTCCGGAGGAGGAGTACGTGCTTCTTCTGGAGGATCACGAGCAGTTCGGGGACCGTGCCTATGTCAGCGCCATGCTCTCCCACATTGAGCAGACGGGCTTTATGGACAGGGTCTCGGGCATCCTGTTCGGGCATTATTCCGAAACGGAATACCCGGAGCTTTTCGCAAGGCTTGCCCGTATGGGAGAGAAATACGCAATTCCCGCCGTGTATTGCGATGATTTCGGCCACGGCGTGAACAGGGGGATATTCGATATCGGGCGGCGCGTACGTCTTGACGCGGACAACCGGTCTCTGGAGTATATCTGATTCAGTCTGAATACATGAGCCCCGGCATTCGCACGAGCTCGCGCCCGTCCTCCGGCATGGGCATATCCTTCAGCAATGATGCGGACAGTATGGAATGATCTCCGAAACGGCCGCGTATGCGGTCGATGCAGAGATCCAGCTTGCTGCGGCGCGCGTTTTCACGTTCTTTTCCGAACATATCTGTTTGAAGCGGCGTATCCGCGGGTATCAGATCGATGGCGGAGACAGAGACAGCCCTGACGGCCATATCCCAGTGATATCGGCCGTCAAACAGCTTTTGGGCGGCACGCGCGATCTCCATGGGGCTCTGAGTGGGCAGCTCCAGTGGTGCCTGGTACTGCTGACCGCTCAGATCGCTGCCCCTTACGCTCAGGGATACACCGGTGGCTTTCAGGCTGTAAAGCCTCAGCCTGTGTCCGATATCCTGGGCCAGCTCCAGAAATACGCGCCATACATCATATGCCGTATCCAGATCCCGCGTGCAGGTGATGCCGTGGCCTACGCTTTTGACGGGCACGCTGTATTCTTCCGGCATCACGCGGGAGAGATCGAGCCCGTTGGCGAAGGACCAGAGCATCGCCCCGTTCTTGCCGAGCCATTGGAGAGGATATTCCACGGGAAGTGCGGCGAGATCGCCTATGGTATAGATCCCGCGCCGCGAAAGCCGCTTGACGGTGGCGCGGCCGCAATATAAGAGCTCACCTACCGGCAGCGGCCATACGCGCTCTTTCCAATTATCGGGGCCGAGGACGGTGACCGCATCCGGCTTTTTCATATCCGAACCGAGCTTTGCGAATATCTTATTGAAGGAAACGCCTATCGATACCGTTATGCCTAATTCCTCCCGCACGGTACGCCGTATTTCATTGGCAATGGTTTCACCGGAAGGATATTTCCAGGCGAGCTCCGTCACATCCAGCCAGCACTCATCCATGCCGAAGGATTCGACATCCTTTGAGTAGCGGCGATAGATATCTTTGAGCAGCTTCGAGAAACGGACGTACAGGTCATAGTGCGGCGGCACGCATACGAGATGCGGGCATATATCCGTAGCCTCCCGCCAGGTCTGCGCTGTGATCACACCGGCCTTTTTCGCAAGCTCGTTTTTTGCGAGTATGATACCGTGCCGTTCTTCAACGCTTCCGCAGACGGCGAGCGGCTTATCCCTGAGAGAAGGATCGGCCTGCATTTCTACGGATGCGTAAAAGCAGTTGGCATCGCTGTGAAGGATGATCCTTTCCAAAGAAGACACCTTCTGTCCTTGCTGCGTATTTTGAGTGCAAATCAACTCCGACGGGGTATTGACAACGGGTTGCATGAAGAGTAGAATAAATGCAGATTGATTTCCTGTATGCCGCATTATATCGCATATATAATGCGCTGTCAACAGGAAATAAAGAAAAATAATTGCCATAAACAGGAGGAAAGCAGGATGCAATTTGCGGAAAAGCTGCGCGAGATGCGTAAACAAAAGGGCTGGTCACAGGAAGAACTGGCAGAGAAATTGGGCGTAAGCTTGCGTACCATAGTGAATTATGAAAAAGGGCAGACGTATCCCCGCAACAGGAAGCTGTATGATAAGATCGCGGAACTCTTCGGGATCAACAACGATGAACTGCAGACGGAGACGGATGAGTTCATGACTTTTGTCGGCGAGGTATACGGCCAGCGCGGGCAGAAGCAGGCGCAGGCTATTTTGGATGAGGTAGGCAAGCTCTTTGCCGGCGGCTGCCTGGAGCCGGAGGATGAGATAGCTTTTATACAGGAGGTGCAGCAGCTGTACCTGGATTCCAAGAAGCGCGCCAAGAAATTTGCCCGCAGGGTCAGGGAGAAATAAGAGAAACGCGCGATGAAGGATCATATATTCGCAAAGGCGGAGTCTCTTGCGCACAAGTATGCTACGAGAGATCCGTTTGAGGTGCTGGAGATGCTGGACGCAGTCGTCATACTGTCAGAAAGATACGCGCGTGACGGGCTCAAGGGGTACTGTACCATCATCAACAGAACGAAATATGCGGTGGTCAACGCAAGACTTCCGAAGGCGGAGCGTATGGTGGCCGCGGCGCATGAGCTGGGTCACCTGGTCCTGCACGGCGCCGAGCTTGCTGCCGGAGGCGCTCTGGTGGATTCCTATCTCAGTATGAACAGCGGCCGCCTTGAACGGGAGGCGGATATGTTTGCCGCGGATTTTCTGCTGGATGATGCTGCCGTGACCGAATGCATACTTTCAGCCGATGCAGATTTCTTTAAAGTGGCTCGTATCCTGCATGTACCGCAGGAATTCCTGGCGTTCAAGCTGTACAGCATGGTCCAGCGCGGCGCGGGCGGGGGGAACATACCCATAGGGCTTTATACGGATTTTCTCTCGCCGGAAAGGGGCAAGTGATATGCAGTCTGTGAAAAATACAAAGGTGTATGTAGAGGTGCTGAGCGTCACCACGCCGGAGGGGCGCATGATACCCCGTGCCCTTGTCTGGGAGGATGGGACCAGATATAAAATAGACAGGGTAACGGATGTGAAGCAAGCGCCTGCCATAAAGGCAGGGGGG
>DBXA01000106.1 GCA_002309235.1 Christensenella sp. UBA1224 | reverse complement strand
CCGTAGCAAACAAGCTCTCGCAACTGAGTATTCCCGGATACGTCAAGCGCGGCCAATCGGTTGTTCCCGACATCCAGGCCTTCCAGCCTGGTGCACTGCCCTACCTGCAATTGGCTCAGCTGCGTTTCATTGCAGTCCAGATAGACGAGATTGACAGTATCGGATACATCCAGTTCTCCCAAAGGAAGGCAGCGGCAGTAGAGGTATTCCAGCGCCGTTTTTCCGCTGAGATCCAGTTCCGTCAGATCATTTCCGTCACAGTGCAGGTATTTTATCAACGGATTTGCGCTGAGGTCAAGCGCACAGAGGCCGCAGTAATCGCACCAAAGCATTTCCAGCAAAGGATTATTGCCAAGATCGAGTGTTCCGATCCCTGTATTTCCGGACAAGCAGAGCTCTGCGAGCTTTGTATTGGCGCTTACGTCAATACCGCTCAGGCTGGTCTCGGTGTTCGTATAGCAGGAAAGCTTCACAAGCTCCGTATTATGCGTCACATCAAGGCTGCTCAGACCGTTATCGCTGCAAACGAGCTCCTCCAGGCTGACGTTTTCCGTTACATCCAAAGTATGTATGTTGTTCGAGTAACACCTGAGCACCCGAAGAAGCGTATTACCGCTCACATCCAGGCTGTCCAGAGAGCAGTGATCGCACTCCAGCATGAGAAGCTCGGGATTGTTCGAAACATCAAGCTCACTTATGTCATTTCCGTAACACACAAGTTTAACGAGCATTGTGTTTTGAGAGACATCCAGCTGTGTGATATCTGTTTCAGCACAATCGAGAGCCATCAGATCCGTAAAGTATCCGACGCCCTCCAGAGAAGCGATCTCCATCCCGTTTACATTGATGAAGATGACATTTTCGATCTCCCAGGCACTCAGCTGCCCGTCAGGGTCCGTATCGAAGGCCTGCACATATTCCCTGAACAGCGTATCCGGGAAGGTCGTCCCGTCGATGGGCACATACACCGCATCTCCGCCGCCTGCATAAGGATGATCCGCGATCGTCAGCTCGCTTTCAGAATAGATGCTTTTCGTATCATCTCCGTACTCGTAGCTGATATCATAATAAGGAGGCTCATAATACTCGCCAAACTCACAGCGGAAAATATACCCATCCGCATAGCTGCCCGAAGCATATCCTACCATGAACAAAAGGTCGTCCGCGCCGATAGAGTCGCTGTCGCAGTTGGTGATATCCGCCAGGTACACCTCCCCATCCTCCATGTGTACGATATTCCACATGTGCGCGCCGCCGTCCATATATCCGCTTACACAGTATACGTATACTTCACTGCTCGAAAAAGCGGTCTTATCGCACAGGTACTGAAACGCCTTGGCATACCCTTCGCAGACTACGTTCGTGCCCTCATCCCCGTCAAACACCCATACAAGCTGCCAGGCATTGCTGTCCGCGCCGGACTGATCGTAGAGTGCGTCATAATTGTAGGATACCAAGGCGCATATCTCGTTTTTATAGCCCAGGAGCTTCCCGTAATCGGAGGAGCCCGCGTATCTTGCGATGATCGCATCCGCGTTTGAAACAGAGCCTGCCGCGGCGCGCGCCAGGGACGCGTCTACAAGATAGTCGCCTGAAGTATCGGCGTATTCGGGATTGACCGCGAAATAAAAGGTTGTCGACTGACCGTCACTGCTGATGCCGCTGCTGGCGGTCTTGTCAAACCAGTACAGCTCATACGGGCAATCGTACAGGAGGGCATTGAACAGCGCGTAATAATCATCCCCCGTGATGCTGCAGGCATGAGCGACCGTAAATACCGCACTCGGCCGCTGCCCGCAGGCCACCTCGGCGATATATGTTCTCAGCGCGTCATAGAAGATCTTCATATCCTCGCTGAGGGACTCCCGCCTGCTGACGGCCCCGCGCAGCATGCCCGCGCCTCTTGTCCCCATTCCAAAGAGAGAGTCGATATACCTTTCGAGGCATTCGTCCGCGGAGAGGCCTCCCTCTCCGCCAAATGAATACCAGGTCATCTCCCCGCTGTCCGCATCCGCCAAACACGAAAACGCAAGCAGCATGACCATAACACATATCATGAGTGCCCTGGGTAGTATACGCATGGATCCTGTCCCCCTGTAAACGATATATTTTCCCGTTCCCCCGGCATGCCGTTCTTTTCTGCGATCGATCGTCATTTCTCTCTGCCCATGCCGTGCTCCCGCTTCTGTCCTCAAAAGGAAAACGGTCCTTCCCGATCCCGCCGGTCTTCTCCGTCATAAGCCCAAAGTGCGGATCCGCCGGGGTCATCCCGCATTTCCCTCATCATCTTTTCATAGTGCTGCGATTGGCCCATGGCCTCGAATATGAGCCGGAAGGTATCCTTATACTGGCCGAGGTCAGCGCTCTCGTCCACGAAATACAGGCCGTCGTTGAGAGAGCTCGTGCGCTTGATGCAGGAGAGCATCGCCTGGGCCAGATGGAGCCTCGTATAGTCCGGCATGCCGTCCCCGGAGGAGGATACGAACCTGTCCCGGTTCTCCTCCAGAACGGCGCGGTACAGCCCGTCTGTCCCGTACCCGCAGATCTCAAGGAAATAGTATTCCAGTATGCGCCGCATCACGTTCATGAGCGGGACCGGCTGATCCGCGGACGCGTATTCCTCCCACAGCGCGGCATAGGCATTTTTGACCGGGTTGTAGTTCCTGTCCCTCTCGCTCACCCTTATCGCTCTCTCGACGCAGTGCCGGACGGTGGAGATATTCCTCTTCTTTTCGATCAGATAGAAGGAGACGTACCGGTAGCGCTCCGTCATGTCATGGGTGATCTCCGTGTGGAAGAAGGCGTTATGGGTCAGTACGAACATCTGCCGGATGGGGGCCCCTTCGTACGCGCAGTCCTTCAGCTCAGCGCTGCAGGCGCAGGCCTCCAGCAGCTCCCGGACGATCGCGCTGACGAGGAAGAGAGCGCCGCTGTCCATGCTCGATACCGGGTCATCGATGACGACGATCCTGTCCTTCCCGGCCTCTTCGCCTGCCCTGCCGCCGCGGACGATATGGTAAAAGTACAGAAAGGCGATAAAATTCCTCTCGCCCTCGCTCAGGTTCTCGGCGATGCTCCCATCCTCGCGTATCACCTCGAAAATGCCGTAAGCGCCTTCCTTTTCCCGCAGGCGGAAGCCTTCGTAGCCGGAAGCGATCAGGTGGGCATTGATGCTGTCCACGGTCACTCCCGTGTTGATCATCTTGCCGTTGAGCGCCGCGATCTCTGCAGTCAGTTTCCTGTTTTCCTTTTTTAGCTCCCTGATCCGCTTTTCGAGGGCATCGACGGCATCCGTGATCCTTTTGCGGTTCTTTGCGTAAGCCGCCAGCTCATCCTTCAGGAGAAAGGCGATCTCCTCCCATACCATGCGGCAGCATTCCTGCTGTTTATCGCCCCTGTGTTTGACGATATCATTGTTTGCCGCGATCGCGAGGTTGATCTGTGCAGCGAGAGCGTCGATCTCGGAGATCAGCTTATCTATATCCGTGATCTCCACGCACTTCTCCGGGTTTTCGATCTTGTCGTCGATGGTCTGAAGGTTTGCAACGACGCGCGTTTCCAGCTGAGCCTCTTTTGCCTCATACAACCTCGTATCGATATAGGGGGATAACTCATCCAGGTTTGCGTGCAAGAGATTGTTCAGCAGGAACGTTTTTTGTACATATGCGCCGTGGAATGCATCCAGCTCCGCCATATCCTTGCGAAACTGTTCGTCAAAGCACGCGGTGATATCTGCTATAAAGGATTCGGGCAGGACCTGCTGGCAGAAGGGGCATTTCCCATCGGTATGCCCGGTATAGTTATCATGTCCGTATTTCACCCAGTCGGACGCCTTGATAGCCTTCATATAACGGGCAAAAGCCGTATCGCTGATGTTGGTGATCGGCTGCCCCAGCAGACGCGAACCTGACAGATCATATTCGCCCGGCAGATCCTTGGATGTCCGAAAGAGATTGAGACATACGGTGTTCGGGTCATAGGCAATGTCGTAGATGGCGCGGATCTCCTCCGCGGTATGGTGAATGGCCGTATATTTCCCGGAAAGCACCTCTTGTACGAACTGCGCCTTTTTCTTTTTCCCTTTCAGGGTTTTTTCGAATGCCTTCCTGGTATCTTCCGTCCGATCCCAGCAGGCTGTCTGAAAGCCCGCCAACAGCGGCTCGAGCTCCGCCTNNCCTGCCTCCTTACCAGTTCCTCTGCAGCAGCCCTTTCGGCAGCCGCAGCCTCGTTCCGCAGCGCTGTCTTTTCGCTGATCTGATTGCGGATGGCGATGTTTTCCTCGCTCAGGGTAAATACGCCCTGCAGGCCTTCATAGGTTTCAAAATTACGCCTGATAAAATCCTGGTTAAAGACGAAGATCGAATAGTTGTCGGGATTGACTCCGGTCTGCCAGTGAAGGGCCGCCGGATCTTCAAACGCCCTTGCGGTGGTGGACTTCCCCACGCCGTTCCTTCCGAAGAAAAAGTTGATCAGGGTAGGCTGCAGCCTCTCGCCGTGGAAGGTGGCTTTATCCAGCGTTATTTCCCGGATGACGCCGGGCATTTTTTCGGTCATTGTCCCATTCTCCTCACCATTTCGTGATCACCGGGCAGATTGGCTGTCAGTGCCGTACTGAAACACGGGCACAGCGATGCCCGCCTCCTGCAGCACCCCTATCAGATCCGCCTGCTTGATCGCCCAGTGGGTCCGGTTGAGCTCGTTGTATTGGCCGTCGCCGTACAGAGCGAGCTCACGGATAAGCTCATTGAGCCTCTGCTGCGCGATATCGCCCCTGTAGCCGCAGAAGGAGACCTTCACATCGTTCTCGCGGACCCGGAGATCGGATACGAAGCCGTATATCGCCTTCTGTCCGTCCTCCGCCCTCCCATAGGCCCTGTTTTCCGCCAGGAACAGGGAGGGAAGGGTTTTGATCTCCTCGATCATTTCCGGCGTGAGGGCGTCAAAGCGCCGCATCGTCTCCTGCTCCATGTACCGGTTCAGCGCCCTTTCGCGCGGTACCGCGAAATACGGCCTGTCGAACGCCTCTTCGCCGATCACGAAGAGATTGTAGGATTCCCGGCTGATGCGCTGCGGCACGTAAAACCCCGCGCTGAAGGGAGTCTGTACGTTGATATTGACCGTCCCGTAATTCGGGATCAGCACATTGTCGTTGCCCGTCTGCGCAAACCGTTCACCGGCGGGAACGCCGGGGACAGAGGCCCGCACGGCCTTCAGTTCATTATCTGCCATACCAGGCTCCTATCTCTTATGAATGACGATGGTCCCGTAGTTCGGGATCACCGTATTGCCGTCGCCGTTCTGCCGGATGAATATCGGGTTATGATTGACCACGGACGCCGATGCCTGCTCTGTGGGCCCGTCAGACCGCCCGGCACAGTCGGTGATCACCACCGCGTCCTCCGGTATCACGTCTTCCCCGTCCTCCGTTCGTTCCTGCGTTTCCCTCTCCCCGGGCATATATACCCTGACAGCTTCCAGCGCTCCCTCGCCCATGCGGGCCGTGTACTTTCTCTCGGCGCGGCCGTTTTTCGGGCACCAGGCGTCATACGTAGCCGCCCCTGCCGTATTATCCTGCCTGTTCGTGATCACATAGTGCCATATGCCCAGGAGAAACGCCGGCAGGCACACCTCCGTAAGGCCCGCGAAAGCTTTCTTTTCCGTCATCTCCCCGTTTTCGCCGATACAGAAGGCTTCCCGGGGATCGATCGTATCATCCTCAAGTATCAGTTCCGCCAGCGCCCTAACGAGCGTCACAGCCCGGCCCACGCTCCCCGTGAGATCCAGATAGTTCTTTACAAACGAGGTCATAGCCTCAAGGGCCGCGCCGTGGTCCCTTCTCACCCGCGCGTCGAAGGAGCGGATCACATCCCTGTCGTCAAAGGGCAGGTACGCGCCGGAAGAGATACGGCACGCCTTGTAATTGTTCGTCTGCGTCTTCATGGCCTGTTTGCCGGGAAAAGCGTAATCCGGGTATGCTGCCCGGATCAGCCCTGCTAAAACCTCCGGGTCCGTCAGCCCGTCGCTTTGGCCCTTGTAATGCTCACGCGCCTGCATCCGCTGCCTGAGGGACTGTACGACCAGCGTAAAGAAGGTGCCCCCGCACAGCCTTGGATAGTTGTCCTGCAAAGGATCTCCTCCATTTTCATACCTGCGCCCGTGCCGCCCGGTACGCGCGCCATGTACGTTCATATCATTCTCCAATTTACATTATAGGCCAATTCCCCCGTTAATTCAATCACCCGGCGGAAATGCGGCACGCCGTCTGAAAAAAAACCTCCGTTCGGACCTTAAAAACCTTAAAAACCATGGATGCGCAACCTTAGGAACTGTTTGATTACAGGTACAGAAAGATCTGTCACAAAAAGGAGATACAGGCAATGAAAACATTATCGATCGACATTGAGACCTATGCAGGCGCGGATCTCGCGAAATGCGGCGTGTACAGATACGCCGAATCCCCGGATTTCGAGATACTGCTCTTCGGCTGCAGCATCGACGGAGGGCCTGTAAGGGTATACGACCTCGCTTCCGGCGAAAAGCTGCCCGGGGATATCCTGGCGGCGCTGACGGACGGGAGCGTCATCAAGCGGGCCTTCAACGCCCAGTTTGAGCGCGTCTGCCTCTCCCGCTGGCTGCGGGACAATAACGGGGATACGGCGGAGCGTTTCCTGGACCCGGCCTCATGGCGCTGCAGCATGGTCTGGTCCGCCGCCATGGGCCTCCCGCTCTCCCTGGAGGGCGCGGGGAACGTATTGGGGCTGGAGAAGCGGAAGCTAACCCAGGGAAAGGAGCTCATCCGGTTCTTCTGCAGGCCCTGTGAACCCACAAAGGCGAACGGCGGAAGAAGGCGGAACCTCCCGGCGGACGCCCCGGACAAGTGGGAAGCCTTCAAGCGCTATAACTGCCGCGATGTGGAGACGGAGCAGGCCATACAGGACCGTCTTTCCCTGTTCCCGCTCCCGGAGGAGATATGGGAGGAGTACCGCATCGACCAGGAGATCAACGACAGGGGCGTGGCGCTGGACATGCGCTTCGTTGAAAAGGCCATCGCTATGGATACATTCGCCTGCGGGGAGCTGACGCGCGCCATGAAAGCCCTTACCGGTGTGGAAAACCCCAACAGCGTGGCTCAGATAAAGGATTGGCTGGCGGCACACGGCATGGAGATGGATTCCCTCGGCAGGGAGGAAGTGGCCCTGGCGCTCAGGGACGCGCCGCCCGCTGTCCGGGAGGTGCTCCTGCTCCGGCAGCAGCTTTCCAGGTCTTCCACCAGGAAATACCGGGCCATGCAGGCCGCTGTCTGCGCCGACGGACGCGCCAGGGGCATGTTCCAGTTCTACGGCGCGAACCGTACCGGCCGCTGGGCAGGCCGCATCATCCAATTGCAGAATCTCCCGCAGAACCGCATACAGGATCTCGGAAAAGCAAGGGAAAACGTGCTCGCCGGTAAAACCGAAGCCGTCAGGTCGCTCTGCGGGGATGTGACGGACGCGCTTTCGCAATTGATCCGTACGGCATTTGTGCCGAGGCCGGGCTGCAGGTTCATCGTTGCGGATTATTCGGCCATAGAAGCCCGGATACTGGCGTGGCTCGCAGGGGAGACCTGGCGGCAGGAGGTGTTCGCGCGCGGCGGTGATATCTACTGTGCCAGCGCTTCGCAGATGTTCCGGGTACCGGTGGAAAAGTACGGCGTCAACGCCCACCTCCGGCAGAAGGGCAAGATCGCGGAGCTGGCGCTGGGCTACGGCGGCTCTGTCGGCGCGCTTGAGGCCATGGGCGCCGTCGAAATGGGCCTGGAAGAAAGGGAGCTCAAGCCCCTGGTCGAATTGTGGCGCTCTTCCAATCCCCATATCACAAATCTCTGGCGGGATGTGGACCGCGCCGCCATGGATACGGTCGCGATGCATATCAGTACGGAAGCCGCCGGCATACGGTTCTCTTACCGGAGCGGTATCCTCTTCATCACGCTGCCCTCGGGGAGGAAGCTCGCCTATGTGAAGCCGGGAATCGGCAAAAACAGGTTCGGCGGAGACGCGATCACCTACGAGGGCACCGGTCCGGAGAAAAAATGGGAACGGCTGGAGACCTACGGTGCGAAGCTGGTGGAGAACATCGTACAGGGCATCGCCCGCGATATCCTCTGCCATGCCATGAAGGCCCTGCGGTCCTGCCGGATCGTCATGCACATACACGATGAGCTCGTCATCGAAGCCAGGCCGCAGTTGACCGCAGAAGCCGTATGCGGGCAGATGAGCCTTTCGCCGCAATGGGCAAAGGGGCTCCTGCTCCGGGCCGACGGCTATGAAACTGATTATTACAGAAAAGATTGACACAGGAGGTATATAGAATATGATGTTTACGCTCTATCACGCGGATTGCACCGGAAACGCCGGAAACTGCCTCTACCCGCACGCCGTCGAGATATCGGATGCATCGTCCCTCGCCGGGGCTGTCAGCCGCGACTACGTGTGCGCCGAGTACAGGGGAAATCACCGGAGCTGCGGAAACTTTATCGCGAGCAACTGCCTTGCGGCGGACTGCGACAACGACCACAGCGAGGACCCGCAGGATTGGAAGACCCCGGCCGATGTCGCCGAGGCATTCCCGGGCGTGGCTTTCGCGGTACACTACAGCCGCAATCACATGAAGGCGAAAAACGGGAAGAAAGCCAGGCCGAAGTTTCACGTGCTCTTCCCCATCGACCGCGTCACGGATGCCGGGCAGTACGCTTCTCTCAAAAAGCAGATGAGTGCTCTCTTTGCGTACTTTGATGCAAACGCTCTGGACGCGGCCAGATTCTTCTTCGGTACGGGAAAGCCGCAGGTGGCGATATTCGACGGGCCGATGACGCTCACCACCTTCCTTAAGGATCTCTCCCGGGACACCGGCGCAGGCGAAACCGGCGTCATACCGGAGGGCAGCCGGAATTCCGAGCTGTCCAAAGGCGCTGCGAAGATACTCAAGCGCTTCGGCGATACGCAGGAGGCCAGGGACCGTTTTGAGAGGCTCGCCGCAAGGTGCCGGCCGCCCCTCGGCGAAGAGGAGCTCGAGACCATATGGCGCAGCGCTCTGGGCTTCTTGAGCAGGATAGCTTCTCAGGAGGGCTATATCCCGCCGGAGAGATACAATTCCAAGCCGGCTCTCCTGCCCGCGGACCTTTCCGATGTGGGCCAGGCGGCTGTCCTCGCAAGGGAGTACAGTGACCGCCTCCGCTACAGCCCGGCAACCGGACACATCTTCTACAACGGCTGCTTCTGGGAGGAATCCGCCCCCAAGGCCCAGGGGATCGCGCAGAAGCTCACGGACCGGCAGCTGGAGGAGGCCGATATCGCGATGCAGAAGGCAAAAGACAGTATGGTGGCGACCGAGGCATGGGATATCCTGGGCACTTTGGGTCCGAAGCGCTCCGCCGGCATTTTTACCACGCAGCAAACGCAGGCCTATGAGCAGTACCAGACTGCCTCCGAATACCGGAACTATGCCATCCGGCGCCGGGATTCCAGGAGCATCGCCGCATCCCTGAAGGAGGCCCGTCCGATGCTGGAGATCGACCCGAAGCAGCTGGACGCGGATGCCTTCCTTCTCAACACGCCCTCCGCCACATATGACCTGCGGGAGGGCATCGCCTCCGCGCGGGAGCACAGGGCAGAAGACTTTATCACAAAGTGCACCTCCGCGGATCCCTCCGATGCCGGCGCGGAGCTTTGGAAGGATACCCTCCATACCATCTTCTGCGGCAATGCCGAGGTGATCGGCTACGTCCAGCAGATCGCGGGCCTTGCCGCCATAGGCAGGGTCTGTGCAGAAGCCATGATCATCTCCTACGGACAGGGCAGCAATGGCAAATCCACCTTCTGGAACACGCTGGCCCGCGTGATGGGCACCTACAGCGGCACCCTGTCCGCCGACGCGCTGACGGTCGGCTGCAGGCGGAACGTGAAGCCGGAGCTGGCCGAGATCAGGGGCAAGCGGCTCGTCATCGCAGCTGAGCTTGAAGAGGGCATGCGCCTCAATACCTCCACCGTAAAGCAGCTCTGCTCCACGGATGAGATCAACGCCGAGAAGAAGTACAAGGACCCGTTCGCCTTCGTGCCCAGCCATACGCTGGTGCTGTACACCAACCATCTGCCCAAGGTCGGCACGAACGATACCGGGACCTGGCGCAGGCTCATCGTGATCCCGTTTACCGCCAGCATCAAAGGCAGCTCCGATATCAAGAACTATGCAGAACACCTGTACAATGAGGCCGCAGGCGCAATACTCACCTGGATCATCGAGGGAGCCGGGCGCGTGATCGCAAATGAGTACCATATCGAACAGCCCAAGGTAGTCCGGGAAGCCATCGCCGGTTACAGGGAGAACAACGACTGGCTGGCGCATTTCCTCGAAGACCGCTGCGAGGTGGACATCTCCTTCAGCGTGTCATCGGGCGAGGTCTACAGCGCCTACCGCGAATACTGCATGCAGACAGGCGAGTACACCCGCAGCACGACGGATTTCTACACGGCCCTGGAAAGCGCCGGGTTTGAGCGGCGGCGCACAAAACACGGAATCAAAATCCACGGTTTTCGCATCAAGTCGGATCTTTTGCAGTAGACATCAAGGGTGAAGGTCGGTGCAGGTCAAATGCAAAACTCTTCTAAGAGACGTTTTTTTGGTTCTTAAGAGATTTTTGTAAACGACCTTCACCGACCTACACCCTTGATGCTTTCTGATGGAAACGGCTCTTCTTTTCGGCAGAGTATGCCCGCCCTCGCTGCCTTCGTCTCCTGATGAAACAGGCACCGTATCCGCAAGGCGGCGCATGCGCCGCAAACAGGTGATCGGGTGAGGCCGTTGTCTGCTGTAGCGGCGGCGCATGCGCCGCCACGTAACCCATAGCGTAAAACACAGGCTCGTGGCGGCGTAGATCGTCTCGCCTGCGGGCTCAGGCAGTCGCGGTTCTGGATCCATACTATGGATCCATTCATTACCGCTCCCACACTTCGTGTGCGCCGCTACAACATATCGTCATCGACTCGCATGCTCTCGGTCCGGCGGGCATGCCCGCCCACGCTGCCCCGTCTCCTGATGGAACAGGCACCGTATCCGCAAGGCG
>DBXA01000054.1 GCA_002309235.1 Christensenella sp. UBA1224 | reverse complement strand
TTAAAGGACATAAAGAATTCCTCTGTCAAAGCGAGCGCCTTTTCATCGTCCAATGCCCCGCTCTCGATATCTTTTTTGTAGTACGGATACATGTACTGGTCGAACCTGCCTACCGTGTTATGGTAGACATTCGAAGCCCACAGGCAGAAGTGGAGCACGCGGAACATCTGAAGCGCCGTCAGATAGCTTTTGGCGCCATAGCGCACCGCATCAGAAAGAGCCGGCAAATGATACCGATCCGTATAAGCGATCACAGCGTCGATCGCAGAACGCATATCCTTATTGGCTTTTTCCCTCCTCGGGAGCAGGCCTTCGCGGATCACGCCCTCCCAATCGCTGGATATATTGCAGACGCGGCCCTGTTCATGTACATAATGCCCTTTGGTGAGCCTTTCCTTTTCCCCTTGCGCATAGATATCCGGAAAGCTTATGATCGTGCGCCACACTGGGATATTCTCGCCCGGAACCTGTATGATCTCCTCTTCCTCCAGGAACAGTTTAAGCCTTAGCGCTGCCCTTTCAGACAATGTGAGAGAAGGATCCTGTATCCTTGCGGCTATGGCATCCCAGCGTTCTTTCGAAAGCTCCCGGCGAATCTCTTTTGTCTCCATTTTTTCCTCCCATGTCAAAGGATACTTACTTCTATCCCTCTTTTTTCAAACGGTTTTGTAAAAACGCGCGGCTCCTGCTGTTCCGGAAAATCCGGTTCATACCTCATACCTACGCTCGGGTATTTTGCGCCGGCTGCCTTATTGTAGCGCAGCAGCTCAACTTTTTCCAGCTTATCCGCATCGGCAAGAAGCGCAGCTGTGCTTTCCATGTTTTCAGGCGTATCGTTCACACCCGGTATCAGAGGAACGCGGATACGGAACGGCATGTCCGAACCTTTAAGGATCGCAAGGTTATCCAGTATCAGCTTGTTCTCGACCCCGGTATATCTTTTATGAAGTGCCGGATCCACTATCTTGATATCCATGATCACCATGTCCATCGCCTCGCATGTCCTGCGGAACACATCCGAAGGCGCATAACCGCTGGTCTCGATAAGAGCATGCAGATCCGGAAGGAGTTTACGGACAGCAATGATGAAATCACTCTGCAGCAAAACCTCTCCGCCGGAGAAAGTCACACCGCCGCCGTTCATTTTCAGTACAGCCGCGTTTTTGCGTATCCTTGCCGCAGTCTCTCCCGCCGTCATGTGCTTTCCGGCAATGCGTATGCAGCCGTTGGGGCATACGGACACGCACCTGCCGCAGCCGATGCACTTATCAGGTGAAGGACACACCTTTTTGCATGCGCCGCAGTGCGTACACAGGGAAAGCGATACCACGCGCTGGGGGTGCGGCACTAGCCCTTCCGGATTATGGCACCACATGCATCGGAGCGGACAGCCTTTTACGAATACCGCGCAGCGGATCCCCGGCCCGTCGTAAACCGCGAATTCCTCGATATCAAATACCAGGCCCGTTATCTTCTCGATCTCTGTCATCTGATCCTCAATGCAGCGATCCCGGCTGCCGGCACCGTGACGCATGCCTCTTTTTCAAACGCGATCTCTGTACGTGAAGGTACGACGGCAAAAGGTTCCTCAAAAGTGTTGCAGGCATGTACATCATCATGCCGGAGCGTGATCATTTCCGCTTTGTTTCCTAGCTTCTTCCCCACTGGTATAAGCTTTACTTCCTGTGCCTGGGACATATCCAGATTCGCTATCGTGAGAGTTACCGCTCCATCCTTCTCGGATGCGCTCACGCTGAGCGTCTGAAGAGGCGCAAAGCCCTCCCTCTCGAGGTAAAGCGCATCTGTCGATGTATCGATCTGGCGTCCGCCTTTATGTCCCTGGAACATATCGAACACATGGTAATTGGGAGTCTCTACAAAGTGCTCCCCGCCCGCCAGATAAAGGGAATGCAGGTTGTTGCACAGCTGGGCTACATTGGCCATTCCCACAACATCGCAGCGATTGTTGAAAAGATTCAAGGTCATGGCAGCGACCATCGCATCCCGCATGCTGCTTTGCTGTTCGAACAGGTTATAGCCCTTGCTTGGGCCGGATCCGTCCTTATGCCAGCATCCCCATTCATCGACCACCAATTTGATCTTTCGTTCAGGATCGAATTCATCCATCGCCGCCCTGTGGTCATCCACGATACGCCGCATAAAATCGGCCTGGAACAGCTGCTGGTACCATTGATCTTCCGTGAAATCCTGCGGCCAGCCGGCAGTGCCGCAGTAGTAATGGACGCTCATGCCCCAGACAGGGGCCTCGTGCCAGCGGCTTGACGCCCATTCCTTCATGATCCTCCTGGTCCATTCGACATCGTGCCCGTTCGCGCCGCACATGATAAAATGGTACTGCCCCTTATCCAGGCTGTTGCAGATCGTCGAATAACGCTTGAATTCCCAGATGTTCTCCTCCGGTGTCATCTGGCCGCCGCCGCCCCAGTTCTCATTCCCGATGCCCCAGTATTTTACGTTGAACGGCTCCGGATCCCCATTTTCCCCACGCTGCTTCGCAAGTGTGGTCGATCCTGCGGGGAAGTTGCAATACTCCATCCAATTGCGGATATCGAGCGGTGTGAGACTCGTCATGTTCGCCGCGACATACGGTTCCGCCCCAACCATACGGCAGAAATCCATGAATTCATGCGTACCGACCGCATTCGGTTCCAACCTGTGGTCATGGGAATACCACCAATTGGCTCGCAGTGGCCTTTGTTCCCGGGGGCCGATCCCGTCCCGCCAGTCATATGTCTCAGCAAAGCAGCCGCCGGGCCAGCGAAGCACCGGAGGCGCTATCTTTTGGAAGCTTTCGACAAGCGCTTTCCTGAAGCCGCGGATATTCGGGACCTTGCTGTCTTCCCCTACCCAAAGCCCATCGTAGAACACACCGCCTATATGCTCGGAAAAATGCCCATACAGCTTGGGATCGATGATGCCTTTAGACTTTTTGAAGTTCAGTACGACCTCTGTCTGCCTGCTCATAACAGCAATGCTCCTTTCACGTTAAAGCCGTGTCCGTAATGATTTACAAGCCACTATTTTATGCATCTTTTATCACTAATATATAGTAGCACAATATTATACCTTCTTCCACATTCTTTAGAGTCATTTTTTTATTCCAGAGTTACTTTTCTTTAACATATATGCATCATGCTTAAGTATATTTCCGGAACAAGTCAAAAGTAACAGTCGATGACGGTCATTTACATAAGTCATGATAGAGTCAAAAAAAGTATCTATAGAGAAGTTTTTCAAATGAGCATCACCGAACATCACCTTTTCTATTCTCCCGAAGCTTCTTTTATAGCTTCTTTGATATAGTGGATATTGTCAGCACTTTCCTTGACCGGTACGCAAAATTAACCCAATCTGCCTTACCTGTGATTGACACGGGTTTTTCCTGCGTTATAAAATTTCGGAGTGCCTGAAGCAGGCGTATATCATTGCCGTTTTTCATGCTTTTCGAAGCCTGATGAGAAATAACCCGAGGAGGCAGAACGATGCCCGCAGAACCGATCTCAAACCATCCGGAGCTCGCCGCGGAGACAAAGCGCAGGCGTACCTTCGCCATCATCTCCCACCCCGATGCCGGTAAGACCACTCTTACCGAAAAGCTGCTGCTTTACGGCGGCGCTATCAGGCAGGCAGGCTCGGTAAAAGCGCGCAGGGCCGCCCATCACGCGACATCCGACTGGATGGAGATCGAAAAGCAGCGCGGCATATCCGTCACCTCCAGCGCCATGCAGTTCGATTTTGACGGGTATCGCATCAATATACTGGATACCCCAGGTCACCAGGACTTTTCGGAGGACACCTACCGCACGCTCGTAGCGGCGGACAGCGCCGTGATGCTTCTGGACTTCGCGCGAGGCGTCGAAGCGCAGACCATAAAGCTTTTTAAGGTCTGCCGCCTGCGTTCGATCCCGATATTCACATTTGTCAACAAGCTGGACCGCGCGGGACGAGATCCGTTCGAGCTCATGCAGGAGCTCGAAGACGTGCTCGGCATACGCTCCTGTCCGGTCAACTGGCCCATCGGCATCCACGGGGATTTCCAGGGCGTCTATCACCGCGATGAAAAGGCGGTAGAGCTTTACGGCGGAGGAAATCACGGTACTGAGCGTGTTACGGTACGCCGCATCGCCATAGATGACCCAGAGCTTCCCGGCGTCATCGGGCAAAGCTATTATGATAAGCTGCTTGAGGATACAGAGCTCCTTGATGTTGCGGGAGATCCTTTCGATCTCGATAAGATACTCGCGGGTGAGCTTACCCCCATGTTCTTCGGTTCCGCCAGCAACAACTTCGGCGTCGAGCCTTTCCTCAAGAGATTCCTGAGCTACACGACATCGCCTTCCCCAAGGGAGAGCGACGCAGGCATCATAGAGCCGGCCAGCGACAAATTCACAGGCTTCATCTTTAAGATACAGGCGAACATGAACCCTGCACACCGTGACAGGCTCGCGTTCATGCGCGTGTGCTCCGGCGTATTTGAAAAAGACATGGAGGTATGGCATTCCTCCAGCGGAAAGATCATACGTCTGAGCCAGCCCCAGCAGTTCATGGCGCAGGAGCATGTCGCGACAGAAACGGCATACCCCGGTGATATCATTGGCCTGTTCGACCCTGGCATCATGCGGCTTGGCGATACGCTGTGCACAGGCAGCCCCGTGCGCTACGCAGGGATCCCCCTCTTCGCGCCGGAATTCTTTTGCCGCATCAGCCCCGAGGACAGCATGAAGCGCAAGCAGTTCTTAAAAGGCGTTTCCCAGCTTTCCCAGGAAGGCGCGATACAGACCTTTAAACGCCCCGATATAGGCCGAGAAGAGATCATAGCAGGCGTTGTAGGCGTACTGCAGATGGATGTATTGGAATACCGTCTGAAGACCGAATACGGCGTTGTGATCGTAAGGGAGCCCTTGGAATTCACTCATGTCCGCTGGATCGTCCAGACACCTAAGCCCATTGACAAGCTTCGGCTCGCCTCGACTGTCGCGCACGCCATTGACCGTTCCGGGAGAGATGTACTCCTGTTCACCAATGAATGGTCCATAAGGCTGGCACAGGAAAACAACGAAGGCCTCGTATTGGCAGAAACCGCCGACCGTCTGGAAGCGGACGTACTTTCCTAAGAGTCAAGAAATAAAGGAGTCCTGATTTTGAATATCGTACGCAATGACATCCGAAATATAGCCATCATCGCCCACGTCGATCACGGCAAGACCACACTCGTCGATCAGATGCTGCGCCAGAGCGGCGTATTCCGCCAGAACCAGCAGGTAGTGGAACGCGTGATGGATTCCAACGATCNNGATCTGGAACGGGAGCGCGGCATCACGATCCTTTCCAAGAATACAGCCGTTCATTATCACGATACGCGGATCAACATTATCGACACACCCGGCCATGCCGATTTCTCCGGTGAAGTCGAGCGCGTGCTCAAAATGGTCGGCGGTGTTCTGCTGCTCGTCGATTCCTTTGAAGGGCCTATGCCGCAGACGCGGTTCGTGCTGCAAAAAGCCCTGAACCTGCACCTGCCCGTGATCATAGTCGTAAATAAAACAGACAGGCCGGATGCCCGCAGTGCCGAAGTAGCCGATGAGACACTGGAGCTTATACTGGAGCTTGGGCAGGATGAGAGCCTGATCGAGACACCTATCATATACGCTTCCGGCCGTGACGGCTGTTCTTCCACAGACCCGAATGTGCATGGGACAGATCTGTCTCCCCTGTTTGACGCCGTCCTTGAGCATATCCCTGCACCGGAAGGAGATCCTGACGGGGAGCTGCAGCTTCTCATATCCACGATAGATTATAATGAATATGTCGGCCGCATCGGCATAGGCCGCATCGAACGGGGCCAGGTAAACGTAAACCAGATGGCTGTCCGCTGCAACTATGAGACAGGCAAGACAGACCCGCCTGTAAGGCTCGCCAGCCTGTTTGAGTTTGACGGATTGAAGCGTGTTCCGTGTGAAAACGCCAAGGTCGGCGATATCGTAGCGATATCGGGTATCGAGGACATATCGATAGGCGATACGATCTGCAGCACCGGCGCCGTCGAGCCCCTCCCCTTTGTAAAGATCGATGAGCCGACGGTGAGCATGTACTTCCGCGTAAACGACAGCCCGTTCGCCGGAACCGAAGGCCAATACGTGACCAGCCGCCACCTGCGCGGAAGGCTCATGCGGGAGCTGGAGACAGATGTATCCCTGCGCGTGGAGGAGACGGATTCCACCGATTCCTTTAAAGTATCCGGGCGCGGCGAGCTCCACCTGTCCGTCCTGATAGAGACGATGCGCAGACAGGGCTACGAATTCCAGGTGAGCAAGCCCATGGCGATCGAAAAAATAGAAGACGGCGTACGAATGGAGCCTTTTGAGAGGCTCGTATGTGATGTCCCATCTCAGTGCTCCGGCATCGTGATCGAGAAGATCGGCAACCGCAGAGGCACCCTGATCGATATGAACGCTATGGACACCCGCACGAGGCTCTCCTTCCTCGTCCCCTCAAGGGGCCTGTTCGGCTACAGAAACGAATTTTTGACCGATACGCGCGGCGAAGGCATCATGAGTGCCGTGTTCGAGAAATACGCGCCCTACGCCGGCGATATCAACATGCGCAAATTCGGCTCCCTGGTCGCGTTTGAAACAGGGGTCGCAACAAGCTATGCTCTCTTCTATATCCAGGACAGGGGCACCCTGTTCATCGATGTAGGCACAAAGGTATACAACGGCATGGTAGTCGGTCAGACCAACCGGCCTGGCGATATCGATGTAAACGTGTGCAAAAAGAAGCACCTTACCTCCATCCGAAACGCCGCCGGCGCAGAAGAAGCGCTCAAGATCACCAATGTGCGCATACCGACCATGGAAGAGGCGATGGAATATATAGGCGATGACGAATTGATCGAATTCACGCCCAAATCCATACGCATGCGCAAATACGAGCTGAGCGCCGAGCAGCGAAAGAAAGATGCAAGCCGCATGAAAAAAGAATGATTGCAAAACATAATGATGCCTGACAGAAGCTATGGTCTCAAAGATGAGATTGATTGCAAACCGGCAATAGAGGAAGGAAATCGGGCAGCAGAGATGATCTTGCGAACTGTTTGAGAGCGTTCAGCCGTTTATTAAAAGCTGCCTCGAAAAGATCCTGGTCCGGACCTTTTCGAGGCAGCTTTCTTTTTCTTAAGCCCAAAGCTCTTTTATCCGGTGACAAGGCCGGGATTCGGCATGAGCGGCGAGATAAGGGAGATATTCCCGGAAAGCGTTTCGACCCGTTCATCGCTCACCAGTATGCCGACAGAATCGACAATATCGATATTCTCACATACGGAATTCACGATGGAGTATACCAGTATCTTTTCCTCCTCCGCACTCAGCTCCTGGCACAAGCTGTAAAGCGCCGGCGAGATATTGATATATGCCGTCCGATCCTCGATACGTATGCCGAGGATATCCGCAGGGGAAGCCGTTCCCGGAAATACGTCTGTCGTAAACAGCTCATTTAAGACATCACGCACAGTAACCGTCCTCCCTCCCAATACGGTATCCAGGCGGCACAGTGAGGCATCCTTTCCACCGGTATAAAGCCGGATCGGGCGTCCTGTAAGATAGCGGAAATCCGTATACTTCCACAATCCTTTCTCTGAAATGAGCCCCGCAGCTTTCGTTACAGCATCGCCATCCGAAACGACGCAGACATAATCGATATTCGGCACAAAGCCGCATACAGTCATCGTGATCGAAGGCACAAAGCTTTCCGCATCTTCAACATCTGTCAATGATATCTCAGCGATCCTGCTCCCGTCTTCATCGAGATAGGATGTCGATGATATGGCTGCCCCCGGCAAAAGACACCGCGCGCTGTAAGCCTCCATCAGTCTTTCCAGTGCATCCCCGCCGGAAAGCCTGACAGTTTTCTTTTCCGGAACAACAAGACTGCCGCTGTCTGCCGGTACGTAGAGGAGCGCTGTCCTTTCGACTGCACCGTTCCCGTTCTCTATCCTCATCTTTTCCGACATGCGCTGGAGGTATACAGCCGGAGCATCCAGATCCACTCTTGTCTCTGCTCCCGCGGGAAGACCCGCAAGCTCCAGTGCCATACCCTCTGTAAGGATATCCACACACCTGATGCCGTCAAGGCCAAGGAGCGTAGATGTTACCGCGCTGCGCATCACAGAAAGCGCTTCTTCTCCCACAGAAAGTATATCCCGTGAAAAATCCAGTACAGCAACATCACCCGAAACCTCGCAGGCGAGTAATTCCACGCCATCGGGTATCACCGATGTAAGGCCGGAAGAATAATAGGGTTTTACGAAAAGTGCTCGTGCAACAAGCTCTGCCAGGTTATCGTCCGAATAAACATGAATGAGCCGGAGCTCCGATGACAGGCTTCCATCCTGCCCGGCATAGTAGAGTATAACGCGCCTTGAATAGGCGGTGCGCATATCCCCTGTACCTACCTGTACCGTTTTTCCTTCCGGCTCCGGCAGGATGACAGACGATGGGGAGCCGCTGTCCGTAAACAATTTCTGTCCGCAGCCGGCAAGCACCGTCATCATCATGAGGATGCAGAGGAAAGCAAACGATCTTCTTTTCATCTGCGCCCCTCCTCTCCCTGTTTCGAAGCAGTATCTTTCGGGCCCTGCAGCGGGAGTTCTACCTTGAACTCGGTACCCGAATCCACTTTGCTCCTCACAGAAATAGTCCCTGAATGCGCTGTGACGATCTGCTTTACAATGGCAAGGCCAAGGCCTGTCCCGCCCTTTTCACGGGAACGGGCCTTATCAACCCTGTAAAACCTGTCATAGATATGCGGGAGATCCTTCTCCGGTATGCCTATGCCGTCGTCTCGAACGGTGATAACGGCATTCCTCCCGATCTTTCTCATCTCGATATCGACATGACCGCCCTGGAGCGTATACTTGATCGCGTTATCCACCAGGTTATAGACAACCTGCTGCAGCTTGTAACGGTCGCCAGTCAGCTTGACATCCTCTGCCAGATCAACCGATACATTGATATTGTGATCCAGGGAGAAGGGACGGATCCTCGCGACCGTATCCTTTATGAGCTCGCCCAGATCGAGCTCCGCAAGCGAAAGGCGCTGTTCGCCGGAATCCATGCGGACAAGGGAAAGAAGATCGTTCACGAGGTAATTCATGCGGTCTACCTCTTTATCGATAGCCGTGAGAGATTCCTTCAGATACTCATGATCATTGGGGTCCATATACATGAGTGTCTCTGTCGTGATCTTAATGGTCGTAAGGGGTGTTTTCAATTCGTGCGATGCGTTGGAAACAAACTCGTTTCGCGTGGTATTGAGCCTGTCCACCTGTTCGATCATGCTGTTGAAGGCCTGGCCAAGCCGCGCAAATTCACCTTTTCCGCGTGTATTGACCCTGGCACGCATATCGCCGCGGCTCAAACGGATGATCGTATTGTTTAGATCCGAGATCGGGTTCAGAACGGTATTGGAGATGATGACAACAAGAAGCAGCACGACTGCAGCCACGATCAGCATCCATATAGCGACTCTGCCCTGCATGTCCGCCAGCGAGGCATATAATTCATCCGCGGATGAGATTAGCACAAGTGCTCCCGTTAGGCGGGCGCCTTCCGACAGCGGTACGGTATGGATCCCTATCGCACTGCCTGTGTATACGGAAAAGGCAAACCAGCCTGAACCGGAGCCCGTATCATAATACCCGTAAGTACCCTTACCATTCGACAGCGTATCTGCGACTTCCTTGAGATAGAGGCGTTTGCCCATCTGGTCTGTCCCGGAATCGACCTGGACCACTCCATAGGGATCCGTAACAAGTATTCGCGAATCGTTCTCTGCGGCGATATCGGATACAAGCCCATAAAGCTGCCCGGAATCTCTCTCCGACCAGCTGTCAGCTATCCTCAGCGCTATTTCAGCGGCATAATGCCCCTCATCCTTCACTTTTTGCGTAAACAGATATTCGCCTATCAGCTGAATGAGCGTCAGGTCCAGTATGATGAACGCGGCGCATATCACCAGCAGATAGGCGAGAATGATCTTCCATCGAATGGAATATGATCTCTTTTTAGTCTTTATCTGTGAAATAGTACCCTACTCCCCACTTTGTGAATATGAATTCCGGCTGCGCGGGATTCTTTTCCACCTTCTCGCGAAGGCGGCGGATATGTACATCTACCGTACGCAGATCCCCCAGATAATCATACTTCCAGATCGTCTCAAGAAGCTGTTCCCTGCTGAAAACCGTTCCCCTGTTGGACGCAAACAGTCTCAAAAGATCAAACTCCTTGGCAGTCAGGTTCACTTCTTTATTGGCGATCGTCACGGAACGGCTGTTCAGGTTGATCACCATATCGCGCACGCGTATGATCTTGGAATCCACATTATGGGCGACCATGGTCGTCCTGCGGAATATCGTCTTGATACGGGCTTTGACCTCCAGGATATTGAAGGGCTTTGTCATATAATCATCCGCTCCGTATTCAAGGCCCAGGATCTTATCCATATCCTCGCCCTTTGCCGTAAGCATGATGATGGGTACATTGCTCTTTTCCCTGATCCTTTGGCATACTTCGATGCCGTTGACCTTGGGCAGCATGACATCCAGCAGCACGAGATCAAATTCATCCGAGAAGAATTTATTGATAGCTTCCTCTCCATCGGCGGCTGAATCCGTCGCATAGCCATCCTGCTCAAGTGAATATTTCAAACCTTTGACAATAAGAGGTTCATCATCAACAATAAGTATCCGTTTTGCCATAAGTACCCTGCCCCTTTGCATATGAGAGGTTTTTTTCATATTTATTTCATTCCAATTATAATCATTTTGCGTGAGAAATACAACCCTGTTTAAGGTTTCGGAGCTAATTTTACAATTGAATGGCGGAATTATTTATGCAAGGAACATTATCAGCGGGATCGTCGCAGCGCAGCAGATCGTCGTCAGCGCGAATATGAGCGAAGCGTATCTGTCATCCCCGCCGTATCTGTATGCGAACATGAATGTCATTGCCGCAGAAGGGCAAGCTGACGCGATCAGAGCAACACCGCGCACGATCGGGTCTATCGGAAGAGCCCGCAGAAGAAGCCCCGTGAGAGCAGGAAACAGGATAAGTTTTGCCGCACATACAAAGAAAACGCGCTTCGAGCTCCTGAGCGCTGACAGATCGCAGAACGCGAGAGACGATCCCGCGACCAGCATCGCAAGCCCCGTATTCAGCTGATAGATATACCCAAGAGGAAGCGTCACTATCTCCGGCAGCTCTATTCCGGCAAAGAAGCATACCACTCCCAGGATGATCGCGATGAGCGAAGGGGAAAGCAGACCGCGTCTCAATGCTTCCCGGCTGAACCTGCCGCTCATGCAGATCACGCCGTGGGTCCATACAACAATATTAAACGCCGTTACGAAAGCAGTCACATAAAAAACCCCTTCAGACCCAAACACACCGTTCACGAGCGGTATCCCGAGAAAACCTGCGTTGGAATACATAGCGCCGAATCGTTCCACACGTGTTCTCGGATCCAGCAGCCCGTTCTCATCTTTTTTACCCCGAAATAAAAGGTATGCTGCCGCCCCGGAAAGGAAGAGGATCCCGAAGGTGATGAAGAAAGTGACCATCAGGTTATTTGCGAGCCGAACCTCGTATGCCCTCTGATAGGAAAGGAGCATTACGACCGGATTCACGATGTTCAAAAGCACATCACTGAGTTTCTTATTTGTATCCCTGTCAAGCATTCCGGCCTTCGCCGCAATAAAACCGGCTATCATGACGACAAGTATACATATGATCTGTTTGCCTGAGATCAGAACAAGCGACAATCCCATCATCCCTTATCAATATTCACCGGATCGGGTAAGGTTCTTTCCGTTAAGAGTATTGTAACACTTTCCATACTCGGATTGTGTTTCGTTTTCGTTGCGTAGGGCAGCAAAAGATAGTATACTTGACGGGAAGATCACAAACGGAGGCTGATAAGTATGACAAAATACAAGGCCGCATTGAAGGCCCGGGCGCCTATGAGCGGGATAGAGTTGACAGGCGGCAGATTTGCCCGTGCTTTCGAGAACAACATAGGCTTTCTTAAGGGGTTCGATATCGACCGTATACTCTACTGGTATAGAGTGCACGCGGGAAAGAGGGCGAAAGGCGCCCCTTACGCAGACGATTCCGGTCATTTTGAAAACAATCTGAAGGGCCAGACAGCCGGGGAGTTCCTCATGGGAGCCTGTACGACCCTCCTCTGGAAAGAGGATGACGCTCTTCGCTCCATGGTCCGTACGATCCTCCGGGAGATGGAGGAGTGCCGCGACAGCGACGGCTTTATCATCCCCATACCAAGGGAGGAATTCGCAACCAAGGAATACCCCAATTACACCCGCGCGTGGATCACATTCGGCCTGCTTGATGCCGGCTTTTCCGGTGAACAAGCCGGGTTCCGCCTTGCACGCGATATGACGGATTGGTTCAACCACAGCGATGTACTCCCCTATGTCAAGGACATGAATCTGGGCTTCCAGGGCATCCTTGCGAACACGCGCGTGTATACATCCCCTGTCGGGAAAGACGAGGATATACAGGTCGCCGTCGATCACTATCAGGAGACCTGGTGGCTGAAGCAGGTGATCTCCGGGGATCACCGCGCGATCTACGATCATCCCGGCAACCACCCGCATTCCACCCTGCTCACAACGCTCGAAGGCTATTTTGATCTGTACCGCGCGACAGGCGATGAGATATACATAAATGCCGTACGTTCCGCCCTTAAGATGTATGAGGATAAATGGCAGCACGTAGGCGGCGGCATCAACATGTGCGAGCACGATAATTATTACCCCGGCTGCAACTGGCTGAGCCCCAGCCACAACTACAACGAATTGTGCTCCACGAACTTCTGGGTGCTGCTCAACCAGCGCATGCACCTTCTCGAACCCATGAACGCCCATTACGTGGATGAGATGGAAACGAGCCTGTACAATGTCCTGCTTGCCGCTCAGGCGGGCACGACAGGTTACCATTATCTGAACTACCTGGAAAAGCACAAAGATTGGCGCTATCTCGACAGGTGCACATGCTGTGCTTCATTGGGTACGCGCCTTGCCGGCCTTCTGCCCCAGTTCCTGTATACATATGACAGCGAAGGAGCCTTCGTCGATATATTTGCGCCTTCCCGCGCTGTCCTTCCCATGTGCACGCTCCGGACTGAAACGGATATACCGGATGGCGGACACGTCAGGATAACGGTGGAAAAGGCTGAAAAGAGCTTCACCCTGCGTATCCGCAAGCCGCGCTGGGCATGCGGGGACGGCAGATCCCACTATATGATATATGAAAACGTCTTCGAAGGAGATGTGTTCGAATACGACTTCCCCATGTCCTTCCGTATGACGAAATATACCGGCGGAGAAGAGATACCCGGCCGCGACCGCTGGGCCATGGAATACGGTCCTCTCCTCTACGCCGCACTCGGAGCGCCGACTCCCGTCCATCTTTCCTGGGATCCGCTGGAGCCCGATGATCATCTGATCCCTGCCGATGACGGAAAACCCGGTTTTTTCATAAAAGGCGATAACTGCCATGAATACAGAGCATATACCGATATCGGGAATGAGCCATTCAGCGTATATCCTGTTTTCGATACATCAAAATAGACAACCGGCGTCTGTTTGGTGTATAATGCCGTCTGGGAGTTTTCCAAACAAACAACTGTGAATCAGGGAGGTAATGTTATCATGCTTGCCGCAAAAGCACCTATGGGGTTCAACACCTGGAACACTTTCGGAACAAACATTTCTGACCAGCTGATCCGCGAAACGGCGGATATGATGGTTCAAAAGGGCTACAAGGACGCCGGCTACGAGTATCTCGTCATCGATGACTGCTGGCAGGAAATGGAACGCGATCCCGAAGGGAAGCTCGTTCCGGATCATGTAAAGTTCCCGAACGGAATGAAAGCGGTCGCTGACTACGTCCATTCCAAAGGCTTGAAATTCGGCATCTATTCCGATGCGGGTATCCGCACCTGTGCAGGCTTCCCCGGCAGCTACGACCATGAATTTGTCGATGCCGCCACATTTGCCTCCTGGGATGTGGATTTCCTCAAGTACGATTTCTGCCACTTCCCGGAAAGCGGAGACTGCAGGGCCCGCTACCTTACGATAGCGATGGCACTGCGCTCCTGCGGCCGTGAGATACTCCTTTCCTCCTGCAACTGGGGCGTACAGGAGCCCTGGGATTGGATGCGCAGCGTAGGCGCCCATATGTACCGCTCTACCGGTGATATCAACGATACTTTCCGCTCATTCACCGATATCGTAAAGGCCCAGATCCCGCACTTCTGCTCCAACGCGCCGGGCTGCTACAACGATATCGATATGCTCACAGTAGGCATGTACGGTAAGGGAAACGTCGGCTTTGGCAAGGTGATGACCGATACCGAGTACCGCATGCAGTTCTCTCTCTGGTGCCTGCTCAGTGCTCCCCTTATGCTGGGCGGAGACCTGCGTTCCATGAACGAATACTGCGAGAAGCTGGTCCTCAACAAGGATCTTATCGCGATCAACCAGGATGAGGAATGCCGTCCTCCCTATGTCATCAAGATGGTCGACGGATACGAAAAGGTGGAAGAGCCGGCTGAGGGCGAATGGCCCTGGCGCCGCGTAAAGGAACAGGGAGCGATACTGGTGAAGCAGCTCAAGTACGGCGAGTTCTGCATCTCCTTTGTCAACCTCTCCGCCAACGATATGAATATGGAGGTCATCTTCGCGGATGCCGGCATCCCATACAATTCCGGTTTTGACGTCGTCATGAAGGATGTCTTTACCGGCGAAGAGCTTGGCGCGAAGCGCGATTACTTCCACACCCAGGTAGCTTCCCACGATATGAAGCTCTACCGCTGCCATCTGGTGAAGCACTGATGGCAGATAAATGCATCGCCTGCGGACGTGAAGTCACAAATGACGAGGCGGGTATGACAAAGAAGCTCATCAACCGCGGCACAACACGCTATTACTGCATGGACTGTCTGGCAAAGTATTTCGAAGTACCTGTCAAGAACCTGTATGATAAGCTGGAAGAATTCCGCGAAGCCGGATGTACGCTTTTCGCCCCCAAGACAAAATAATATCCCGCATCCTCCCGCGTGCCGGGAGGATGTTTTTTTCGCGTCGCGCTTGAAAGAACGTGCGATCTGTGTTTTAATATCTCCAGGGAGATGCATGACAATGGACAAAGCTGTTTTCATCATTTGCGCCGTGATCCTTCTGATAACGAACCTTATTTCTTTCCTCCTGATGTTCATCGACAAGCGCAGGGCGGAAAAGAAGACATGGCGCATACCGGAAAAGACCCTCTTTCTCGCGGCGGGCTGCTTCGGCGCCTTGGGCGGGACGATCGGCATGCACGTCTTTCACCACAAGACGAAGCACTGGTATTTNNNTAATGCTTGTCGTGCAGGCAGCTGTCCTCATTGCCCTTTATGCAGTTTTCATTCGATAGAAAAGGAGTGTTTGAAATGCAAGTATGTTACACCGGCTGGACCTGGATCAAGGGCAGGGACGCGGAAAGCGCCAAGCGCGATCTGGAGCAATCCTTTGCGGATTGCAAGTACCTTGGCTATGACTATGTGGAAAACTTTGCCTTCATCAGCGATTATTACAAGGATGACCCGCAGGAGCTCGTCCGCCTGACGGAAAAGTACGGCGTAAAGCTTGTGAACCTGTACGGCCACTTTAACTTTGATGTGCAGGAATCCCTCAAGAGGGGCATGGAGCAGGTGGATTTCCTGGCAGNNGATCGGCGGCGGATTCTACAATTGCCAGAACGGCGGTTTCGGTGACGATGGTCCCTCCGAAAGGCCCAGCGATTATAAAATGCTCGATGCCACCTGTGAGATCGCCAATAAGCTGGGCGAATATGCCGTAAAAAAGG
>DBXA01000146.1:4239-12845 GCA_002309235.1 Christensenella sp. UBA1224 | reverse complement strand
CGTGAGATCGGCGTGGCGGCAGTGCCCGGATCCAGCTTTTTTCGGGAGCCGGTGAATAATCTGATACGCTTGCATTTTGCGAGGGGAAAGGATACGATCGACGAGGCCTTTCGCAGACTGGAAAAGCTCAGCCTGCTGCTTCGCTGATCGGGAAGATCTGCTTTCCTGTCATGAGGTGTCTGCTTTCCCGATTTGCTGCTTTATTATCGCAGTCCTCTCCGCTGTTTTGCCGGAGCAGGCGCCGATAATTGTGCCGGACAGGTGATAGAAGCAGGTCATTAAGTACCTGGCCGCAGTCGCTCCCGCCGGCGTTATCGGGAAAGATGCTTTTCAAATTCACATTGCCTTTTTCTGTTTATGCTGTATAATATATATAATGTCATTGATCGAGGAATGAACGCATGGACGATGTGCTTGATATATTGGAAGCCAATGACGACTACCTGCCGGATGTCGATGGGGTCGTGAACTGTGTACATAACTATTGCCTGAACCTTTCAAAGCATGAGAGGGTAACGGTCATGGCGCCGCGCGGCCGGAAAAGCTACAAAGAGGATCTTCCTTACAGAACCATTCGGTGCAACAGCGCCTATATCCCGTTTCTCAGGCAGCATTACGGCTTTCCCGAAACGGACCGTGATTTCAAAAAGAAGCTCGCGCAGGAGCGGTACGACATCATTCATATCCATTCTCCCTTCAACATCGGCAAGTTTGCCGTGAAGACAGCGCGCAGCAAGGGTATACCTGTCGTGGGAACATATCATTCGAACATGCGCATGATCTTTGAATGCTTCATACCGTTTCCGCTTACGCGCAGGCTTATCCTGAAAAACATCGGGAATTTCTATAACCAGCTGGATGAGGTGTTCGTGTGTTCTCCCAAGGTCGGCGAGCAGCTTTTGGAGCTTGGCTATACGGGAAAGGTGACTTATCTTCCCTTTGGTACGGATTTTGAAAAGTGCCGGAATGTGGAAGAGCTTTCCCGAAAAGCGAATGAGGTATTCGGTCTCGGAGCTGAGGAGCCCGTCTTCGTCTATATCGGGCGCATTCAGAAGCTCAAAAGGATCGATTTCATTCTCCGCTCCCTCAGGATCGTCAAGGAAAGAGGGTTTCACTTCCGATTCTTCGCGGTCGGAAAGGGTATGGAGCTGGAGCCTCTGAAACGGCTGGCCAAACAGCTTGGATTTACCGAAGAGGAAGTTTGCTTTACAGGCTATCTTCCCAGAGAACAGCTCCCTCTTCTGTCTGCCAGGGCGGATCTGCTGCTTTTCCCCTCCCTGTACGATAATTTCGGCCTGGTGAAGCTGGAATGCGCCTCCTATGAGACGGCTGGCGTCTTTATCGAGGATTCGTGCGCGGGGGACGGCATCACCCATGGGGTGAACGGTTTTCTCTCAAAAGATAATGAGGACGCCTTTGCGCAGACGATACTCGAAGCAGCCGCGGATTACGGCAGGCTGAAAAAGATCGGCAAAAAAGCGCAGGAGGATCTGTTCATCACCTGGGAGCAATGCTCGGAGATACTCCTTGAGAATTATCGGAGGATCATTCGGGAATACAGGAAGAAGGATTGAATCAGATGGCTATAAGAAGCAGGGCTCCTCTCAGAATAGGTTTTGCCGGAGGCGGAACAGACCTTGAATCCTTCAGCAGGCTGAATGGAGGGGCTGTGTTCAGTGCTACCATCAGCATGTATGCTTATTGCACGATCGTGCCTACCGATACAGGCAGGATACAGATCTATTCATCGGACAACAAGAACGACCTGGAGATAAACAGCGTTCCCAATATCGCCCTTGACGGTGACAGGCTGATACTTCACAGGGGCGTGTACAACCGCATCGTGAAGGAGTTCAACAGGGGGGAGCCGCTGTCCTTTACCATGAGCACGTCTAATGACGCGCCTGTGGGTTCCGGGCTGGGGACATCCTCCACTATGATCGTTGCGATACTGGAGGCTTTCAGGAAATGGCTCGGCTTTGATATCTCCTCCTATGAGATGGCGCAGCTGGCCTATGATATCGAAAGAAAGGACCTTGGCCTCGCTGGCGGCAAGCAGGATCAGTACAGCGCCGTGTTCGGGGGCTTCAACCTGTTTGAGTTCAACAGGGATGGGACTGTTACGGACAATCACCTGGTGCTGCCCGGCAACATCGTAAATGAACTGGAATCCTCCATGCTGCTGTATTATTCCGGCAGGAGCAGGAAATCGGCGGAGCAGCAGATGCACCTTGCGGGAAATATCATCCACTCGCAGATCAAGGGTACCCGCGAGAGCAACGATGCGACGATACAGGCCCTCCTGCAGCTGAAGGAATACGCGTATGATATGCGCGGCTGTATGATGAACGGGGATTTCCCCGGCGTCATCAAATGCCTGAACAAGGAGTGGGAGGCAAAGAAGAAGACTTCCGGCATCATCTCGAACGAAACGCTGGAAAAGACCATCGATTTTGCCATGAACAACGGGGCGGAGGCCGTAAAGGTGTCGGGAGCCGGCGGCGGTGGTTTTCTCCTCTTATACTGCGATCCGATACACAGACAGAAGCTGACCGATGCCTTGAAATCCCTGGATGGAGCGGTGTACGCTGTCAGATTTGCGCGGCACGGCGTAGAAAGCTGGACGATATGAAACTGAGACAGGCGCTTATCCTGGCCGGAGGGAAAGGGACCCGTATGCGGGAGATCACAGGGGGAATGATACCAAAGCCCCTTGTCAGGATCTGCGGAAAGCCGATACTTGAGCGCACGATCGAAAACCTGCGCATGCAGGGAATAGAAGAGATCACCATCAGCGTGGGATACCTGCATGAGCAGATCGTATCCTGTTTCGGAGATGGTGAAAAATACGGGGTAAAGATCCGCTATATCGTTGAGAAAGAGCCTCTGGGCTCCGGTGGAGCCCTGTACTATCTGAAGGAAACGCTGAAGGAGCCTCTGCTGGTGTGCCCCGGCGATGTTGTTTTCGATATCGATATCGACAGGATGTTTTCCTGCCATCTCTCAAAGCAGGCGCTCATCACTCTGTTTGTGCACCCCAATACGCACCCGCAGGACAGCGATGTGATACTGTCCGATCCCGACGGAAGGGTCACGGGCATACTGCGCAAGAATGAGGAGAGACGCTTTTACTACGCGAATGTCGTGAACGCGGGCATACTGATACTATCTCCCGAAACGCTTGGCTACTTTGAAACGCTGAAGCCCGTGAACATGGAACATGACTTTGTCAGTTCCTTTATCGGGAAAGGCGCGGTCTTTGCATACAGATCCCCTGAATATATCCGGGATGCAGGTACTCCCGAACGCTTTGCCCAGGTCGAAAAAGACATCTCAAACGGGACTGTGGCCGCGAAAAATCTGTCCCGCAAACAGAAGGCGGTTTTCCTTGACAGGGATGGGACGCTGAATGTTTACAAGGGCTTTCTGACGAAGCCGGATGAGCTGGAGCTTATGCCTGGCGCTGCCGATGCGGTAAAAAAGATCAACAGGAGCGGTTATCTTGCTGTGATCGTTTCCAACCAGCCGGTCATAGCACGGGGCGAGTGTACCGATGAGGGCATGCGGGAGATATTCATTAAGCTTGAGACCCTGCTTGGGCAGGAAGGAGCATACCTTGACGGTATCTATTACTGCCCGCACCACCCGGACGGCGGTTTCCCAGGAGAGATAAAAGCCCTGAAGATCAAATGCGGCTGCCGCAAACCGAATACGGGCATGCTGAAAAAGGCTGCTGAGGATTTCAACCTTGATCTTGCAAGGTGCATCATGATAGGGGATGACCTGAGGGATGCCCGGACGGCGGAAAATGCCTCGATCCCCTGTGTGCTCATCGCAAATGAGAGGCTGAAGGATACCTGCGGTGCAGAGCTTGCTCCGGATATCCTTTCGGCGGTGGATCTGGCTTTGGAGCGATACGGGAAATGACACCCTTCGTGGATATAAAAGATGCCGGGCATTTCGCGGTGCCCGGCTCCTGCTTTTTTATTGAGATCATTTGACGGTCCATTTGAAGGTCGCTACTTCGATCCCGTTTACACTCCAGATGATGGTGTGGGAGCCTTTCCCCGGGTCGGAGCTCTGACTGAGGCCGGAATATACTGTTTCACCGGCATTGATCGTGCGCTTCTCCCAGGAGATCACTTCTCCGTCAAGTACGGCGGTTATCTCCGCCTCTTCTGCATGAGAGGTGTTATTGGTGACGCCGAGATAGGGGGAATAGTACTGCCCTTGCGTCAGCTTTGAATAAAGAACGCTCGCCCCGCTCCTGCTCGTTACCTCCCGGATATAGTCGCTTGCCGTGCGGATATCAAGAGAGGTCTCGATACCGGCTGTCGAGATCCATCCGGCCTCAGGAATAAGCGTCCAGGAGAAAGATCCTGCTTCCTTCCCGTTGACTTTCCATATGATCGTATGGGAGCCTTCACCCGGCGCTGTGGAAGCGCTCAGGAAACAATTGACGTAGTCTCCGGAGGCCAGCGTATACTCATCCCAGCTCCAGCTGTCATCGCCGACCGCTGCGGATACTTTGACGACGATATCTTCGGCAGTATTGTTGGTTACGACAAGATAGGGTGTGTAGTATTCTCCGTCGGCAAGCTCGGACAGTTCGGCTTCAATACCGTCTGCGCTCCCGACTTCCCTTACCCAGGTCTGCTCTGTGCGGACATCCAGCGACATCTCGGTCAAAAGCTCATCTGAAGCGCCGGAATCCTTTACGGTCCAGCTGAAACGCGCGGCTTCTTCGCCGTTGACGCTCCATATGATCGTGTGGGAGCCGACGCCTGGCGCTGAACTCTCCTTTACGTAATAATTCGCGTAATCATTCGCCTCGAGCGTATAGCTGTCCCAATAAAGGGGTTCGGAATCGAGCTCTGCCGAAACGAGGATGCTGACCGGCGCGGATGTATTGTTGGTGATGGTCATATAGGGCGAAAAGTACTGGCCGGGTTCGAGGTCCGCCATATCGGCCAGTATGCCGGTTATATTGCTGAATTCCTTCACCCAGCCGTCTCCGGACCGGATGTCGAGAGTCGTCTCCACAGTGGCCGTATCGAGCCAGTCCGTGTCCGCGGAAGAACCAGCATCTGCTTTGGCGTAATCCTTTATCTCCCAAACGGTCGTACCGTCCCAGGCGGCATACAGATCTGTCGCCTCATGGATGGAGATGGCGAGGTTCATATTCTGTCCGTCAGTGTAATATGCACTCGTAACGCCTACAACTTCGCCTTTATCGTTGAAAAGGGCGCCGCCGCTCGAGCCATGGGATATGGATGCCGTAAACATGATATAGTCTACGTTATCTTCGTTGTAAAAGCCGCTGATATTTCCTTTGGAGACTGTGTTCTTGAAACCGAGAGGGCTGCCTATTGCGACAACGCCTTCGCTCCTTTTCAGGCTTTCCGTCGAGTATGGCAGGGGCTTCATCACAGTGGGTACGGAAAACCTGAGTATCGCCAGATCCCTGTATTTGCTGGAAACGAGTACCCTGTTGAGCGAGTATTCATACCCCTCGTCACTGACGGCGGTTATGGAGGCGCCGCCTTCTATCACATGATAGTTGGTAACGAGCGTCATGTTGTCGAACATGACAAAACCGCTGCCGGTAGCGATCTCCTTGCCTTTGGCATCATATACCTCCAGCATGAGGACGGACAGGGCAGCCTCTTCTATGGCATCCGCGTTCCCGGAAAAGCCTTCCGCCAGTACACCTGAAAAAAGCAGTATGACAGCGATAAGGGCTGCCGCAAGCCGCCTGGGATACTTTTGCATGAATATGCCTCCTTTTTCAGTATCATTATAGCACAATGAGACTTTCTTGCAATCACCGGAAAGCGTCTTGCGGGAATAATGATGCCGATATGCGCCTAAAGGCACTAATTTACAGAGAATTGATGTTTGACCCTCGCGCAGGATCGTGCAGTGTTATATAATAATACACATGATTAAGGAAAGAAGGTCTTGCTGTTGCTGAATCTTTTGAAGACGCTTCTGTTCGGCATTGTGGAAGGGATAACCGAATGGCTCCCCGTATCAAGCACCGGGCATATGATCATACTCGATGAGATAATCAAGCTGGATGTTACGGAAGCTTTTTACAGCTGCTTTGAAGTCGTTATACAGCTTGGTGCGATACTCGCCGTGGTGCTGCTCTTTTGGAAGAAGATCTGGCCGTTCGGGCGCAGGGACAATAAAGAACCCCTGTCCGCGAATGGCGCCGGAAGCTATGTGAAAAAGGATGTCATCAGACTCTGGCTCCATATCCTCGTATCGTGCATACCGGCGGCGATCGTCGGGATCGCATTTGACGATAAGATCGATGCGCTGTTCCATAACTATACGACGGTGGCGATCATGCTGATACTGTTCGGCATCGCCTTTATCGCGGTGGAAAATTACCAGGCTGCGAAACGGCGCAGAACAAAACAGCGCCCAAGGATACGCAAGGTCGCGGATATCGATTATCTGACGGCTGTGTACATCGGTCTTTTCCAGCTGATCGCGGCGATATTTCCCGGTACCTCCCGTTCCGGCGCAACGATCGTCGGAGCTCTCCTGATAGGTGTTTCCCGCGTCGCTGCTGCTGAATATACCTTCCTTTTGGCGATCCCCGTCATGCTCGGGGCGAGTCTTCTCAAGCTCCTCAAATTCGGGCTCTCCTTTACGGGCATGGAGGCGGCGATACTGCTTGTCGGCATGGTGACCGCGTTTGTCGTTTCTCTTGCTGCGATACGTTTCCTCTTGAATTATATCCGGAAACATGATTTCAAGGTGTTTGGCTGGTACAGGATCGCGCTGGGCGTCGTCGTTCTGCTGTGCGGCCTCTTTGGCCTGTTCGCCTGACGACAGGTGCTCTGCGGGAAGTATATTGGGGAGGTGTGAGTATGATCCGTTTCGGTACAGGCGGCTGGAGGGCCGTTATAGGCGATGAGTTCACTAAGGCGAACATACAGCTCGTCGCCAAGGCTATGGTCCGGAAGATAAAGGTTGAGCATTGTGAGGAGATCCCTGTCGTGGTCGGCTATGACAGGAGGTTCCTTTCCCGTGAAGCGATGATATGGATCGGCGAGGTCCTGGCGTCGAACGGGATAAAAACGCTGCTTGTGAAGAATGCGTCTCCGACGCCGCTCATCATGTATTATACAATGGCCCATACTCTGAAGTACGGCATGATGGTGACTGCCAGCCACAACCCCTCGCTCTATAACGGCATCAAGGTCTTCACTGAGGGCGGAAGGGATGCGAACGAGGCTGTCACAGGCGATATCGAGCGTTATATAGCCGAGGTGGAAAAGGATGACAGCACGCTTCCCGTTCGTCCTGCTTCCGACCTGGAGGCGGAAGGAACTCTCGTTTTCTTTAATCCCCTCAATGAATACCTGGATGCCATCATACAGAAGATAGACATGCAGGCTATACGGGATGCCAACCTGCGCATCGCTATCGACCCCTTGTACGGCGTAGGCATGAGGCCCCTCAATATACTGTTCTCGACTGCCCGCTGTGAAACCGAGATACTGCATTCCGAGCATGATACGCTCTTCGCGGGGAAGATGCCTTCCCCGGATGAAAATACCGTAAGGACTCTCCAGAACCATGTGACGGACTATAAATTTGATATGGGCATCGCAACGGACGGCGATGCGGATCGTATCGCACTCGTGGATGAAAAAGGCAGATATTACAGCGCGAACGAGATACTGGCGATACTGTATTATTACTTCCTCGAGTATAAGGGGATGAAGACCGATATCGTGAAAAACATCGGTACGACCTGCCTGCTCGACAATATCGCCCGGGCATACGGGCAGAAGTGCTGGGCCGTACCCATAGGTTTCAAGCATATATCCGCAAAGATGGCGGAAACAGGCGCGTATATCGGCGGAGAGAGCTCCGGCGGCATGACGGTCATGGGGCATATCAACGGCAAGGACGCTATCTATTCTGCCGCCCTTCTGGTGGAAACGATCGCAAGATCCGGCAAGAAGGTATCCGAGCTCATGAAGGAGATCAACGACCGTTTCGGCACCTACCGTACGTGTGAAACGAATGTGGCTTTCCGAGCGGACCGCAAGGAAGAGCTCGTGGAACGCATCTACCGCATGCATGACCTGCCGGATTTCGGTTTGGAGATAAAGGATGAATCCTTTGAGGACGGCTGCAAGCTGTTCTTTGAGGACGGCTGGATACTGATCCGCTTTTCGGGAACGGAGCCGCTTCTCAGGATATTCTGTGAATTCCCCGAGAACCGCTATTACGAGGCGCAGCGCCTGTGCCGCGCGGTAACGGATCATTACGGCCTGTGATAGGGGATATCTGCCCTTCGCGGCAGAAAAAATGGAGGAGATACATATGCCTTGCACAACGATACTTGTAGGAAAAAAAGCGAGCAATGACCGGTCTACCATGATAGCCAGGACGGATGACGGCTTCTACGATGTAAAAAAGCTCATCGTAACAGAGCCTGCCAGACAGCAGCGCAAATACAAGAGCGTGATCGGACACCTGGAGATAGAGCTGCCGGATGACCCGATGCGCTACACCTCCTGCCCGAGCGTGGATCCGAAAAACGGCATCTGGGCCGCCACGGGCATCAATGCGGCGAA
>DBXA01000146.1:247-4058 GCA_002309235.1 Christensenella sp. UBA1224 | reverse complement strand
GAATCCAACGGCATCGCGTTCAACGATGCGGATGAGATCTGGTGGCTGGAGACGATAGGAGGCCATCACTGGATGGCCCGCAGGGTGAAGGACGAGGAATGCGTGATCATGCCCAACCAGTTCGGCATGGATCATTTTGATCCGGAGGATGCCTTCGGCGAACAGAGGGAAAACATGTGCTCGCGGGATCTCATGGAATTTATTGCGGAAAACGACCTGGATACCAACAATGACGGTTCCTTCAACCCGCGCAATATATTCGGTTCCCATTCCGACAGCGATCACGTGTACAACGATCCCCGGGCATGGTTCATGGGCAGGTACCTGAACCCGAAAAAATACAGGTGGGATGGGGAGAACGCGGATTTCACGCCCATGAGCGACGATATCCCCTGGTCCTACGTGCCGGAGAGAAAGGTGACGATAGAGGACGTCAAATACCTGCTCTCCTCGCATTATCAGGGTACGCCTTATGACCCGTATACCCGCCGGGACGGTGAGCAGAAGGGCATTTACAGGCCCATAGGCATCAACCGTACAGGCGTGATGGCCATCTGCCAGATACGCGGTTCAAAGCCTGAAGCCGTGCGCGGCGTGGAATGGATCTGCTTCGGGCCGACTACTTTCGATACCATACTTCCCATATATACCAATACCGGGAAGATCCCCGAATATCTGAGCAATGTTTCCATGGACGTCTCCACTGAGAATTTCTACTGGGGCAGCCGGCTCGTTGATGCTCTTGCGGACCAGGTCTTCGGTACGAGCATCCAGCACATTGAGAGGTACCAGAATGCCGTCGTATCGCAGGGCAGGAAGATACTGAACGAATACGACAAAAAGATAGCTGAAACAGGCGACCTTTCCCTCATCGAAGAGGCAAACAGGAAGATATGCGAGATGGCGAAGAAGGAGACAACAGGCGTTCTCAACAAGGTACTGCTGGACGCGACGCAGCACATGAAGAACGGCTATTCCAGGGCAGACAACTAAGGAGGCAGGATATGTACAGATTTGCTTTGATAGGCGGGGGATGGCGCGCGCAGTTCTTTGCAAGGGCCGCGCAGGCACTTCCCGAATTGTTCGAATTGACAGGTACATGGATGCGCGACAGCGCCAAGTGTGAAGCATGGGCAAAGACCTATGGCGGGAAGGCTTTCACATCTGTGGATGAACTGATCGGCATGAAGCCGGAATTCATCATCGTATCGCTGCCGACGGGCGTGCAGATAGAAATGCTTGAAAAGCTGCTTCCCGCCGGGATACCGCTCCTTCTGGAAACGCCGCTCGGCAGGGATGAGGAAGCGCTTGCTAAGGTGAGGGATATCACCAAAGGGCGCACGGAGCTCATCAACACGGCAGAGCAGTATACCGAGTGGCCCCTTTACAGGGCCTGGACGGAGATCATACGGCTTGGGCTGATCGGAAACGTCCATTCGGTCACCGCTTCTTCCGTCCACGGGTATCACGCGGTGAGCGTGATAAGGCATTTCCTTGGAACGGGAATGGAAAAATGCCGCCTGACGGGCTTCCGGTACAAATACCCCATCGTGAAGACGGGGGACAGATCCGGCATCGTGTATGGCGGGGAGATGTCTTCTTACACCCGCGATATCGTGAATATAGAGTTCGACTCCGGCAAAACGGCCTTGTACGATTTTTCGAACGAGCTGTACCATACGCGCATCCTTTCGCGTGGGTTCGTTATCCGCGGCGACAGGGGAGAGATCTCCTGGGACAACGTGAGATACGTCAATTCTGAGGGCATGCCGGTACTGCAGAAGATCGAGAGGGACTCCCTGGGATATAACGACAACAACAAGATGTGCCTTGTTGCCCTGACACTCGGGGACAGGTACCTGTACCGCAACCCCTATGGACACGCGCGCATCAACGATGACGAGATCGCTGTGGCATCCATTATGGAAAAAATGGGCAAAAAAGCGAGGGGAGAACTGCAGGACGCGTATTCCTTCGAGGACTCCATGCGCGATGCGGAGCTTTCCAATCTGCTCTACAGGGCGGCGGAGCTCGGCGGGAAACCGCTCGAGGGCTGATGAGGCATCGGAGAATGCCGAAAAAGAGTAAAACTTCCGTAAAAACAGACATTTTCATTGACAGAAGGGCTGCCAAAGTAGTATTATAGCTAACGTGCCTGTTTATGCACTAGCCCCGTATGGGCAGGCAAAGTCGTGCATCGCGTACTGACCACACGCGGTCCGGCGCTGAATGTCTGTCACAATGTTTTCTATATTTAGGAGGAACTACCAGTGAGCACATATATGGCAAGGCCCGCTACCGTCGAGCGCCAGTGGTATGTCGTTGACGCTACCGACCTGGTACTGGGGCGCCTGGCTACTCAGGTGGCCAGCATCCTGCGCGGAAAGAACAAGCCCACATTTACACCTCATGTGGACACCGGTGATTACGTGATCGTTATCAATGCCGATAAGATCCGCGTGACCGGAAAGAAGATGGATGAAAAGCTCTACCGTCATCATACCGGATATCCGGGCGGCCTCAAGGAACTGACATACCGTCAGCTGCTTACCCGCAGGCCCGGTTTCGCCTTTAAGGAAGCCGTTCGCGGCATGCTCCCGAAGGGCCCCCTCGGACGCAAGATGATCAAGAAGCTTCACGTATACGCCGGACCCGAGCATGAGCAGGCTGCCCAGAAGCCCGTTGTGCTCGAGCTCAAGTAAGGGAAGAGGAGGACGCAAAAATGGCAGAAGTTTCCTACAGCGCAGTCGGCAGAAGGAAGAAGGCAATCGCCCGCGTTCGTCTGCTCCCCGGCGAAGGCAATATCGTTATCAATCGCCGTACCATCGATGAGTACTTCGGTTATGAGACCCTCAAAATGCTGGTCCGTCAGCCCCTGACTCTCACCGATACCACATCCCGTTTCGATGTCATCGTCCGCGTAAACGGCGGCGGCTTCACCGGCCAGGCCGGCGCTATCCGCCATGGCATCGCGCGTGCTCTTGTCAAGGCCGATGCGGAGTTTAAGGACTCCATCAAGAAGGCCGGATACCTTACACGCGATCCCCGCATGAAGGAACGCAAGAAGTACGGCCTCAAGGCTGCACGTCGTGCTCCCCAGTTCTCGAAGCGTTAATCGAGACCAAGAGTTGCGAAAAACCTCGGAAATTCAATGTTTCCGGGGTTTTTTCATGCCCAAATCTTTATGATTTATTTTGGCAAAATCCGACCCATTCTGATCAAAAGTATTTAGTTAATTATGGGTTAAATCTCGTTTTTAGACCCTCTAGTAGCTATTTTTTGGGTTAAATGATTGGAAATGCGGGAACGCTTGAGCCCATTTTTCATCTTCAGATTTCGATTTGAAAGACAGATAATAATGTTCTCATTTCTCTGGCTCCATTTGTTAAGACCATCTGTCAGAATTTGACCGAATCTGATTGTTTTAATTTTGTTTTATACTCTTCTAAGACGTTCAGCAGAGAGTTCTTCCTGCCGGGCGTCTTTGTCTTATCAGAAGAATAAGCCTCCATTGGCGGAAGGTCTTCAGCAGGATCTTTATGACTTTATCATTAAGAAGACAAAGGAATTTGTCTTTGACGAACTGACGGATCTGCTTGCGGAAGCCAGCTGGATGTCTGTATAGGCGGCCCCCTGTCATGATGGATTTGGCAGGGACTACATACAATACCAACAAGAACTCTATAACGCCATCTTATCAATCAACATAGTCATTTCTTTCTTTTGTGACTTTGTTGACCTTGACTTTTGGTAGAGTTCATGATAAGATGCAACTGTGTCATACCGTAGCCAAATGACTATGTTAAACTCT
>DBXA01000146.1:0-195 GCA_002309235.1 Christensenella sp. UBA1224 | reverse complement strand
TCCCCTGAGATCGTTTCATATCTGGCGCAGATCCATGAGCAGAAGGGTCAGCAGAATCTTTTCATAGAAGCACAGAAGGACGCCTTGTCCGAGCTGCTGGAAATCGCGAAGATCCAGAGCACGGAGGCATCAAACCGTATCGAGGGCATTATCACCACCGACGACCGCTTGAAAAAGATCGTGATGAACAAGACG
>DBXA01000062.1:19569-23914 GCA_002309235.1 Christensenella sp. UBA1224 | reverse complement strand
CCTTTCCTTCGAATCAAGGCTTTCGACGGAAAAGCAGCCGTCGCCGCACAGGGGGAAGCACTTATAGAAACCGTTCAGCAGAGCGCTGATCTTATCGTCCATATCGTTTTGGATGATGCTACGATCCCGCCTCATGCAGCAGCAGAGCTGCTCCAAAATGCTGAGAATATGTTTGCTCTCATTGCTCCCGACCACTGTTACGGAAGAAATCTCGGGATGCTTTCCTGCATCCAAATGCTCCGTTCTTATTATCTGTGGTTAGCAGAGAAAAAGGACGATGCATTCCTTGCGCTGGATGCCGCTCTTGATCACGCAAGACAGTTGGATGCGCTGCATAAAAGCACAGAAAAATACTTCTCCTCTCCCTTGCTTCATCACGTTCCGATTCTTACGGAAGAGATGTCTGCCGGCAGTGCCTTCCGTACCGAGTTGCCGGATCTCTGGCCTTGGTGGGACGTCTCCGAGCAGGAAAAAGTTAAGGCAGAAATGCAAACTGATTCGCGTTGGATAGAGTGGGTGCAAAAAACGCAGAAATGAATAAAAAGCGGCGGCGGGAATCGCCCCCTGCTTTCAGGCCGTCATCATTTAGTTATCACCGCTGATAACAAAAAGCAGCAGACACTCAGAAGAATGTCTGCTGCTTTAAGCTATTTAGGATAACTCAGCACATTTCAAGCAAAAATGTGCATTATTCCCACTCGATCGTTGCAGGCGGCTTGCCCGTAACATCATACATTACGCGCAAAACACCCGGGACTTCCTGTGTGATGCGTGTGACACACTTTTCGAGCAGATCATAAGGCAGACGCGCGGCAGTAGCCTTCATCGCTTCAGTGGAATTTACGGCGCGCAGCGCTATCGTGCTGCCGGTAACGCGTTCACCATCGCGGATACCTGTCGCATCCATGTCGATGAGCATGGCGAAATACTGGCCTATCTTCCTGCCCAGGCCGGCGATCTCCACCTCTTCGCGGAAAATAGCATCCGCCTCCCGGAGTATAGCAAGCTTTTCCGCAGTGACCTCTCCCTTGCAGCGGATCGCAAGACCCGGGCCGGGGAAAGGCTGCCGGTATACCATATCCTCCGGTATCCCCAGCAAAAGGCCGGCTTCACGGACATCACTCTTGAACAGCTCCCGCAAAGGTTCCAGCACTTCAAGATGATGAACATTGCCTATCCTGCCTTCGGCATCGGTGTGGGTATTGACAGGTTCCTTACTGCCTTCTATCAGATCCGAATAGATGGTCCCCTCGACCAGGAAGTCGACCTGGCCAAGCCTTTCCGCCTCTTCCTCATAGATCTTTTCAAACTCACGGTTGATCGCCGCCCGCTTTTCCTCCGGATCACTGATGCCGTTCAAGGCAGCCAGGAATCTGTCCTGTGCCTCGACCATGCTCAGCTTTATGCCCTGCTGTTCGCCGAATATCATACGGATCATACCGGCTTCATTTTTGCGCATAAGACCTGTGTCGATAAACAGACAATGCAGGCCGTGCCCTAATGCCTTATTGACCAAAGCAGCGCATACGGTGGAATCCACTCCGCCGGAGATAGCCATCATAGCGGTCCTCTCACCGACTTTTTCCCGTATCTCGCTCACCTTCTGTTCTATGAAGGCCTCAATATTCCATTCCCGTTCACAGCCGCAGATCCCACAGGCAAAGTTGGACAGTATCTTCAGACCGTCCGGATCGTGCTGCTCCGGGTAAAACTGCATGCCATAGAGTTTCTTATCCTCACATGCAAAACCGCAGGAGATATCTCCCTTAGTGACTGCTACAGATGTGAATCCTTCCGGAAGCGACCATTCCACGCACCTGTCGATAAACCTGTCGCATTCCGTGAGCTCCTCGAACACCGGGCTGGGGCTGAAATCAATATGCGCAGGCGTATCTTCAATGACGGTCCCGCCGAGTATACCACCGAAATGCCTTACGGCTGATCTTGCGCCGCCGCCGAAACAAAGTATCGGAAGGCCGAGATCATAAACTTCCTGCGAACAGTCATTTTCGCTGTCCTGCGTCCCGCCGACAATAATGAGGCCTTTAGGTCCCCTTGCTGTGATCTCCCGCGCCGGTGTATCATAGGGTACTATTTCGCAATATACGTTTTCACCGCGTACGCGATGCGCGAGCATGTAGCTCTGCGCTCCACCCAGGTCCAGTATCAGAAGCTTATCCATTAGAAACGGTTCCTCCCATAATGCCGGGTCCCGTATCCGGCCATGCGTCAATGATCTGACGTTTCCCCTGTAGCCCGTTTTTCGAATTCGTCACGCATGCGCTGCTTTTCAGCGCTGTAGTTTTCACCGCGCCGGCGCACCTTTTCTATCTTTTTCTCCAATTCCGACGCTACATCTATGCCCAATGTTCCAGTCAGCTGGAGCCCGTACATCATAACATCCGCAAATTCCTCCGCGATGCGTGCGATACGTTCCGGGTCCTTACGTGCCCACAGCCGTTCGACCTCGTCCTCTTCCATCCACTGAAAGTTCTCCAGAAGCTCACTCATCTCTACCGTCATAGCCATGGCAACCTGTCTGGGATCCTGGTCTCCATCCCGGCCCCAATGCTTCTCCCTGCACAGGTCACGTACGGCGCGCCTGAGCTCCGCGATCGGCGTATTTTCATCCTTCATACAGCAAAGCGCCTTCCCGCACATATTCTCACATTATAATTATACCAGTAAAATGCACACTATTCAAGTAAATGTCAAAAAAGTGGCTGTTGCCATGAGCTGTTGACGATTGCATGAGCAGGGAAATACCGGTATAATATTCACACCGATATTTACATGGAGGTACTCGAAAATGCTGAAAGGGATCCCCCCTATCCTTTCACCGGAGCTGTTAAAAATTCTTATGGAAATGGGACACGGCGATGAGATCGTCATAGGAGACGGCAATTTCCCGGCAGCGAGCCTGGCCAAGCGGCTCGTCCGACTGGATGGGCACGGCGTACCGGAGATATTGGACGCGGTCCTGGCCCTCATGCCGCTGGATACCTACGTAGCAGAGCCTGCCGCTCTCATGGCCACCACGCAGGGTGATCCGGAACCCGAGATCTGGAAGACCTATGAACAGATCGTCGAAAAGCGCGAGCCGGGCAAAAAGATCGGTTTTGAGGAACGCTTCGCCTTCTATGAGAGAACGAAGAAGGCATATGCCGTCATCGCGACAGGCGAAACAGCAGTCTATGCAAACATCATATTGAAAAAAGGCGTCGTCAAATGAGTGAAAATACCACATTTCTGAACGCAGATGCCGCCATCGCCTGGATACACGGAGAGGGCAATGCACGCAAGCCCAGCCAGAAGAGCGGGCTGCATAATATACGTGTTCTCATGCGCCGCCTGGGAGACCCGCAAAACAGCCTCCGCATGATCCATGTCGCAGGGACCAACGGGAAGGGCTCCGTCTGCGCCTATACGGAAAGATGCCTGAGGGAAGCCGGCTATCATACAGGCCTGTATACATCACCTTATCTGTGCCGCTATAACGAAAGGATCAAATATGACGGCATATCCATACCGGATGAGGATCTGATACGTCTCTCAAGCAGCGTGAAACGTGAAACAGACGCTCTGGCGGAAGAAGGGATATACGCAACGACATTTGAGATCGGCACGGCGCTCGCATTTTTATATTTCGCGGAAAAGCATGTAGACTGCGCCGTGATCGAGGCAGGCATAGGCGGAAGGCTGGATTCCACAAACATCATCATGCCATGCCTTTCCGTGATATGCTCCATCAGCCGAGATCATACTTCCATACTTGGCGATGCCCTCACAAGTATCGCCTATGAGAAGGCAGGCATCATAAAGGACGGCATCCCCTGCGCCGTATATCCCATAAAAGAGGAAGCCATTTCGGTGATCCGCACCTGCGCTCGGCTGCGCGGGTCCTGGCTTCTTGAAACAGGTTCGATCCCTACGCATATACAGCGGGAAGATATGCGCGGATCATGCGCTGAATACACACTGGAAGGGTTCGGCACCATAACGGCAGAGATCCCGCTCGTCGGCGCACACCAGATCAGGAACGCACGTCTTGCCCTCGGCGGCCTTTCCCTCATCAGGCATATCTTCCCGAGGCTTGACAAGGCTGCCATGGAGAGAGGCATAGCCGCCACAAAATGGCCCNNCAAGGCCGCCATGGAAAGGGGTATCGCCGCCACAAAATGGCCCGGCAGGCTGGAATGGACAGACGAACAGACGCTCATCGACGGCGCTCACAATCCGGAAGGCGCTTCTTCTCTCGCCGCCTATATCAATACCTTTCTGGGCGGCAGGAAGCGTATCCTCGTGACCGGTATGATGAAGGATAAGCAGGTGGATGTGTGCGCAG
>DBXA01000062.1:0-19472 GCA_002309235.1 Christensenella sp. UBA1224 | reverse complement strand
GCCCAGCATAAGCAAGGCGATCGAAAAAGCGCGTGCCCTCATGGGCAGAGACGGCGTGACGGTCATTGCGGGCTCCCTCTACGTGGCAGGCGAAGCACGCCTTATGCTCACCGGGGGTGAGGTGTTATGAGCGGAGACTATCCGCACATACCGGTGATGCTGGATGAATGCATCGAATACCTGAATATCCGCCCTCAGGGCACATATCTGGATTGCACGCTGGGAGGTGGAGGCCATTCCTCCGCCATCATGAGCCGCCTCTGTGAAGGCGGCATGCTCATTTCGACGGATCTGGATGAAGAAGCTATCGCCGCCGCCCGCCCGCGGGTGGAAGCGGCGTCAAAGGGCGGCGGATTCCTGGCGCTGCACGGCAATTTCCACGACGCGCCGATGCTCCTGCACGAAGCAGACATCGAGGGGATCGACGGCGCTCTGATGGATCTGGGCGTGTCCTCCCGCCAGTTTGACGATGCCGACCGAGGCTTCAGCTACCGGGCGGATGCTCCCCTTGACATGCGTATGGACCGTTCACAGGGAAGGACGGCGGCAGATATACTGAACACCTACTCAGAAGCGGAGCTGACCCGCGTTCTGCGGGATTGGGGCGAGGAAAGCTGGGCCGTCCGCATCGCAAAGTTCATCGTAGAAAAACGGCCTGTAGAGACCACAGGCCAGCTCACAGCCATCATAGACGCTGCGATCCCCGAAAAAGTACGCCGCAAGGACACATCCCATCCGGCAAGGCGTACCTTTCAGGCGCTGCGCATTGAGGTGAACGATGAGCTGGCACCACTGGAAAAGGCTGTAAGAGATATCACGGCAATGCTCCGCCCCGGCGGCCGGATCGTAGTGATGGCCTTCCATTCCCTGGAAGACAGGATCATCAAGAACACTTTCCGCGATATGGCGGATCCGTGCACCTGCCCGAAGAGCTTTCCCGTATGCGTATGCGGCAAAAAGCCCATAGTCAGGATCATCACCCGCAAACCGGTCACAGCCGGCGCAGCGGAATTAGCCGCAAACCCCCGTGCGAGGAGCGCTGTGCTGCGCGCGGCGGAAAAGCTGGGAGAGGATGCGTAAATGACAGAGATCATCACAAGTTCACAGAACAGCTTTGTCAAAAAGCTCCGGGAACTCAACGACCGCAAGATACGCAACACTCAGAGAAAGCTGCTCGCCGAGGGTCCCAAGCTCGTTGCCGAGGCCCTGAAGGAGGGCCTCACGCCGTTTGAAGCACTCATCGAGGAAGGCCATGTCAGCCTCCTTGCGGATATCGTCCATGATCTTTCAGAAAAAGGCGCCGAGGTAAAGGCATGTTCCGCCCAAGTACTTAAGAGCATCGGTGAAACGAGGACCCCGCAGGGGATCGCCGTTTCCTTCTCCATGCCGACGCCTTTTGACCTAAAAAAAGAACCTGCCCTTATCGCCGCTCTCGACGGCGTGCAGGACCCGGGTAATGTGGGCGGCATCTGGCGCACAGCAGACGCCGCAGGCTTTGGCGCGGTGTTGTTTTCAGACGGCTGCGCGGATCCCATGTCCCCCAAGGTGATCCGCAGCGCTATGGGCTCCGCCTTCCGGCTGCCGGCGCTTTGCAGCACGGACTTTGTGCAAAATCTCATCACATTGCGGGATAGTGGCTTCAGGATCATCGTATCCGCCCTGGACGGTGAGGACTTTTTCACCGCCATGCCCGAAAAAAACGGAAAATGCGTGCTGGTGATAGGCTCTGAAGGGCATGGGATACGCCCTTCGGTGCGCGAATGCGCCACAGACGTACTTCGCCTGCCCATGCAGGGCGGCGCCGAATCGCTCAACGCCAACGTAGCGGCAGGCATCATGCTCTATTCCCTGTCCTTCGGTCTTCACCGCAGGTAAGGAAGACTGAAAGGGCAGGTGCATTTGCGAGCAGCTGCTCTCTTACCCGATATGACCGTAAACCGGCAGCAGCACGTACAGATGTCAATCTGTTTGATACTTTCTAATCATTCTAAAAGCGCATCAGCAATCGAATGTCTTGCAGCGATAGGATGAACCGTATCATTGGACAGTCTGCAGATCGTATCTGCATAAACGATCCATGACAGCTTTATCAACCGATATGTGTAAACAGCGAAGTTACACATAAATCAAGCAGCGCAAGGTACTCGGTATACCCGATCATCCGATTCTGTTTGCTTCTGAGCTGCAGCTGACATAGCGTGCGGCACAAATACTGTCGCCGCAGAAAAAAAAATGACCATCCTTCCTGATCAATCCTGATGGGCAGCTGGCGAGGAGCTGCAAAGCTGGATCATCCGACTCCTCCCCATCAGGTATGGATAAGACTTCCGATGATCGACGCAACCAGCATGCCCGCAAGCACAGCGGTCAAAATCCCGGCTGGACCTGTTTCGGAAGAAAAGCATTTCCGGAAATGGCACACACACCCCAATCGACCATGCAGCAGAATACCATTGCCCATACATCGGTTTGCAATTGAGCAGCAGTCCAGGGGTTTGCTGCCGCTATCTTTATTATCCGCTATGCATCAGCCTCCGTTATCCCTGCCTGATTCGATTCCCATATCAGTTCTTCCAATGTACGGAACAAATGCTCAGGTTCGACAGGTTTTGACAGATGCGCGTTCATACCTGCCTGAAGCGATCTTTGTACATCTTCGTCAAACGCGTTAGCTGTAAGAGCGATGATGGGAACGGATCCCGCATCTGCCCTGTACAGCGCACGGATCTCCGCTGCTGCTTCCAATCCGTCCATAATCGGCATGCGGACATCCATAAGAATGGCATCGTAATACCCGATTTTGCTCCGGCAAAACATTTCTACCGCGATCCTGCCGTTTTCTGCATGATCTATCTCCGCTTCCTTCATCAATATCAGCTGCTTCATGATCTCTGCATTGATAGCGATATCCTCCGCCAAAAGTGTATGGCGTCCTTTCAGATCGGCACGCTTTTTTTTCACGGAACAGGCTCATATTGTTTTTCCGCGCTATCCGTTCGAATTCGTCTATCACATTGGAAGCAAACAAAGGCTTGGACAGGAAACTGTCCACACCGGCATGGAGCGCCTCATCCATGATCTCATCCCAGTTGAACGAAGTGAGAATGATCACCGTAGTTTCCCTTGCATATTGTCTGCGGATCTGCCTCGTCACCTCCAGCCCGTCCATATCAGGCATCTTCCAGTCCAGCAGAACAAGATTGTAGGGCATATGCTTCGTATGCGCGATCTCCATCATGTTAAGTGCTTCCGGGCCATTCAGGCAAGTATCTGCCTGGATCCCCGCTTCGTCAAGGACGATCCTCGCATGCTCGGCTGCGACCTCTTCATCGTCCACCACAAGGACGCGCATTTCTCCGGGGTTGATAGATCCGATCGTCGGCCCTTGGTGCTCACTGTTTTTCAGTATAACGATAACCGTAAAAGCGGAACCTGCACCCTTTTCGGATTCCACTGTTATCGATCCGTTCATAAGCTCAACGATGTTTTTCGCAATGGCCATGCCAAGGCCGGTACTGCCGTATTTGTTGTTGCGGCTGCTGTCCTCCTGGGTAAAGGAATCGAAGATCTTGGGGATAAAGGAAGGATCAATGCCTATACCTGTATCCTTGATCACAAATCTGATCGTAGTCTGATCCTCATAAGAAGCGATCCTTTCGACAGTCAGGGTCACTTCGCCGGGAGCATCCGTGAACTTAATGGCATTGCTGAGAATATTGATCAGTACCTGTTTGAGTTTCATATCGTCGCCAATATAATAATCGTCGACTGTGCCCTCCACACGGCACTCATACTCAAGACCCTTGTCGCTGCACTGATCGCTTATTATAGTATTTACCTGGGCTAATAGCTTAGCGAAAGAAAACTCCTCATTCTTCACAGTCATACGGCCGGATTCGATGCGGCTNNAGCGATCCTTTCGACAGTCAGGGTCAGCTATCAACTGCTTTTGCTTCTCCAAAGACAGGTTTGTTTCTTTCACTGTTTTTCCCATCTCCCTTCCCATAACACATTCGAAGTATTGGCGGTTTGCGTTGGTTTTATAACGATGATCCTTTGCGACAATCTGCGAAAAGAAAAGCGGTGCAAATGCGTACCCATCAGCCGGATCATGGCACAATCGCGTACTTCCTCCATTTCGTTTGAATAAAAGGCAAGGCTGCCGACAATTATGCTTTGCCGACAGCCTTGCCCGTTGATCATTGGACGATTTACGCTGATCCTCGCCGTGAATGGATGATTCCCGCGCCGATGCCATCCGCGCCATCCGCTATCTGCGATGCCACGCTGAGGAGCTCAATACCCTGCCGGACAAGATCGGCATGATGGGCTTTTCCGCAGGCGCGATGCTCACGGGCTTCTGCGCAACCCACTTTGACGATGGCGACAGAGCGGCGAGCGATCCGGTGGAACGCTGTTCCAGCCGCCCGGACACTGCGGGGATTTGCTACGTCGCGGGCAGCCCGCTCTTTGGGATGCGGGGCATGCTTGGCTATGACCGTGAAAATCAAGCCAGAGCCGCCGAGTCGGCGGTTGAGCGGCTGGGGGCNNGCTGGTGCGGCCGGGTTGCCCGCCCTTCTTTATTTGGCAGACTGCTGGACAAGACTATCCCCGCACAGCTACGATCCTGGCAGAATCTCTGGCCACGGTTGGCGTTCCCTTCGAACTGCATATTTTCCCGTACGGGCCGCATGGGATGGGTCTTGCCAACGGGGAGCATCCCTGCGATTGGGCAAACGATCCCTACGTAGCGCACTGGGTGGAGATGTACTGTGAGTGGCTGCGCCTGAACGAATTCTGATCCCGGCGCGTTATATTAGTAAGAGGTGAAGGCGCATGGCGAAGGAATATGGCGGGCCGGTATTCGGCATGGTGACCTCTCCGCTTCCCGTGGCCCAGACCACCCATGGGAAGATCTTCGGCGAGAACCGGGACGGCGTGGCGGTGTTCCGGGGCATCCCCTATGGGGACGACTGCGGCGGCGGGAACCGCTGGCTTCCGCCCCGCCCCGCGCGGGATTGGCCGGGCATCCGCGATTGCGCGCATAACGGGCACATCGCATGGCAGAGCGGTCCGGGCAGCGCATCCGGAATCGCGGTCTACTGGAACGGCGGCCATCCAGAGAAATTCGGCGCGGCGCAGGAGACGAAGAGCGAGGATTGCCTGGTGCTGAACGTGGTCACGCCCGGCCTGGACGACGGGAAGCGTCCGGTGGCGGTGTATTTCCACGGCGGCGGGTATGCTTCGGGCAGCGGTACGCTGGTGCTCGGGGCGGATCCGTGGGCGAGGGAGCAGGATATCGTCATCGTAGGCGTGAACCACCGGCTCAACGCGTTCGGGTATCTGTACCTGGGCGCTGTGGATCCGCGCTACGAGGCCTCTGGCATGGCGGGCATGCTGGACCTCGTTCTGGCGCTGGAATGGGTGCGGGACAACATCCGCGCCTTCGGCGGCGACCCGGACAAGGTCACGATCATGGGCGAGAGCGGGGGAGGCGGCAAGGTCTCGACGCTCCTGGAGATGCCGAAAGCCCGCGGCCTGTTCCGCGCGGCCATCGTCGAGAGCGGCTCCTTCCCCGTGGGCGCGCTCTCCCGGGAGGACGCCGCGAAAACGGCGCGAGCGCTCATAGAGCGGCTGGAAGCGCGCACGCTGGACGACCTGATCCAAACGCCGCCCGAGCGGCTCGTGGCGGCCACGGAGGGGATGCGGCTGAGCCCGGTCGCGGACGGAGTGCATCTTCAGCCCAACCCGACCGGCGCTTTCCGCGCTCCGGCGATCGATGTGCCTGTGCTCGTGGGCTTTTCCGAGGATGAGGCGGGCGTGTTCTTCCCCAAGGAGGAGCTGGAATTCGGCTGGGACGAGCTACGGGAGCGCCTCCTCCACGGCGACCGGTGGACGAGCGGCTTCACGGAGGAGAACGTGGACCGGTGCATCGCCCTGTTCCGCGCGGAGAACCGCAAGGGAGACGACGCGGCGCGCACGTTCCTGAAGATGCTCTCGCTGCCGGTGTTCGGCAAGGCGTTCGACCAGGCGATGTGCCTGGCCCAGGCGAACCGCTCACCTGTGTTCCATTATGTGATCGCTTACGATTCGCCCTACCCCGCCCAGAAACGGTTGATGGAAATGAATCCGGTCATCGCACCATGGTCAATCACCGCCATGGGAAGGTATCCGCCGGTATGCCGGAAGCGATGACTGTTCAGGATGCGTTGAGCGGCATTCCATTGAGCACGGGTGATGATGGCCTCATGGTGTCCGGGCTGGTAATACTTGTTCTTTTTCCCGTTATTCCGTTTGGACTTATGATCATGGGAATTGGGCGTCCATGTCTCGCGGGCCAGCACGTCTCCGCAGTAGCGTTCGTTTCGCAGCACGTTGTAGACTCCACCTTCTGACCAGCGGGTATTCGGCTTTCCGTTCACCTTTCGCTGACCAGTTTCCCGTTCCAATTCAGTCAGGGTGGAAGCGATCTCCGTGATGCTGCTGCCGTTCAGAAGCATGTAATACATGAGCCGAACGGTCTGTGCTTCATCCTCATTGATCTGCAGCTCCTTCTTATGGCTCCCATGACCGTCCGGCACCTCCACCCGGTCATACCCAAGGAACGCAGGCATGATGAACCGCCCACGGCTGAAGCGCCATTCCAGGGAGAGCAGCATATAGCCAATGCGCTTGAAGAAGAATAAGACAGGAGTTGGATATATGAGGATTAAGCCTCGTTCCTTGCACCATTCCTTGACACTCATTCCACTGGAACGGCATTCAATGATTCGCTGTTTCCAAATGGGCATCTTCTGGGCGTTCTGTACCACGTAGATTGTCATGGCTGCACCTCCAGTTGCACGGATTAGCAGGCTTAGCGCATATTCGTACGAATACGTGCTACCATTAAACCATGATCCTCGGCTCGTTTACAGACGCTCCTTTATTTGACAGATACGGATAGAGTCCAAGCTTATTCTATTCGGGAGGCACTGCAAAAACAGTCCGCCTCAATTTGTCGGGCCGCGGCGTTTGGCGGCCGCGCAGCCGACTGGGGCGGACTGTTCGGGGGAATCAGAAAAGGGATCCCTTCGCAAGGAGGATTCCGAATGAATGTATACCGACCTCATCGCTGCTAAGGCGTGGTTTACCGGTACGCCTCCAGCCCCATGCGCGCGAACTGCTCGGGCGGGGCGTCGTTCTCGCGCATGAGTGCGTCGATCTTCTCCTTCAGGCGCGCTTTCATGGCCGGGTCGTCGAGCGGATGGAGCTGGCCCGGGTCCTCCCGCAGGTCGAACAGCCAGTCGCCTCCCGCCCAGAGATCGGTGAGGATATCGCCCGCGCGCGCCGGACAGCGCAGCACCGGGCAGCCCTTCGTGAAGCGGAAGCCCGTATACAGCTCCGCCCCGGCAAGCTCGGACGGCTGGAACATCCAGGCCATGTGCGTGGGCATCAGGCGGTAATCGTACAGCGGGCTGTTGCCCGGGACCGGTGCACAGAAGTACGTGTACCGGCCGTCCGTATAGCACACGTGCCGCCCGAACCAGCCAAACAGCGCGCCCTCCCGCACGGGCGTGTCGTCCGCCACCGTGCTTGCGAGGTCGTGCCCCTGCATGTCCGCGGGGACCGCAGCGCCGAAATAGCGCAGCAGCGTCACGGGGATATCGATCGTCTGCACAAGGCTTTTTCTCCTCTGCGCCCGGACGCCGCTGCGGGGGTCCCAGATGAACAGGGGCGTGTGGACGACCTCCTCATACGGCGGCATATAGTTCTTCGCCCAGAACCCGTGCTCGCCCAGCATGTAGCCGTGGTCGGTGCAGACGATCAGCATCGTGTCCTTCCACAGGTCCTTTTCGTCGAACACGTCCAGGACCCTGCCCAGGGAGGCGTCGCACATGGACAAAAGCGCTGCGTACTCATACCGCGCGTGGGCAATTTCCTCGGGCGTCTGGCCCACCGGCGCGTAGTCCGGCCAGTCGAACTTCGGCCCGTCGTACTTATGCGGATAGAGCTTTTTGTACTTTTCATACGAGAAGAAGGGCTCGTGCGGGTCGAAGCATTCGATCTGTAGAAGCCACCCGTCGTTTCCGGCGTTCGTGTCGATGAATTCCAGGCCCGCGTCGACTGTGCGCGTCTGCGGGTGCTGGCTCTCCTCGGGCATGTAGCGGCGGTTGATCGTATCCTGGCGGAAGAGCTTGCTGCGGTACCCGTCGAAATGGATGAGGTTCTCCTCCGGTTTGACATCGCCGGCGACGCCCTTCCAGCGGTCGCCCTCCTGCCCGCGGAAGCCCTCCCACGTGGAATAGCGGTTGTGGTACGTCGCGCCGCCGTCCTCCCAGTAGTGCGAATGGTCGCTGCAAAGATGGGTGTGCACGCCCATCCGGTCCAGGATCTGCGGCATGGAATCGTCATAGGGCTCGATGGGCCCCCAGGAGGAATGCAGGAAATTGTACCTGCCGGTGTGCATCTCGCGCCTGGCCGGCATGCAGGGCAGCGAGCCCGCGTAGCAGACGTCGAACTGGGCGGTATGCCCGGCCAGCCGGGTGAAATTCGGCGTGTGCGCCAGCTGGCCGCCGTACGGCTCCAGCATATGGCGGTTGAGGGAATCATACATCATGATGACGGCGCGCAAACAGCAACACTCCCTTCCCTTCGCTCAGGTGAGGTTTCGGTAATGATCCGCGAACTGCTTTTCCCAGTTCTCCTCCATCATTTTTCGCCACGCAAGCGCTTCTTCCTGCAGGGAGGCGGTCAATCCCGGCAATTCTTCCGCCAGGTTGCGGCGCTCTCCCGGATCCTTTTCCAGATCGGACAGGAAGATGGGCGCCCTGGGCTCTTCGCCCTCGACTAGGCGGCCGTTGAGCACCAGCTTGTATTTTCCTTTGCGCACGGCCGTCTGCTGGTCCATCTCCCAGTAGATCGCCTCGTGCGCGGTTTCCGCGCCGCCAAGCAGCATGCCGAGCATGCTCTCGCCGTCCAGGGCATAACGGGAAACGTCCCCGCCGCACGCTTCCAGCATGGTGGGGAAGACATCCATCGCCGCGTGCGGGGAATCGATGACGCGCCCGGCGGTGATATGTCCCGGCCAGCTGACGATCGCCGGGACGCGGATGCCGCCCTCGAACAGGCTGTATTTGTGCCCCGTGAAGATGCCGGATGTCCCGCCGTAATAGGGATCCTCCGTGCCGTCCAGCCAGTTCCTGGTCTCGCGGGAGGGGCCGTTGTCGCTCTGGAAGTAGATGATCGTGTCCTCCAGCAGGCTCTGCCGCTCCAGCTCCGCGCGGATCTCGCCCACGCCGTCGTCCACGGCGGAGATCATCGCGGCCATGATGCGTCTGTCCCAGGGCAGGTGCGCAAAGCGCTGCAGATATTTCTCCGGGGCGTGCATGGGATAATGCGGGGCGTTGTAGGCGGTATAGAGGAAGAACGGCCCGTCGCGGTGCGCGCGGATGAACTCGACCGCCTTGCGGGTGATGCGCTCGGTCATGTATTCGCCGTTCGCGTATACTTCCTTCCCGTTTTCCCACAGGTCGTGCGTCGGGTCGGTGTGGCCGTCCGCCATGCCCCAGTAGAAGATATGGGAGTAATAATCGATGCAGCCGGCCAGGAAGCCGTTGAATTCCTCGAACCCGTTGGCGTTGGGCCGGGCTTCGGGTTTGAGGCCCAGATGCCATTTCCCGCTCAGGCCGGTGCGATAGCCGATGTCCCGCAGGGCCGTGGCGATCGTCGGCACCTCTCCCGTCAGTCCGGAAGCCCGCCTGTGCCCTGCCAGGATGGCGCGCACGCCCGCATAGCCGGGATAGCGCCCGGTCAGGAGGGAAGCCCGGGATGGCGAGCACACGGGGGAATTGGAATACATGCAGGAAAAGCGCGTTCCCTCGCGCGCCATCCTGTCCAGATGGGGCGTGACGAAATCCGTCGCCCCCATGCAGCTGAGGTCCCCATAGCCCTGGTCGTCCGTCATGATCAGGATCACATTCGGTTTCTTCACAGCCCTTCCTCCTCCGCGCAGATCTCCTTCGTCACCAGCGGCTCCTCCACAGGGGACAGGCCCTTGTAGAGGAAGCGCTTCACTATGCGCCCATCCACCGAGTAATTGCCCGGGATGGCGCTGCGGCATTTCTCCAAAGAAATCGTGAATCATTCCTCATCCTTTTGTTCAGCAAAGCGATTATGGTACTGTCGCGGTGAATATCCCGTGTTGCGTTTGAACACACGGTAAAACGTGGCTGTATTGGTAAAGCCACACTGCTTCATAATCTCCTCAAACGGAAACCCGCCATCGATCAACATGGCTGACGCATGATGGATGCGTACACGCGTTAGGTATTCCTTAAATGTGGTGCCCTCCACATCGGCAAAGAGGCTGGAGAAATAGCTTGCGCTTAATCCCGCTGCCTGTGCAACATCTTCAAGAGAAATGTCCTGCATGAAATGATTAGAGATATACTCTTTTGCCGCCTGCATCTTCCCGCTGCGTGCTTTCATGCGGTTACTTGAGATCTCTTCACAAAGTGTGGACAAGATATCTGTCAGACTGCCTTTGAGGGCATAGTAGTCACGTTTTTCGCAATACCCGGTGTAAAACTCCTGAAAGAGAGAATGCAGTCTATCAGACATGTTGTCTTCTTTCAGGAAATCGAATTCCAATGACGCAATCATTTGTGCGAAAAAGAAATCCAGAAGTCGCTCGGGATTTGCGTATATGGAAATACTACTGAACAATGCTTCAGCTGCATCACAGGCACCTTTTGCATCCGCTTGGCTGCAGAGATACAGGATCTTATCCTTTGCATCAGATACCAACTCCCGGCCGCTTTCCAAATGCATCTCGATATCTTCAATACTCTCGATCTTCCACGGCGGTATGATGAATCCATACCGGACAGCACTGCGCAGGCAATTGAACCTTCCACGTGCTTCAGCGATCCCGCCACAAACGCTCGTACATAAAACATGGCAGATGATCCCTTGCTTTTTCTGCAGTAGTGAACGCATCTCATCGAGGATGATTTCACAATAATGTGCACGATCCCCTTCTCCCGACGCGACCAAAGCCAGGATAATATCATTGCTGTAAAACACATATTCCGTGTTCGGAAAAAGGCGTCGGAGGATATCTATAAGCATAGGGATTTCAAGCTCAAGACCTTCATCTTTTTCGTGGTCGCTGCTGAAGAGAAGCATCATCTGGAAAAAAGGTGCGTTCAAATCCACCTGAAGGCTGTACAGTTTCCCTTTTCTTTCAGCGACTTCAGGCGATTCCTCAGCGTCGCTCATCAGATTGAGGGCGACACTCAGATCATGGATCCGGCTTTTCAAATTTCCTTCAACCACCTGTTCCCTTCTGCCGGCAAGCTCATCCAGGTACAGTAAGCTGACAGAACGAACTGCATCCTCCGTATCTTTTTTTGCACTGTGACCGGTCCAGAGAGTTCCGAAGACAAGTATAAGGACCACGATAAGCCCGCCGATCACGGCTATTGCGGCTGTCCTGTTCCTCTTTGTGTCCATCTGAGAATCCCCCTGTTCACGACAATATGGTCTTCAGTGTCCGCATGATCTCAGCAATGTCATAGGGTTTGGCAAGGTGTCCGTTCATACCGGCTTCCAGGGCAGCCTTGCGGTCTTCTTCAAATGCATTCGCGGTAACGGCAATGATAGGAATACCTGATTTCAGTGGATCTTCCATCATACGGATCTGCTTTGCAGCTTCATAGCCGTCCATATGCGGCATTTGGATGTCCATCAGGACTATATCGTAATACCCCGCATGATTTTCCTTCATCTTTTCGACAGCTTCCAGGCCGTCGCAGGCGATCTCGACAGCAAAACCTACGCCTTCCAGGATTGCAAGAGCGATCATACGGTTCATCTCATTATCTTCAGCAAGCAATATCCTCCTGCCGGTGAAATCATGCGTTATCTCCTCTTTATCAGCCTTTTGAGCGGTGCGGAATGGCTGTGCGAGCACGTTTCGCAATTCCGACATAAAGAGCGGTTTAGAACAAAATGCGGTAACACCAGCTTCCCGTGCTTCTGCTTCGATATCTGCCCAGTCATAGGCAGTCAGGATGATGATCGGCGCGCCGTCGCCGATCAATTTACGGATCCTCCGTACCGTTTCGATCCCGTTGAGGTCAGGCAGCATCCAATCGATTATATATGCTTTGAATTCATCCTTCTGTTCCAGTGCTTCCCTGGAGCGGATCACAGCCTCCTTGCCGTAATTCGTCCAGTCCGGCCTCATGCCGATCTCCCTGAGCATAGCGCATACGGAAAGGCACGTATCCGTATCGTCATCCGCAACGAGAGCGCGAAGCCCGTCAAGTTCCGGCAACTGCTCGAAACTGGTCGGCAATGCGCTGATCTTGCAGGGAATGGAAACAACAAACTCACTGCCTTTGCCTTCCGTACTGTTGACACGGATCGTCCCGCCCATCATATCTACGATATTCTTTGTGATCGCCATCCCCAATCCGGTACCCTGTATACCGCTTACGGTGCTGCTCTTCTCCCGGGTAAAGGCTTCAAATATCGTTTTCTGGAATTCCTTGCTCATGCCGATACCGTTATCCTTTACGCGGAATTCAAAACCGGTATATCCTTCCGTGGGCAGCGGCTTTTCGATCACGCGAAAGCTGATCGTTCCGCCGTTTGGTGTAAACTTGATCGCATTTGACAGTATGTTCAGAAGGACCTGGTTGAGACGAAGTTTGTCTACTATGATATCCTCATTTTTGACATCCAGCGTATCGACAAAGAAATCCAGCTGTTTCGCGGTAACATTTGCCTGAATGATGGTCCTGAGATCATGGATCAGATCCGGCAGGTGAACTTCAGCCTCCTCGATCGTCATTTTCCCGCTCTCGATCCGACTCATATCCAGTACATCATTGATCAATGAAAGAAGATGCTGGCTGGATACGGAAATCTTGCTGAGGTAATCCTGTACCTGTTCCTTGTTATCTATATGAGCAGCCGCAAGAGCGGTAAACCCGACAATTGCGTTCATAGGCGTACGTATATCATGTGACATATTATTCAGAAATACCGTTTTCGCCCTGTTGGCATGTTCAGCCGCAGCCAGGGCATTGGAAAGGGCTTCCTGGCTTTCAGCAAGTTCCCGGTTTTTCTGTTCAAGGTTAAGACGTGCGGTTTCTTTTTCCGCTACATCCACTTTGGTACGTTTGATGTCACGGATCAGAAAGAAGATCGCAAGCCCCGCTGTTACCAGGACCGCAGACCCAAAAAAGGCCATATGATCCCGCAGCATATCCGTAAAACGATATGTATACAGATCCGCGCTGTACCGGTACGCAAGGTTCTGCGCATAGTCGCTGCCGATCACATTGATACCCCGGTTCAGAAGCTTCAGCAGCCCTTCATTGCCTATCTGCACACCAAAGCATCGGTCGTCCTTTTTGTTCGCCTGGTGAAGGGAAAGCGCCTTGTACCTGCTGTTCCTGAGGATTTCATTGGCACGCAGGCCGTTAAGGGTCGTGCAGCTGACTTTTCCGGCAAGAACGGCAGACAGGCAGTCATCGATCGAAGGATAAAACACGATATCCGCTTCCGGGTAATTCGTCACAACGTAATAATACTGCATCCGGTTGTTCTCATTGATAGCGAAGCGGCTCGTGGTATCTTTACCGTATGTCCCCCTGAATACGATCTCCGTAGCTGCCGAGGCAACCACGTTGGACTGGTATATCCCGTTTTCTTCGGAATAGTACAACCCGCCTCCTACAGGAAAAGCCGCGTCTATCGCGCTTGTATCCATATCCCTGATCATATCGTCATAGCTTTTGTATCCTTTATAAGTAACCTTTATATCCGATATGCCAAGCGAATCAAGTATCTCAGAGATGATATCCCTGACCAGTCCGGTCGCGTTTCCCTGTTCATCCGTATCGCTGTACGGAAGATAATTTTCAAGGTAACCGATGCAGAGCGTATCATGCGTTTGCATCCATTCGCGCTCAACCGCAGAGAAAGCATGTGATGTAACACTGACAGAATAGTACCTCGCTCTGAGGGAACTCAGGTAGTTAGGCTCTTCCGCAGCCAAGAACATCTGCGCTTCGTTAAGTTCAGCCAGCAAGTCAGGCCGCCTGATATTCACGCAGAGATAGTAATCCGAATAGCCGAATGCATTCAGCACCACCGCGTGTTCCCTGTTGTTCGCTCCATCGCTTTCCGCCACATATACATCCAGCTCATCTGAGTCAAACGCTTCAAAGAGCTGCCCATGATCCGGATAGATAACGACTTCCGCTTCCACATCACAATCTTCCAGATACCGGTTCAGCACACCGACTATCACGCTGTCGAGGACACCGATCTTCTTTCCGTTCAGTGTGGAAGGATCCGCAGTAATGCCTGTCTCCGAATCATGCTTTACAAGGTAATAAGCCTCATTCCCCATAATGGCGTCCGGATAGCCTATCAGTCCGGCCCGTTCTTCCTTCCAGGCAAGACCGGCCAGAAGATCTATCCTGCCATCTAAAAGCATCTGATAGAGTTCGCTGTATCCGCCATACACATATTCATACTTCCATCCGGTATACTCTGAAAGCTTCCGATAGTACTCATATGCATATCCCGTTTTGACCGCTCCTTCACGCGCGCCTTCCTGAAAGACCTCATTTTCATAATATCCGACGCGGACTGTATCGGAGGCATTTCCCTCGGCAGCAGAATCGGCACGAAAGGAAAAGGGACACAGAAGCAAAAGACACAGTAGTATAATGCATGCCCGACAAATATATCCTGTTTGTCCATACCGGGTTTCCTTCATATTCCCGTCCTCCTTCGATCCTCAACCCATGCTGCTTCCCCATGATTTATCGGTACATTTTGCAGCCTTTTCCGAGCCGTGCCCATTCTGTCCTCGGGCATGCAATACAGGAATGACACTGTTCCTGAAGTATCCTTCTATAGAAATGCCTTATTCTCTTGTTACCCATTATATCAGACGGCATGCTTATCTGTCTATTTCCGTCCTTACACACGGCACCCTGAGTACCCGTTTGCAGAGGATCCGGGCGGGTTTATGAAAAAGCTTTCCAAAACTTTTCTATAAGAGTATAAAAAAACGTCGGGTAAGCCTCAAGGATAGACCTGAGACCTTCTCCCGACGGTTTACACTCATATACTGCCCGTTTTTGCCGTCATATTCGTTTTGCAAGGGTTTCCGGATTCGAGGCGAAGAGCAGAGCCGTTTCCCTGGTAATGCGTTTCTCACGCACCAGGCGCGAAAGTTCATTATCCATCGACAGCATGTTTTTATCGCTGCCGCCGTAGATCACATTATCGATCTGGTGCGCACGGCCTTCACGGATCATATTCTGGATAGCGGGGGTGACCGTCATCACCTCGAACACGGATATACGCTTATCCTCCATAGTAGGGACAAGGCGCTGCGAAACGACTGCCTTGAGCACCATGGAAAGCTGCATACGTATCTGAGACTGCTGTTCCGCAGGGAAAGTATCCACGATGCGGTCTACCGTCTTTGCCGCTCCGACCGTATGCAGGGAAGAGAGTACGAGATGACCGGTCTCGGCCGCCGTTATCGCGGTACTTATCGTATCCTGATCACGCATTTCACCGAGCAGCACAACATCCGGAGCCTGGCGCAGCGCGGCACGCAAGGCGCGCGCAAATGAGGAAGCGTCATTCGGCACCTCGCGCTGGCTGACAAGCGATCGTTTATGCCTGTGCAGGTATTCGATCGGATCCTCGATCGTAACGATATGGGCGCTGCGAGTGGAATTGATCTTATCCACCAGGCACGCAAGCGTTGTGCTCTTGCCGCTTCCGGCAGGACCTGTAACGAGCACCATCCCGCTTCGCAGGTTCGCAAGATCCATCACGACATTGGGCAAACCCAGCGTCTGCGGATCCGGCAATTCGAATTTTACGATGCGGCAGATCGCGGCAACAGTGCCGCGCTGGATATAGGCATTGCAGCGAAACCGGCTCACATCCGGGATAGCAAAGGAAAAATCATCATCCTTCTCCTGCTCCAGGTGCGTGAAGTCCCGCCTGGCGAAGCTGTACATACCGCGCACCAGCTTCTCTGTCTCCTCCGGGGAAAGCCGGGTTTCCGTAAGGGAGCGCATGTAATTCTCAACCTTTACTGTTATACATGCGCCTGGTATGATAAACAGATCAGAAGCCTCAAGAGTGACCGCCTGACTGAGGAGTTCGGTCAATTCCATCATTCGTCAAAATCCTCCATATCAATTGCGATATCCGAGACCATCGTATGCTCTACCCACCGGGATCGTACTTCCGATCCGATGGGCTCTGCCTCCAGCGCGCAGACCAGTATGCGTGTGCCGTCCGTTTCCGTCCAGCAGATCCTTCCCTCCTCCAGTGTCACGCCCTCCGGAAGAAGGGATTCCATAGCCGTAAGGCGATCCGCCTCATTAGATGCCTGCTGAGAACAAGCCGCAAGGACAGTATCTATTTCAGCGCGCGTTGATTCAGCCTGTTCATTCAACCGATAGACAGCCTCGATCACCTCGACGCTTCGCTCGCTCAGATTCCTGTCATTCCGGCCGGTCATGAGGGAGAGTATGCCCAAAATACTCAGGCTCAATACCACGAATATCAATATCAGGGAAGAAGCGCCTGGTCCCAGGCTGATACCGCTTTGTCGTTTCATTGCGGCACCTCCTGATAACGGGAGCAGGGCAGGCAGACCAGTACCTCCCCGTCCTGAGCGATCACACTTATTTCACGTGCCAGCCAGATACCTGCCGGGCGCAGCTGCTCTTCCGCTGTCACACGTATCTGATAGTCCTCATCTTCCCGCAGCCAGCAGCCATCGTCCTCGCGGAACGCAAGTTTCTCCATCAGCGCGGGAATATCCTCGCTCACATACACCTGATCTGCAATATTCTGCGCATCCGCTGCGGCCCGGGCGATCTCCTCTGCCCGACGGCTTTCACCGCTCGCCGCCGCAAATACCTGCAGAAGCGTGCACGATGCCAGCATAAAGAACATCACAACGATCAGGAGTTCCACAAGCAGGACATTGCTGCGACTTCTTACTTTCATATCAATCAACTCCTGACTGGACCGCCGCCCGCAGCGAACAGATGACTTCGTTCCATGTATCGTCCTTCCGGAGACGCACTGTAAGCACCCCATCCCCGGAAAGCTCTGCCGTCATGGCATCCGCAGGACAGACATCCTCTCCGTCTGCAGGTATGAAAGGCTCCTCCGCGGAGGTAAACCATTCACGCAGCATTCCGTCATATACATAAATCCGCGTTACGAATTCCTCTCCATCGTAGACATCCCTCAGTGAGATGCATTCAACCCCGTCAATCGTCTCCAGATACACGCCGTCCTGCTTGTCTTCCGCGCGCAGCATACTGCGCAGGTAAGAGGAGGCAATTCGCCTTTCGTTGTGCTCCGACCCGCGTTCTACCGCCGCGCGATAAGCTTTTACGCCCATCAATACCATAACTGTAGCCATGACGGCAAAAATGCCCAATAGCAGGAACACAAAGACACCCGCAACGGCATGACTTCCCGGTTGCCGCATTTTAGCCATTACTTGGCCCCCCTCTCCGTCACCCAAATATCCGGAATGCGGTTTGAGGCAAATGCTTCATAGGTGATAAAGTAGCGTTCTTCATCATAAGCGAGACGGTAATTCGTTCGGAGGTATTCCACATCCGCCGGATATGCGCCTTCCACGGCATAGCAGGTCATGGCAGCATCCTTCACGGCCCTGCGCACAAGTTCCGTCTCGTTTTGTCCCTGGGCTTTTTCTATCCGTGAGATCCCGAGCACGGCAGCTGCCAGCACAAGAGCTGCCAGAAACAGCTTCAGGATATCCCTTTTATTCATACGAACGATCCCCCTGCATCAGAGGCTTGAAAGTATACCGGCCATCGGCATCATCACAGAGAGCAGCACCGCGCCGATCACCACTGAGAGAAGCGCCACAAGCGTAGGTTCTATAATGGAGACCAGGCGGCTGATATCGCTTTCCGCCTGCTCCTCGTACAGTTCCGAAAGCCTTCCCAGCACCTGATCCTCACGGCCTGCAGCACTGCCCATGCGGATCATCCGGCCATGCAATTCATCAAACAGCCCCGCGGATATGATGGCATCCGCAAAGGATGCTTCCGTACCAAGTTCCTTGCGGATCCCGCGCACCTTCTCCGCCGCCGCCGCATCTTCGAGAACATTCCCCGTCATTTCAAGAGCCTCATCCATCGGAAAACCGGATGAGAGCATCATCGAAAGCACGCCGGATACACGGGAAGCTGAAAGCTTCCTCCTGAGGCTCCGAAGCGGTGGGAATACATTTGTCAGGAAGGAGAGCACTTTCTCTCGCCGCCCTGTCCGCATGAGCACCGCTATAGCCAGTATAGCCAGCACCGCCAGTACGATCAGCGCCAGTACGATCCAGCCTACTACAGTTCCGATATGCATAAGCGTGCTGCCCGCAGATGACATGCCCACACCCATGCTTTCCAGAACGCGCCGGAACACCGGCAGTACCCTCCAAAGCAGTATCAGCACGATCACAACGAGCAATACCCCGAGAACAAGGGGATAAGTGACCGCGCTTACAACGGAAGACCGTATGCGGTCTTCACGCGCATAATAAGTCTCCAGCCCCCGCATCACCTTTTCCAGCTGGCCGGAGCGTTCACCAATGCCCGTCATTTCAACCAGGTAGGCAGGCCAGTGCCCGTCTGCCTTCAGCGCCTCGTAGAGGGAACCCGTCTCCGTCACCCTCCTGCTGGCTTCCCGGTAGAGTTCGGCGTTCCCGGATGCGCTGTCTGCCCCGGCAAGGGTCTCCATACCGTCGTATAAAGGCAGCCCGCCTTCCAGTATCAGCGCCACCTGTCCGCAGAATGTACTCAGCTCCGCCGCGGAAATGCCCTGTTTTGTCTTCTTGTTCCCAAACATCGTCTTCCACTCCCGTCTTCAGTAAAAACGCTCTACAGAATAAGCTTTCACGCCTGAAATGGCATTCACTGCCGCGGTAGGATCAAAGAAATATTCCTTGCCGTCGATGATCGCCGTGACCCAAGCGTGGTAATTCTTGTCCGCATACCCGATCATCATCTTAGCGGTCACGCCCTGTGTCCGCAGCATACAGCATGTAATAGCTGAAAGATCCTGGCATATCCCCAGGTTCTTCGCCCAAGCGCCGTCGATATCCGGAAGGACACCCGCCTTGATGGTAAGCGCCTTGATATAATCATATCCGAAATGCGTTTTCATATACTTGCAGACCGCCTGGTAAGCTTCTTCACCGGCAAGTCCTTCGCATACGATATCGGCCTGCTTCACGGCTTCTGTCAGCTGCGTATAATTGACATACTGGTTCGGATACAGGAAGCATACGTCCTCATCGCTCAGCTTGACGCTCAGGCTGATCTTCCCTGCCGAAGAGTATTTGGACCCGGATACATTCTCGTACAGAAGTATATCATAGGAACCGCTCCCCA
>DBXA01000125.1:9807-13791 GCA_002309235.1 Christensenella sp. UBA1224 | reverse complement strand
TCCAGCGGTGAACGGCCAAAAACAGCAGTTGACCGCTGGATAAATTTTCAGTATACTATGAATGTGAATTAAATCAGCGGTGAAGCGATTAAAAAGGATCTTCGCCGCTGATTAAAGAGAGAGCGGGGGTATTATGATTGGCAGAGCTTATGAAACGAAAGTACTGAACCGATTATATGACAGCGGGCGCCCCGAACTTGTTGCTGTTTACGGAAGGCGCCGTGTAGGCAAAACTTTCCTGGTGGATGAGACTTTTTCCGGACGTATCACATTCAGGCATGCGGGCCTGTCCCCGGCGGATACGGAGACAAAAGGCCTTCTCCGGGAACAGCTGAACCATTTTTACAACTCACTGGAACTTCAAGGCATGGAACCGTGCCAAAGGCCGTCAAACTGGCTGGATGCTTTTTTCCTGTTGGAAAAGTTTCTTCAGAAGATCGATAACGGGTCCAGGCAGCTGGTATTTCTGGATGAACTGCCCTGGCTTGACAGTCCGAGATCCGGTTTTTTAAGGGCTTTTGAAGGGTTCTGGAATACTTGGGGATGTCATCGGAAAAACCTGATGGTCGTCGTGTGCGGAAGCGCAAATTCATGGGTATTGGATACACTGATCAATAATCATGGCGGGTTATACGGAAGGGTCACATATGAAATAAAACTTTCGCCTTTCACGCTGCGTGAATGCGAAGAATTTTACCGCAGCAGGGCAGTGAAGTTTTCACGGTACGATATCACACAGAGTTATATGATCTTTGGCGGGATACCGTACTATCTCGGTTATATGGATAAAGAACTGAGCCTTTCGCAAAATGTGGACAAACTTCTTTTTTCGGGAAACGGAGCGCTGAGAAATGAATATGACCGCCTCTTTGATTCTGTTTTCGCAAATCCGGAAGTCATAAAGGCCATTGTTCGTTTTTTGAATACGAGAAATTCCGGTTACACGAGAAAGGAGATCGTCGATAAACTGGGGATAAAAGAAGGTGGAACGCTGTCCAAGCACCTGAATGCCTTACTGTCCAGTGATTTTATTATAAAGTATGTTCCGTTCGGCTTGACAAAACGGGAGGAGCACTATAAGCTTGTTGATCCGTTTTGCCTGTTTTATCAGCATTTTGTTCAGAACCAGGCGAAGGAAAACGGAATATTCTGGCAGCAGAATGTGAACGCACAGCCGGTAGTTACCTGGCGGGGCTTTGCTTTCGAAAATGTATGCTTTAATCATATAGGTCAGATCAAGCAAGCTTTAGGCATATCGGGTATTATCACGTCAACCTCAGCATGGTCCAAAAGAGGGGATGACGAAGAAGGAACGCAGATCGATTTGTTGATCCAGCGCAATGACAACGTTATCAATATGTGCGAGATCAAGTTTACAAGTGAAGATTTCATAGTGGATAAAAAGTATTACAGGGTACTGCTGAGCAGACCGGAGCGGATCAGGAAAATGGTTTCCCCAAAGATTTCTGTTTATAGCACGCTTATTACGACATATGGATTGATTCAAAACGAATACAGCGGGGCATTCGTCAACGTTGTAACGATGGACGATTTGTTCTTTTAGTTTTTTCAGACAAAGAGTATTATTGGACGACTAATCCAGCGGTGAACGGCCAAAAACAGCNNGTTGACGGCTGGATTAATCATTGATATGCCAGGAGAGGCAGTGAAAACAGAGGAAACCGTTTTTTTTACTATGAATTATGCCGGCCGGAGGTGCTATAATGACAAGGAAAGGATCATTCGGGAGGTGTGCATATGAATAAAAAAGAAAGATTGGAAAATGCGTTCAACGGGAAAAGCGTTGACAGGGTCCCGTTCAGCTTCTGGTATCACTTCAACGAGAAGATCGGCAGTGACAACGGCCTGAAGGCGCATATGGACTACTACAGATCCACCGGTGTCGATTATATGAAGATCATGTCGGACGGGTATGACGCGCCTGCGGATTACTCCGGTGTGAAGACCGCATCCGATTGGCGGCATATCCCGCACGGAGGGAAGAACAGCCTTTACTATACAGGCCAGCTGGACAGAGTCAAAAGGATCAACGACGCCCTGCAGGGGGACTGCTGCACTTTCTATAATATATTTGCGCCGTTCTCCCTGATGCGGCATGGGGACCGCGAACAAATGGTCATGCAGCATCTGAAGGACGACAGGGAAAGCGTGCTTGAGGGGCTGAAGATCATTTCGGAGGATGTGCTGGAGCTGACGCGTGCCCTTCTCACGGAGGGCGGCTGCACAGGCATTTACATGGCGCTGCAGGGCGGCGAAAAATGGCGCTTTTCTCCGGAGGAATACGCAGCGATCGTCGCACCGAGCGATCTTGCGGTGTTAAACGGCGCCCGGGAGATACGCGATATGAACATCGCGCACCTGTGCGGATGGGCAGGCGATGCCAACAACCTGGAGATCTGGAAGGATTACCCCGCAAAGGCTTTCAACTGGGCAATCTTTATCGAGGGCATGGACCTTGTCGAGGGCAAAAAGTTCTTTGGCGGAAAGACGGTCATAGGCGGCTTTGACAACCGCCCGGGCAAGCTTCTGCATTCCGCCGGGACCAGGGAAGAAGTCAAAACCTTTGCGAAAAAGACCGTCCGGGATTACGCGCGTGCCTACGGCAATGCCAACGGGCTTGTGATCGGTGCGGACTGCACCATCTGGTACGATGTGGACGACAGCCGCTTCCGCTGGGTGCTGGAAGCGCTGGAGGAAATGGCAGGTGAACGTTGATCCGTTCGCAAGGCTTGGGACCATATCCGTCTAAATGAGGCCGCGGAGGTCGATTGCGAAAATCCTCTCAGAGACTGTTTTTTCGTCTCTGTACGGACTTTTGTAAATGACCTCCGCGCTTTTCAAGCTTGCTGATGTCAGGCTGCCGCAGCTGTTTGTCTCATACAAATTCGGAATGGCATCAGGATCCGATTTACCTTACATCGGTCTCTACAGTATCGTCATATCGGGGATCTCCAGGTATTTCGGGCCGTGGTAGCGGCTCCGGGTGACCGTTTCGGAGGAAAGGCGCATGGTCCCGCGGCTCACGTTCATATTGCCGGATATGGAAAAGCCTGTTACGGGGATCTCCTTCTTTCCGTCAAAGTAGAAGCCAAGGCGTACCTCGCCGCCAAAGTAGCCGGAATTGGGTTCCACCTGCAGTCCGGAGAATCGGACGCAGCGCACATAAGGCTCTTTTGCCATCTCGTCAAAGCTCTTTGTACCGGGCTCGACGACCGTGACCGGGAGTACGCCGGTAGGCCTTTCAATGCCCAGGTATCGTCCGTACTGCCAGGAGCCATGGCGGGCAGCTGCAATGCCGTTGTCGATGAGCAGGGTATCGTGCAGGATCACACCGTCATCATCGAAGGGGTGTGAGGCGAAAGCGTTCGGGTAATAAGGCACCAGGCGCAGTGTGAGCCTGTCGCCCGTGATATCATCTCCCTGTACGCAGTCACCGGGTTCGGATTTATTGCTCTTCATATACTTTGCGGCATAGCTGAGGTCGCCTGTGAAGTAAGAGAACAGTCTGCCGGCATCGTCATCCTGTATGATGACCTTCAGGCCTTCTTTTACCGGCAGAGGCTTTGCCTCAAAGCGGGCCCGGGCGAGCCTCAGCTGCTCATCGACCTCTTTTGTGATGGCTTCCGCGTCAAAGGAGGAGAAATCCATCATGTGGTAGATCTCGACCTCATCGCCGTTCTTCTCCCAGGAGGGGATCAGCTCCACGCGGCCCGCGCTTGTGACAGATGTGACATCAGTCCCGCGGGAATTGACCACACGGCGTGCCGTCTTTGTGAGGAAGAACTCCGTGGCACTGAGCATGCCTTCCCGATAGGTGTCGGCGGCAAATACAGCCCTGACGACCCGGGTGATGAGCTCGTCAAACGGCGTATCTGCAAGGCCGGCCCCTTCCTCTGCAGCCGGAAGCTCTTCTTTTCCCGGCAGATCGTAATACGGGTTCATGGCGAACGAGGCGGCGTATAC
>DBXA01000125.1:0-9762 GCA_002309235.1 Christensenella sp. UBA1224 | reverse complement strand
GGAAAAGGACGCGCTGCCGCGTTTTCCATCTTTATCTGTATAGACGGTTGCCTGGTATTCGGTGATATCGGCTGTGCGGCTCGTCTCCAGCTTATCGAGCACATAGAACAGTTCCCGGGACAGTGTGTTCGTTTCGGTCAGCTTCCAGTCGGCCACGCCTTCCGCACTTGAAAGGGCTTTTATGAATTTATCTGTCATCCCAGTTTGCACCTCGCTTTCAGATAAGGGCCGCCGTCGCTGACGGGCACCCATTCCTTATATCCCTTGCCGCAGTGGCCGCTGCCGATGACCTCCCAGGTATCGGATACCATGGAGATGGACATGAGGAGATCCGGCACATAGCCGGACATGACGACCGGCGCCACGGTCCTGCCTGTGAACCTGCCGTCTTCTATCTCGCGGCCGTACTGGGCGACGCATTGGATATTCCAGTTTTTCGGGTCTTCCATGCCGTTTGAGGTCTGGAACAGCATGTAACCGTGCTTTACGGAGGCGATCATATCCTCCAGCTTATCGCTGCCGGGTGCGAAGAAGGTATTTGTCATGCGGGTATAGGCCTTGCGGGAAGGATCCTGCCTCCGGCCGTTTCCGGTAGGCGCCGTGCCGAGCTGGGCGGCGCTGACGGCATCGGAGATGCCCTTTTCCAGGATACCGTCCTTTATGATGACTGTATCCTGCGCCAATACCCCGTCGTCATCGAAGAAATACCCCACGCAGGATACGACGGCAGCGGCGCCGTCATGCATGGTGACGAGGGGAGACGCTACGGGTTTTCCGACATATCGGCGCGCTTTTGCGCGGTGCTTTACGAACATATCCATCTCTACACCGTGGCCGAAAGCCTCGTGGGCGATGAGCCCGGTAATGGAAGGGGCTGTGATGATATCGTAAACGCCCGGCTTGATGAGCTCGGATCTCAGCAGCTCCTCCGCAAGGCGGCCGATCTGTTCCGCCTTTTGCTCCATCAGGCGGAATACCTCTTCGTAGTCGTTGCAGGCGGCCACATCCCTGGCATTTTGCACGGTGGAGCCTTCCCGGGCTACGGCAGCGCCCATGATCGAGCACCAGCCGTAATCCTGCTTAAGCTCTCTGTTTTTGGAGAGGAACAGGGCGGATACCTCGTAATCCGTGTAGTTCATGATGGCCTGTACGATCTTGCCTGAAACGGACTGCACCTTGTCGCGCAGGGCTGAAAGCTTTTCGATGAGCTGCGGTACGGGCAGAGGGCTGCCGCCGATCGGACGGGAAAAATCCCTGATGAGGGGCTCGTCGGAAAGGCAGCGCATATCGGCGTGCTGCTCGAGGAGCTCTTCCGGGAGATCCGCAGAGGCTATGATGGCTTTTTCAAGCCCGTCGATGCTGCCCTGCGTGATATCCGTGAAGGAATACTCGGAATAGGCGCTTCCGTTATACAGCTTTACCACAAAACCGCATTGCTTTTCCTGCGTTTCTCCGACGAAGGTGGAAGCCGTTGTCACACGGACGGTGCGGCCGGTGATATGCTTGCCGAGTATGGAAACATACTCATACCGGTCTTTAAGCCGTGTGAGCAGCTGCCGGCACAGCTCATGCCGGGATGCCAGATAAGGTGAAAACATGTTTTGCTCCTCCTGTGATAAAATGAGCGGCTGTCTGCCGGATCGCAGCAGCTTGAGATGGGGTCCCGCTTGGGTATCATACCATGAAACGGCTGTTCTCTCAAGCAGTACCGTTTCAATGGCGAGTGATCATCCGGGATTTGTATTCGGTGTTGGGATGTATTATAATCAGACTATGCCGTGCAAATGAAGGGCATGATACGGGAAAGGAGGAAGCCGCATGAAGAGAAAAGGGATACCGGCTCTTGTCATGTTCGTTTCATCTATGCTGATATTCGGCACGATTGGCCCCCTGCGGCGTCTGGTGCCGCTGCCTTCCGGTATGCTGGCCTTTTCCCGCGGGCTCCTTGGCGCGGCGGCACTGTGGATATTCGCGAGGCTGCGCGGCATGAGGCTCTGCTTCGCGGGCAGAAGGAATGTATGCCTTTTTGCCTTGTCCGGCGCCTTTATCGGCATCAATTGGATGCTGCTCTTTGAGGCGTACAACCGGACCACAGTGGGGATTGCCACGCTCAGTTATTACATGCAGCCGACGATCGTGATCCTGCTCTCTCCGCTGGTACTGCGGGAAAAGCTGACTTTGCGGCGCCTTCTCTGTGCCGCGGCTGCTCTGATCGGCATGGTGCTCGTATCCGGGGCGGCAGAAGAAGGCGGGCTGCGGGAAGAGGATATGGCGGGTATCCTGTGCGGGCTTGGCGCGGCGGCCTTTTATGCGGCGGTCGTCCTGCTGAACCAGAAAATAAAGCAGGGCGATGCTGTAGGGAAGACTGTCATACAGCTTCTTGCCGCTGCTCTTGTCATGGTGCCGTATCTGCTTTTTACGGAAAAACCGGGCAGCGTATCTCTGACCGGAACCGCTGGAATGCTTGTCATATTGCTTGGCGTTGTTCATACCGGCGCTGCTTATGCGCTGTATTTCGCCGGCCTGAAGGGGCTCGGAGCCCAGTCTGCCGCTATACTGAGCTATATCGACCCTGTCTTTGCCCTGGTCCTCTCACAAGTGATACTCGGTGAGCGCCTGAGCGGCTTTGGGATACTTGGCGCTGTGCTCATCATAGGTTCAGCCGCGGCGGGGGAGATTCGTTTGCGGGATGCTCGGCACGCGGTTCGAAGGAACCGTGCCGAAAGAGGCTGATCAATCTTGACAGTTGTCAAAAAATGGGCTATATTCACCTTGCATTATTAACTGCCCAAGGCCATACGGATCGACAAAAGAAAGGAAAAACGGCATGAAGTACAAAGCATTCAGAGACATCAGCCTTTCCAGGCTCGGCCTGGGGAACATGCGCCTGCCTTCCCAAGAGCCAGGTAAGCCGGGTTCTCCCATCGACTATAAGGCTTCACACGAGATGATGGACAGGGCGTATGAACAGGGTATCAATTATTATGATACCGCGTATGTCTACAACAACGGCGATTCCGAAAGGTGCGTCGGCGAGGGCATGAAAAAGTACCCGCGCGGCAGCTTCTATCTCGCCACCAAATTCAATATCGGCGCGAATCCGGATTATAAGGCCGTGTTTGCCGAGCAGCTGGAAAGGCTGCAGACGGATTATATCGATTTCTATCTCATCCACTGTGTCATGGACGGGAACGCGAAGCAGTACATCGATTCCGGCGCGATCGAATATTTCCTGGATATGAAAGCGAAGGGGAAGATAACCTATCTTGGCTTCTCCAGCCACGCCGGCACCGATACGCTGCGCATGTTCGCCGACCATCACGACTGGGATTTTGCGCAGATACAGCTGAATTACTTCGACTGGAACTATTCCTCGACAAAGGAGGAGTATGAGATCCTTGCCGAAAGGAATATACCTATCATGGTCATGGAGCCTGTTCGCGGCGGCCGCCTTTCCAGCCTTACGCCGGAAGCGGAGGCGCTGCTGAAGGCCAGGCACCCGGACTGGAGCATATCCGCATGGGCGCTGCGCTTCGTGAAGAGCCTGCCCCAGGTGCAGGTGATACTCAGCGGCATGTCGAGCATGGAGCAGATGAACGACAACCTGGGCACCTTCGCGGATGACGACGGCCTGTCGGAAGAGGATATGGCACTGCTCATGAAGGCCTGCGACCTGTTCCACAGCCAGCTGCAAGTGCCCTGCACAGCCTGCCGGTACTGCACGGACGGGTGCCCTGCCCAGATCAACATTCCGGAGTTCCTGAAGCTCTACAACAGCTATAAGGTGGACGGGCGCTGGGCGCTTCACGGCTGGAAGGACATCGCGACGGAAGGCACCCCCATGGATTGCGTGGGCTGCGGTGCCTGCACGGGCCACTGCCCGCAGAACATCGATACGCCGAAGATCATGTCGGAATTGGCGGAACTCCTGGCGCAAAAGTAAACGTAAACAATATACAAAAGTCTCTGCAGGGCAGGGGCTCCTGCTCGTCTGGTAGCCCCTGCTGAAATGGTGCCGATGATCCCGCATGCAGGCAGACCTGACGGAGCGGAGACAAGATACCGCGAGTAAGCACCGGGATCTGCAGGCAAGGAACAGGAAAATGCATCAATGGATTGCGCATATTACAATATCATGTTATACTATCGACAATCTAAGTCTTTAGGACGGAAAGGATCTATATTATGAATAAAACTGAACTTATTGAGGTCGTATCCTCGAAAGCCGAAGTGACCAAGGCGGAAGCCGGTCGTGTGGTCAATGCTGTGTTTGAAGCCATTAATGAAGGCCTGAAGTCCGATGGCAAGGTCGTGCTGCCCGGATTCGGTTCCTTTGAAGTACGTAAGCGTACTGCCCGCGTGGGCCGCAATCCCCGCACAGGCGAACAGATCAAGATCAAGGCTTCCAAGGTACCTGCTTTCAGGCCCGGAAAAGGCATGAAAGAAGCTGTTTCCAAGAAAAAGTGATCTGCTGACAGGCAGAGGGATACTGGTCAAAAGGGCTCCGGTGCGCCGGAACCTTTTTTTAATACTGCCGCACTTTGAAGTCCCCTGGGGATGAGCGTGCAATTCTGGAAAATTTGAGAAAATTGCAGCTGAGTGATGTACTGCGCTTGTTTTTCCCGTGTCCTCATGATAAAATTAACCCTATGATAAGGCAGCTGATAGATTGGCAGTCTGTTTTTTCCAGATCCGGACGGCATTGCCGTTTGAGATATATTAAAAAAGGAGAAGCGAATATGAAGAGATTCCTTACGATCCTCTCTCTCGCGCTGGTCCTGGCTCTGAGCATCAGCTCTTTTGCTGTGGCCGAGACCAACTACGTCTGCCCCGAGAATGCCCAGACATATCCGATCTCTAAAGACAAGATCACGGTAGAACTGTGGTATCCGATGGCTGGTTCCATGGCGGAGCTGACGGACTTCAACGATGCGGAGTTCTTTATCATGTATGAAGAGCTCACCAACATGCATATCGATTTTAATGTACCGGCTTCCGGAACGGAAGGTGAGAAATTCTCCCTGCTGTTCTCTTCTGACGATATGCCCGATATGGCGTATTGCCAGCCGGCAGGCCAGAAGTACCGCGATGGTGAAGACGCCGCGATCGATGATGGCTATTTCATCGATATGGGCGAGTATCTTGACTTCGCTCCCAACTACAAAGTTTGGCTGGAGACTTACGAAGCCTATCGTAAGGCCTGCTACAGCGATACCGGCAAGATGTACGGCATGTGGGGCGTATGGCTCCCAATCGGTGACATCCCCATGGCTGACCAGGGCATCGCGATCCGTAAGGATTTCCTGGACAAGGTCGGCAAGGAAGTGCCTGTAACCTATGATGACTGGTACGATGTACTTTGCGCCTTCCGCGATGAGCTCGGCATTGAGGCTCCCTACTATTCTTCCAAGTACGGCATCGACCGTACCGGTGAATTCATGGCCGGTTACGGCGTAGGCCCGTATTTCTATCAGGATGCAGGCACTGTCAAGTATGGCCCCATGCAGGATGCCTATAAGGATTACCTGACCATGCTCCACAAGTGGTGGGAGGAAGGCCTGCTCGATAAGGAATTTGCGACCCGCAATTCCAGCGGCATCACTGCTGATAATGACATGCAGCTCAACGACAAGGTCGGCTCCCTGATCGATTACGGCACCCGCCTTGCTGATGTCTATATCACCCGCGGCGCCACCAACCCTGAATTCTGGGAGGTTGGCGTAGCTCAGCCCGTGCTCAAAGAGGGCGACATTCCCGCATATCGCAACTATTCTTCCGGAAACGATTACATGAATACCTACTGCACCGTGTTTGACGCGGAAGGCAAGTATATCGAAGAGTGCATTCGCTGGACTGACGGCTTCTATTCCAAGCCCATCTACCTGCAGGCAAACTTCGGCCTGGACAAGAATGAGGGCAAGACTTGGTATGCCGCCGAGGACGACGGACACCGCATCCAGGACTATGACTTCCGTTATAAGAATCCGGATGGTGATTCTTCCGCTCTTGTACTCGTAAAGTACTGGACCAAGAATCCGCCGGTACGTGTGGAATCCGCTCAGATCGAATCCTCTAAGCCCATCCAGCAGGAAGGCTATCGCCTCTGGTCTCTGTATGAGCCCACCCAGTGGATCTCCAACCGCACAACTATGACTGCGGAAGAGAACGCCGAGTACTCCAGGCTCTATACCGATATCGAGACCTACGTACAGGAGTGCAACGTGAAGTTCATCATGGGCCAGATGAGCCTGGATGATTACGATACCTATCGTGAGACGCTGCGCACCATGGGCATTGAGCGCTGCATAGAGCTGTACCAGGCCGCACTGGACCGCTACAACGCACGCTGATCTAACAGCTAAAAAAGGGAGGTTCCTTTGGAACCTCCCTATCTCTTAACAAAAAGGGAGCATGCAGCTCCCCAACGTACCGTTTGAACGGTGCGCTATTTGATACAAGAGGGGGGCTCTTTCCATGCAGGGCACCGGCTCCGCGCAGGATATCATTCACAGCAAGGAACGTATCGCTGCCAGACGAAGAAAGGCGATAAAACGCGATCTCGGTATGAACTGGGCTGTCTATGTGATGGCCATCCCGGTGATAGCATACTTCTTCATATTCTATTATATCCCCATGGGCGGCATCGTGATGGCGTTCGAAAATTTCAAGGTCCGCAAGGGTATACTGGGGAGTGAATGGATATGGTTTGAAAATTTTCTTGCATTCTTCAGATCGGTATATTTCTGGAGGCTGATCCGTAATACAATACTCATCAGCATTTACGGCCTTGTTTATTCTTTCCCGTTTCCGATCATATTTGCACTGTGCCTCAATGAGGTGCGTTCGACAAAATTCAAGAAGGTCACGCAGACGATCAGCTACTTGCCTTACTTCATATCGATCGTCGTCGTGGTATCGATCCTCAACGATTTCTGCAAATCCGGAGGTATACTCACCCAGATAGCCTCACTGTTCGGGGACAATAAAGGAGCGCTCATATCCCGGCCGGAATGGTTCCGTTCCCTGTATATAGGCTCCAATATCTGGCAGCATCTGGGCTATAACTCCATCATATACATTTCAGCTCTGGCCTCGGTGGACCAGGAGCTTTATGAAGCGGCCTATATCGATGGAGCAGGGCGCTGGCGGCAGACATGGCATGTCACATTGCCGGGTATACTGCCTACCATCGTGATACTCCTCATCATGCGTCTTGGACAGATGATGAATGTAGGCTATGAGAAGACCATCCTCATGTATTCGCCCGCCACCTATGAGACAGCGGATATCATTTCCAGCTATGTCTATCGTGTCGGTATTCAGGATGCGGACTACTCTTATTCTACTGCTGTCAGTCTTTTCAACTCCATTATCAACTTCATCATCATATATGTGGCGAACCGCATCAGCCGCTCTCTGAGCGATATCAGTCTCTGGTAAGGAAAGGAGGAAAAGGGCATGATCAAACGTACTTCCGGTCAGAAGACCTTCGCGATCTTCAACACCATTCATCTTATTCTCTTAAGCTTTATCTTCGTTATACCGATCTGGCACGTGGCTATGGGCTCCATATCAGACCCGATGAAGCTCTCTGCTGCGACAGGCCTTTTCTTCTGGCCTAAGGGAGAGGCGACGCTCGGAGGCTACAGACTGGTGCTGCAGAACCCGACGATCATCACCTCGTACATGAATACGTTTATATATGTGGTGTCCGCTACGGCATTCGGAACAGTGCTGAACATACTCGCGGCTTATGTCACATCCCGTAAGGATCTGAGATACAAATCGCCCATTGTGTTCATGATCGCCTTTACCATGATCTTCCAGGGCGGGTTGATCCCCAATTACATGCTGGTCCGAAATCTCGGCTGGCTGAATACCCGCTGGGCGATCATCATACCCGGCGCTATATGGGCATATAATGTCATCATCATGCGCACATCCTTCCAGGCGATCCCGGATGGACTGTGTGAGGCTGCCAGGATAGACGGTGCGGGGCATTTCAGGATACTGACGAGCATTGTATTGCCCGTATCGAAATCCATTGTAGCGGTCGTTGCGCTGTTCTACGGTATTCAGCACTGGAACGCCTGGTTCAACGCAGCTATCTACCTGAAGGATCGCAAGCTTTTCCCTCTGCAGCTCACGCTTCGTGAGATCGTACTGCTCTCTACGGAACAGTCCATCATCGCGGATGCGGATGGCCAGGATGTCATGATCTACAGGCCGCTCATCAAATATGCCACGATCATGGTTTCCATCGTCCCCATGATGATGGTATACCCATTCGTTCAGAAGTATTTCGTGACCGGCGTCATGATCGGTTCCATCAAAGGATAAAGGAGCGCATATGGCTGATCTCAGGCATTTTCTGATCTGTACGGATTACGATGGGACTTTTTCGAATTTCGGCGAGGTGGCGGAGGCGGACGCGCAGGCTGTCCGTGATTTCCAGAGGGACGGAGGCTTTTTCACCATAGCTTCCGGCCGCTCGCCGGATTTCCTTTGGACGAAGAGGGATTCCTTTATCCCCAACGCGCCGATCATATCCATCAACGGGACAATGATCAATGACCCCGCGGATATGTCTGTCCTTGCGGAGTATACACTGGATGACGGCGCATCGGATGTGATCCGCTGGGTCCACGACAACACCCGGACACAGGCGATCGCCATTTACGGGCCGGAACGCGAGGGCAGGTGGTTTACCCGGGAAGGAGCGGATGTCAGGCTTCGCGCGCACAGCGAAGCTGCCGACATCGAAACGATCATCGCCTCTGTGCCCAGGCCGTGGTATAAGGTGATCTTCGTTCAGGAGCCGGAAATGACGCCTGAGGTCATGAACGCATGCGTCACAAAATGGGGCGGAAGTTACGAATTTGACCGCAGCTGGCCAATGGGAATAGAACTCCATCAGAAGGGCAGCGGCAAAGGCGCCTGCCTGGATTTCATCCGCAGGTGGATGAACGACCCGGAGCTGAAGATCGTGGGCGTAGGCGATTACGAGAATGATATCTCCCTGATCCGGGAATCGGATATCGGCTATGCTGTCGGGAATGCGGACCAGGCGGTAAAGGACGTCGCGGACAGGGTGACCGTCCGCAATACGGAAAATGCCATCGCTGCCATCATACGCGATCTGCGGGCAATGGAATAACCTGCATTGACGGAAAGGACGCTGCGGCGTCCTTTTTTATTTCTCTCCCTCAGGCGGAAGGTGTTCGTGCTCCGTTTACACACCTGTGGTAAGATATGGAAAAAGCAAAAAAGGATGGAGAAAATGTCGGCTTATAAATTTCTCCTGTGGGATATCGATGGGACGATACTGGATTTCCTGGCATCGGAAAAAGCAGCGCTGAAGGCTTTGTTCCTCCGGTACGGGCTGGGTGAGTGCACGGATGAGATGATAGGCCGATATTCCGCGATCAATGTGAGATACTGGCAGATGCTGGAGAAGGGTGAGATGTCAAAGCCTGATATCCTCGTCGGGCGCTTCCGGGAATTCTTTGAGCGGGAGGGCATCGATGCGTCGAAAGCGGAAGCTTTCAACGCGGATTACCAGCAGGCGCTCGGCGATACCATCGTATTCCGCGACGAATGCCTGCCGCTGCTCCTTGAGCAGAGGGAGACCCATATCCTGGCGGCGATCACAAACGGGACGCGCGCCGCTCAGAAGAAAAAGCTTGCGCGTTCGGGGCTCGATATGGTGTTCGATCATATCTATATTTCGGAGACAGTCGGCTTTGAAAAGCCGAATAAAGG
>DBXA01000095.1 GCA_002309235.1 Christensenella sp. UBA1224 | reverse complement strand
AACATCGCCATCGCAAAGAGGTACATCCCCTCCGTCGGCATCGAGACCCCCATGACCCCTGTCCTTTACGATACCTTTCTCAGGAAAAAAAGCAGTATCCTCTCCGCCGGAGCGGATTTCATGAACTGCGCGGAGCTTCACCTCAACGCAAACAACATCGTAAACTATGAAGGTGAAAACCTGTACATGTGCCGTCAGGGATATATATCGCCCGTTTGGAGCCGCACGCTCACCCTGAAGCTCATGCAGCAGGCAGACCGTGAAAGCTGGCCTATGCTCCTGCACGATTGCTCCAACCGCACCAAATTCATGCGCGGACTGAATCTGCGGGCAAAGGAAGGCGGCTGGTTCGGCGCAGGCGATTACAGCTGTGAATTCGAGACCATCCCCTACTGGGCCTTCCTCCCCATTCTGAAGGATGAAAGCTTTGCTTTCGTCGAAGAGGAGCCCTTGCCAAAGGGTTACCGCCCGGAGGATATCGTGATATGAAATGAGGCTGCTGTGCCGCAGCGCAGCAGCCCCTTCCTTTTCGGAAAGCGCATCATTCAATGCCGATAAAGGTATAATCCTTTGCCTCAACGGCAGCCTTGACGGCTTCATCGGCCACAGGTCCCGAAAGGGTCAGTACGGCAGTCCCATTGACATGGGATACCTCCGCGCTTTCCACTCCCTCCAGCGCTTCCAACGCCTTTTTGACGGCCGCCTCGCAATGGGCGCACATCATCCCTTCGATCTTCACGGTCTTAGTCATCACAATTCCTCCTTTTGTACCCGCAGGCCCGATATATCCATGATCCGCCCCGGCTGACGCCGGGCCGTTTTCATCCTTTTTCTCCTGATCCCGTATACTCATATCCGTCACAAACGCCTCCGCACCGTTCCCTGCCCGGACTTTACGGCGCAGCGGCCTGTCCCTGGAGGCATCGTGCACCTTAAAAAGGTTCAGCCTGAGGGCGTTCATACACACGGTAAAGGACGAAAGCGACATAGCGGCAGCGCCCCACATCGGGTTCATCTGTATGCCGGGATACAGCCCTGCCGCCATCGGGATGAGTATCGCGTTATAGGCAAAAGCCCAGAACAGGTTTTCATGAATATTTCTGAGCGTCGCGCGGGAGAGCCGTATCGCGGCGGATACATCCGTAAGCCTGGAGTTCATAAGCACGATATCCGCGCTGTCAATGGCGATATCCGTGCCCGCGCCGATCGCGATGCCCGTATCCGCCCGTGTGAGCGCCGGCGCATCGTTGATGCCGTCTCCTGCCATAGAAGTCTTGCCGCGCGACTGCAGCTCGCGGATAACAGCTTCCTTGCCATCCGGCAGTACGCCGGCTATGACCCTGTCAACGCCTGCCTGGACGCCGATCGCCTTTGCCGTTCTCCCGTTATCTCCCGTCAGCATGACGGTCTCTATTCCCATGTTTTTAAGCTCTCTCACTGCCTGCGCAGAATCCTCTTTGATGACATCCGCCGCCGCTATGATGCCGAGCAAGGTTCCTTCCCTCTCAAAGAGCAGGGGCGTCTTCCCCTCTTCTGCCAAACTCTCTGCCTTTTCGAGCATCTCCCGCGAAACCTGCGCAGCAGAGGAAATGAACCTTACAGAGCCTCCCCGCAGCAGCTTTCCGCCCATACGGCCTTCTACACCGCTGCCCGCCAGCGCCGTAAACCCCGTGATCTCGGATACGCGCACCCCTTTTGCCTCTCCGAAGCTGACGACCGCCTTCGCCAAAGGATGCTCCGATCTCTTTTCCAGAGAGCAGGCGCATATCATAAGCTCCTCCTCACTCGTGCCCAGCGCGGGCAGGATATCCGTCACCTCCGGCCTGCCCTCCGTAACGGTGCCCGTCTTATCAAGCGCCGCGATCTGTATGCGGCCCGCGTTCTCCAGGGCCTCGGAATTCTTAAAGAGTATCCCGTTCCGGGCCCCGATGCCGTTCCCCACCATGACAGCGACCGGCGTCGCAAGCCCGAGCGCGCACGGGCAGGAGATGACGAGCACGGATATCGCCCTTTCAAGGGCAAACACCGCGCCTCTCCCCGCGATAAGCCATGCCGCCAGCACGATCGCGGCGATACCTATCACCGCCGGTACGAACACAGCCGAAACCCTGTCCGCGATGCGGGCGATAGGCGCCTTCGTAGCCGCGGCATCCGATACCATCTGTATGATGCGGGAAAAGGCCGTATCCTCTCCCACGCGCACAGCTCTGGCGCGGATAAAGCCGGAAAGATTGATGGTCGCGGCGGATACTGTATCACCTTCCGCCTTGTCCACGGGGATGGATTCTCCCGTCAGGGCAGATTCATCGACAGCCGCATTCCCCTCGATGATCACGCCGTCCACCGGGATGGATGCCCCCGGCTTTACGATAAGGATATCCCCCGGCAGCACCTCTCCGACAGGGACCTCCGTTTCCTCCCCGTCCCTCTCGATGACAGCTGTCTTGGGCGCCATCTTTATGAGGTTCTTGAGAGCGTCCGTCGTCCTGCCCTTGGAGAGGGCTTCCAGTGTCTTCCCCACCGTGATGAGCGCCGGTATCATAGCCGCCGTTTCAAAGTACAGCTGGTTGTGGTACAGATCCATGAGCGCCTCATTTGCGGTTCCTCCCGTCACCATGCACGTCATCTCCATCAGCACATACACCGACCAGCCGAAGGAGACGGAAGAACCGAGGGCTACCAGCGCGTCCATATTCGGAGAGAGCCGCGCAAGCCCGCGGAATCCGGATACAAAAAAGGCCTTGTTGATATACATGACGACTATCGCAATCAGCATCTGAACGACAGCGAGACCGATATGGTTATGAACGAGAAACCCCGGCACAGGCCATCCCCACATATTATGCCCCATGGTGATATACATGAGTACCACGAGCCATATGACAGACCGAAGGAGGCGCTTCTTCAGCTTCGGCGTCTCTCTGTCCTTCAGGGCGTCCTCCTCCGCGGCAAGCATATCGGAAGCGCTCACACCTCTCTTTTCCCCGACACCGCGCAGCTGCGCCCCGTAGCCCGCACCTTCAACCGCCCGTATCACATCCTCGGGCTTTGCGTTCCCTTCCACCGCCATGGAATTGGTAAGCAGCGAAACGCTGACGGAGCTCACCTCCGGCAGCTTCGCGACCGCCTTTTCCACATGCGCCTGGCAGGCGGCGCATGTCATCCCGGTCACAATGTATTGATCCATCCTGTTGTCCTTCCTTATTTCATCAGCTTTCTCAGCACTTCGCACAGCTCGTCTATCGCCTCATCCCTGCCGTTTCGGATATCCTCTTTCACGCAGCTCGTGATATGCTCCGCCAGCAGCGCTGTATTGAAGCTTCCGAGCGCACTGGTCACGGCGGATACCTGTATCAGGATGTCCGGACAATACCTGTCCTCTTCTACCATCTTTTCGATGCCCCGCACCTGGCCTTCTATCTTTTTCAGGCGCGTGATCAGAGACGCCTTTTCGGTTTCAGAGCGCTTCTTATGCCTGTCCGTATGCTCCACGATCATCTCTCCCATATACCCCCATAGGGTATCCTTGTATCTGTATTATATACCCCCTGGGGGTAGTTGTCAACAGTTCCCGAACTCTTTTTCCCGTAATCTGTGCGCAAACGAAAGCGGAGCTTTCCTCCACCCCTTTGATGGCCCGAAAGCTCCGCCCGGCAGCCGCATGCCCGTACAAGACCGGGCGATGCGCGTTCTATTCATACAGAGGATATTTTGCCAGCAGGGAAAGCACGCGCTCCCTGACGCCTTCCACGGCCTCTTCGCCCCTGTTCGCGACCTGCACGATCATATCGGCGATCTCATCCATATCGGCGGTATTCATGCCGCGCGTTGTAACGGCAGGCGTACCCAGCCTGACACCGCTCGTCACCATAGGAGAGAGGGTCTCCTTGGGGATGGTATTCTTATTGCAGGTGATGTTGGCGAGGTCGAGCAGCTTTTCCACATCCTTGCCGGTACGCCCCGTTGAGGTGAGATCCACCAGCATGAGATGATTGTCCGTCCCGCCGGACACCAGCCTGAGGCCGCGCTTCATGAGACCGTCTGCCAGCGCCTTTGCGTTCAGTATGATGTTATGCTGATATTCCCTGAACTCCGGCTGCAGCGCCTCCTGGAAGCAGACAGCCTTCGCTGCGATGATATGCTCAAGCGGCCCTCCCTGGGTACCGGGGAATATGCCCTTATCGATGGCCTTTGCGTACTTCTTTTTGCACAGTATCATGCCGCCTCGCGGACCGCGCAGCGTCTTATGCGTCGTCGTCGTAACGATATCGGCATAGGGCACAGGGTTCATATGCTCCCCCGCCGCAACAAGACCGGCGATATGCGCCATATCCACCATGAGCAGCGCGCCGCACGCATCTGCCGCCTCACGGAAGCGTGCAAAATCGATCGCTCTGGGATAAGCGCTCGCCCCCGCCACGATCAGCTTCGGCTTGCATTCCACGGCTTTTTTGATCAGCGCGTCGTAATCGATGCATTCATTGTCATCGGAAACGCCGTAGGATACGAAGTTATAATACTTGCCGGAAAGATTCACCGGGCTTCCGTGCGTAAGATGCCCGCCATTGGAAAGATCCATGCCCAGCACGGTATCGCCGGGTTCCAGCAGCGCAAAATAGACCGCGATATTTGCCTGTGCGCCGGAATGGGGCTGCACATTGGCATGCTCCGCGCCGAAAAGCTTTTTTGCCCTCTCGCGCGCGAGCTCCTCGACCACATCCACCGCGAAGCACCCGCCGTAATAGCGCTTGCCGGGGTAGCCTTCCGCATACTTGTTGGTCAGGTGAGTACCCATCGCCTCCATAACGGCAGGGCTCACAAAGTTTTCACTGGCTATCAGCTCTATATGTTCCCTTTGTCTTTTGAGTTCCTCATCCATCGCCGCAGCGAGCTCCGGATCCGCCTTTCTGATATTCCGGTATTCGAGCATAAGAGCACCCCCTAAGTAAGCATCCTGATAAAAAGAAAGCCCCACGGACTCGGGCCGGCATACCCGCGGCGCGCATCGCAAACGTTTAATGCTGCTGCCTTTCGACCCTGACATGGTTCACGCCGCAGTGCCGCACGGGTTCCAAACCGTCATTGTCCGTGAGACAAATGGAAGTATATCATAGATGGAAGGATAAAGCAACGAAATTTATGTAGATTTAAAACGGGCAGTGCACTGTGCACTGCCCGTTTCCGAAAAAAATCATTCCGAAAGGCCAAAGAACCTGGCAGCATTGTTGAAGCAGATATCCTGCACCATCCTGCCTATGGTATCGATCTTCTCCGCCGGGTATTCTCCCCTGTCGATGGCCTCTCCCAGCCTGGAGCAGAGAATGCGGCGGAAGTATTCATGCCTTGTGAACGCCGAGAAGGAACGGCTGTCCGTGAGCATGCCCGTGAAATAGCCGATGAGGCCGGCGTTGATGCATTCGTCCAGCTGACGCCGTATGCCCTCCAGCGTATCGTTGAACCACCATGCCGCGCCGAACTGCACGCGGCCCGGGATGCTGCCGCCCCCGAAATTGCCCGCCATGCCTGCGAGCACAGGGTTGTCCGCCGGGTTCAGGCAGTAGAGCACCGTGCGCGGCAGCCTGTTCTCCTTCTCAAGCGTAGAGAAGAACAGGGAGAGCTTCACAGGGTCCGAAACGGGGCCTATGGAATCCGCTCCGCAGTCCGGTCCGATCATCTCCCAGAGCTTGGGGTTGTTGTTGCGGATCACGCCCAGGTGCAATTGCATCGCCCAGCCGCGCTTTACGTACTCTGCCGTAATGTAATCGAATATGCGGCTCGCGAAAATGCCCGCTTCCTCCTCTGAGACCTGCTCGCCTGCCAGAGCCCGGCCAAATATCTCCTCCGCTCTGGACTGCTCGCGCGTATAGGCGAGCACGCTCATTCCGTGGTCGCTCAATATGCAGCCCGCTGCCTGGAACCTGTCCATCGCGGTGCCGAGCGCCTTTGTAAGGTCGTCTATCGAACGGATGCTGATGCCGTTCGCCTCGCCCAGCTTCCCGATGTACTCGGCGTAGCCGGGCTTATCGGGCCACATGGCCTTATCCGGGCGGAAGGTCGGCAGCACCTTAAAGCCGATATCCATTTCCCGCAGCTTCGCATGCATGGCAAGGTCATCCGCAGGGTCATCCGTCGTACAGAGCGCCTTGACGTTCATCCTGCGCAGCAGCTCCCTCGCGCCAAACTCCTCTTTGGCCAGCATTTCCCCGCATTTGTCATAGATCCTGTCCGCGGATTCCTCGCACAGGGGTTCATCAATGCCGAAATAGCGGCTGAGCTCCAGATGGCACCAATGGTACAGCGCGTTTCCGATCAGCTTCTCCGTCACCCGCGCCCACATACGGAATTTTTCCCGCGGATCGCCATCGCCGGTGATGTACTTTTCATCGATACCGGCCGCCCTCATTGCGCGCCATTTGTAATGATCCCCGCCCAGCCACAGATCTGTGATGGAGGAATAGTGCCTGTCCTCCAGTATCTCCTTTACAGGCAGATGGCAATGGTAATCGAAGATGGGCATCCCCTGCGCATAGTCATAGAAGAGCTTGTGCGCCGAAGGCCCTCCCAGAAGATAATCCCCATCCATAAAGCTCCGCATGCAAAAACCTCCCCCTTTATTTCTTTTCACCGGTAAAAGCTATATCGAATCCCTCTCACGGGCTCCCAACGTGACCGAAGCGATGCCCCCCGTCACGACGGTAAACGCTCCGACGAGCATCGTCAGATAGAAGGTAAAGAAGCGCCATGCCAGCAGCATGCCCATGATGGAATCCTGCGGCACGATGGAGCGCATGAGCAGCACGAAAAGGCCCTCCTGTGCGCCGGAGCCACCCGGCAGCGGCACAAACGATACCGTCTGGTACAGTATCAGCTGCAGCCCTACGAGCTGCAGGATATCGGCCCCTTCCAGCCGGAACGCTCTGTAGATAAAGTACATGATAAAGGAGTATGAAAGCACCTGAACGCCCGAAAGGAGAAGCATGCGCAGCAGGAACCCCGGCCTTCCGCGCAGGGTCTCAAAGCTTTTCAGGTAGTTTTCGAGGCTTTCGGATATCTTTTTTTCCATTTCCTCCCTGGCCTTGATGATATGGGTCTTTGTGCCCAATGTCAGTATGCCCCTCATGATCCGGTAGACGATCTTCCGGTTGATAAGGAGCATCGTGACAGCCGCCAGCACCGCGATATTGATCACAAAGCCAAGACGCACCAGCCACATGGAGGAGCCGGCCGCTCCCCGCACAAACTGCCTCTGCGCGAATAAGAACACTGCCGAAAAGAGGAAGAGCATGCCCTGGTAGCCCACGAATTTTACACACACGCCGCTGCCCGAAAGGCTTATGGGCACGCCCGCCTTGTAAAGCTGGTACATCTGCATAGGCTGCCCGCCGGAGGCAGCCGGCGTGATCCCCGAATAAAACAGCCCTATAATGCTTGCCCTGACAGATGAGGACATTTTCACCTGGCAGCCCTGCCCCGCGAGATACGACCGCATCGTATAGGCGCGGGAGAGTATGAATACGAGCCAGCAGGCAAAGGCGGCAAAGGTATACCGCCTGTCCATCGTTATGATGGTCTTCCACGTCTTCTCAAGGCTCGTCACACTGCCTGCCGCAATCAGCATGCACACAAGAGTTATGAGAAGTATGATGACGCCGGCATATCGTTTGAGGAATTTCAGCATAAACACTCTCATTTTTTCTTTTGATCTGCCATCTATTATACTTGATTATCCGCATGAAAACCAGCCCGTATTTGGAAACACCGCATAAAACGGATCATTTTACCTTATTTCTTTCTTCCTGATTTCCGATCCTCTTCACAATTTGCTTCCGAAATGCTATTATAATATAATAGTATAATAGAAAAAATATCGGTTCCCGGAAAATGGAGGAAACACGTGCACGAATTATCCGTACGCAGTCTTATAGGCGCTTGCGCCGCAGCCCTTGTGCTGGCGTTCATCTCGCCGGCTGCGCTCCCCTTATCCCTCATCATACTGGCCGTGCCCATCATCATCGTACTCCTGTACACGTGGGCAGGGCCCGCGCCTGCGCTCCTGTACGGCCTGGGCACCCTTGCCGTGACGGGCTTTCTTTTCGGCATACCGGCGTGCTGCGCCGCTATGGTGGCTTTCGTCATACCGCCCGCCGTCACGCTCTCGCTGATCAGCGGCAGAAAAGGGTACCTTAAGTGCATGGCGGCATCCGTACTCTGCCAGACGGTCATGCTCATCCTGGCGCTCGCGGTCTTGTGGTTATCCATCGGGGTAAACCTTGTAGACGCGCTGATGGACCAGCTGGCGCGGTTCATGAAGGCATTCCCCTCCCCCGTTTCAGATCAGCTGATGATCCAGTTCGGGCAAAGAGGATTGTTCTCAACAGCCGCGGGAGCTCTGGATTTTACCAAAGGCTACCTTACGAATGCCGAACGGCCACTTGTGATCGATATGTACTGCTCCATACTCTCGGAAGGGCTCAAAGCGGCGCTGCCGGCAAACATACTGTCCTCCGGCATCTATACCGGCATATTGGAATGCGCCCTTCCCTATTGGATCTTCGCCCGCAGGGGCGATCTGAGGGGCGAAGGCAGGATCCCCGTATCGGAATGGCGCATGCCGCACAACGCCGCCATAGGCCTGCCCGCCTGCATGCTGGCCGCCAACATCATGTACCGGAGCGGCTTGGATTCCGGATACGCGGCCTACCTCGCAGTCAGGCAGCTGTTCCTGATACTCCTTGATGTGCAGGCTGTCGGCGCCGTCAACCGTTTGCTTAAAAAGAGCGGCTCCTCCCGTACGAGGCGCATGGTGCTCACGGTGCTCCTTCTCTTATTCGCGGAGTTTGCCATGCATATCATAGGAGCCGTATCCCTGTATATCGGCTCCAAGGGGCTCCTGACCGAATTTATACGAAAAAGAACAAACAACGATAACAACGACGGGGAGGATCAATAGCATGAAAGTCATTCTTCTTCAGGATGTCCGCGGAAGCGGCAAAAAAGGGCAGATACTGGAAGTCAGCGACGGCTATGCCCGCAACTTCCTCCTGCCCCGCAAGCTCGCAAGCGAGGCTACCGCCGAAGCGATCAATTCCATTGAGACCGCAAAGAGCGCCCAGCGCCACAGAGAAGACGTAAAGAAGGCCGAGGCGGAGCAGAAAGCCCGGGAGCTCAAGGGCAAGGTCGTCATCATCAACGTGCGCGGCGGCGAAGGCGGAAAGCTTTACGGCGCCATCACCAATGAGCAGATCGCCCAGGCCATCAAGGAGCAGCACGGCTACAAGATCGATAAGCGCAAGATAGAGACCGAAGGCGCCATCAAGACGGCAGGCCAGAGCATGGTCACTCTCAAGCTCTCCGCAGGCGTCAACACCCGCATACTCCTTAACGTGGTCATTTCAGGCAAGTAAGTTAGAGCACCCTGGAAAGGCGGTATGACCGGATTGGAATCGCAGATACCGAGGATACCCCCGCATCACCTGGATGCGGAAAAAAGCATACTTGGCAGCATGATCATCGAGCGCAACGCGGCCCTGCTCGCCATAGAGACTCTCTCCGAGGAGGATTTCTATGATCCTGCCCACCGGGAGATCTTCGCGGCAATGGCGGATCTTTGCGCCAAATCCCGCCCGGTAGATCTCGTCACCCTCGAAAGCGAGCTCACGCGCCGCGGAAAGCTCGAGGGTGTGGGCGGCTTCGCCTATCTGATAGAGCTCTCCCGCTTCGTGCCCTCCGCCGCGAACGCCAGGGCCTATATCCGCATCGTAGACGAAAAATCCATACTGCGCAGGCTCATCAGCGCTTCCGACCAGATCAGCGCCATGAGCTATGCCGCCGAGCAGGAGATGCCGGAGATCCTGGCTGCCAGTGAAAAGCTGATCTACGATATCTCCATGCGCAAGGGCGGCGAGATGCTCGAGCCCATACAGCCCATACTCCTCAAAACCTACGGGACGATAGAGCAGTTGGCCATCAACAAAGGGCAGATCGCAGGCGTTCCCACCGGCTACAGCGAGCTCGACAATCTCCTCACAGGCATGCACGGCGGAGAGCTGATCCTTATCGCCGCACGCCCTTCTATGGGCAAAACGGCCTTCGGGCTCAATATCGTCGAGAACGCTGCCATACGGGCGGGCAAGAGATGCGCGATATTCTCCCTCGAGATGCCTTCGGAGCAGCTCGCCCTCAGGATGATGTGCACAGAGGCCCGCGTGAACATGCAGAATGTCCGCCGGGGCGTACTCGAGAGCAAGGAATGGCTGCGCCTGGGCGGCGCGATGGCGCAGATCGGCGAAGCCAAGATATACATAGATGCGACAAGCGGCATCACGGTGCCCGAAATGCGTTCGAAGCTGCGAAGGCTCCAGATGGAGAGCGGGCTTGACCTTGTGATGCTGGACTACATGCAGCTCATGTCAGGCACCGGCCGCTTCGGCAGCAGGCAGGAGGAGATCTCCTCCATTTCCCGTTCCCTGAAAACTCTCGCGCAGGAGCTGAACGTGCCCATCGTTGCCCTGTCACAGCTCTCCCGCGCCCCCGCCGGCCGCACGGACCACAGGCCCATGCTCAACGATATCCGCGATTCCGGCGCCATCGAGCAGGATGCCGATGTCGTCATGTTCATCCACAGGGAGGATTATTACGACAGGGAGACAGAAGAGAAGAACATAGCGGAGATCATCATCTCCAAGCAAAGGAACGGTTCCCTCGGCACGGTCAAGCTGGGCTGGCAGGCCGATTATACCTGGTTTGTCGATCTCAACCCCGCCGGCGGCATCCCGCCGGAGCCTCCCGCCCCCTGATCCTCCCTCATACCCTTCATACATAGAAACCGCGGGGCGCCCGCAGTCTTTCACTGCACAAGCGCCCCGCGGCTGTTTCAGATCGATGGACCTGCCGTCACTCCGTGGGCAGTACGATGCTGCTCCCCTTGCCGACGTTCAGGCTCCTGCTCTCCTCCTCGGGGGAACCGTTTGCGAACGCGTCCTCCGACCCATCTTCAAAGGGGATAAAGCCGTCTCCATCCTCATCCTCCCAATCCATCCATTCCTCTCCGCCGAAGGCGGCAGCCCAATCCTCATCCGTCCATTCCGATGTATCGCTGTTCCAGAAGGTATCCCAATCAAATTCCTCCGATGCCGCATCCCCGGTCTTCTGATCCCCTTGGTCAGGATCTTCCGCGCCGTCGTCCGCGTTTTCCTGTTCTCCGAAAAACCTGGATGCGTTCTCCTCGCCCACGACATAAGTCCACGCCTTGCGGAGGCCGCGGTTCACGATATCCGGATCCCGGCTGTATGCCCAGGCTTCTCCCAGCAATACCGATGTGCACAGCAGCATCACGAGAAAAGAGGCCGTGAGGGCCCCCGCCCTCTTCCTCCTGTATTTGCGGGTCAGCCTCACCATCACGCGGAGGTATCCGCTCACGGACAGGAGGAGCCCTATCACCGGCACCCAGCACAGCAGGAATGCCGCCCATGTGCGCCGTATCCCCTTTCCCAGCAGCAGCTTTTCTTCTTTTTCGTGTGATCTTGAATACCTGACAGCTGTCATTTCTGTCTCCTTCCGAAGTCTTTGTCCGTACCCATATATCTTTCAGACGTATGACACGCGTGAAAATATCCGTATTCTCATATAATAGTATAGCAGACCCGGCCATTCTTTACAATCACACAAAGGTTGACAAAGCGCCCGGCGTTCTATAAAATGTCTCAGGTGATATAAGTACCCGACCCGGAGGATCATATGGCAAAGATCATAGTCGGCATGTCCGGCGGCGTGGATTCATCTGTAGCGGCGCTCCTTCTCAAGCGGCAGGGGCACGATGTCACAGGCGTTTTCATGAACAACTGGGATGAGCAGGATGCCGGCGGCGCCTGCACCGCCCAGGAAGACTGGGACGATGTGCGCGCCGTCTGCGATATCATAGGCATACCGTATTACAGCGTGAATTACGCGAAGGAATACCGTGAGCGCGTATTCGAGCACTTCCTTTCCGAATACCGGAAAATGCGCACCCCCAACCCGGATGTCTGGTGCAACAGGGAGATCAAATTCGATACCTTCCTGCGCTTTGCCGAATCCCTCGGGGCGGACAAGCTGGCCACAGGCCATTTCGCGAACCTCGGACGAGGCCCGGCAGGCGATATCACCCTCCTGCGGGCAAAAGATGAGAACAAGGATCAGACCTATTTTCTCTACATGCTGGGCCAGAAGGCGCTCTCAAAAGCCCTTTTCCCCGTAGGGAACCTCACAAAAGCCGAGATACGCGCCATCGCAGCGGAAGCAGGCCTTCCCACATCTTCGAAAAAGGATTCCACAGGCGTATGCTTCATCGGCGAAAGAAATTTCCGTGAATTCCTGAAGCAGTACATCCCCGCCCGGCCGGGCGATATCTTGACGCGGGAAGGAAAAAAGGTCGGCCGGCACGAAGGCCTTATGTACTATACGCCGGGGCAGAGGCGCGGCCTGGGCATCGGCGGGGGCGGCACCGGCGAAAGGTGGTTCGTCGTCGGCAAGGATATCGAAAACAATGTCCTCTACGTCTCCCAGGGAGAGCCGGAGGAGCTCTTTACCCTCTCCGCACTCGCATCCGAACCCACCTGGGTAAGCGGCGCAGCGCCCGCGCCCGAAGGCGAATGGTTCCCCTGCCAGGCAAGGCTGCGCCACCGGCAGCCCCTGCAGGAATGCAGCGCCATGCTGGAAAACGGCAGGATCCACCTGCGTTTCGCAGCAAAGCAGCGCGCGGTAACGCCCGGCCAGGCAGCCGTGCTTTACGAAGGCGAGGTATGCCTTGGCGGCGGGACCATAGACGCGGACCGCGACGAAGCATGACAGAGCTTCAAAAGGCCCCCCGTTAAAGCGGGAGGCCTTTGTTTTCGCGTAATTTCCTGCTAAGCGTTTTCCGGCTCGAGCAATCCGTAATCACCATCATTCCTCTTGTATACGACGCATGTCGCATGCGTTTCGGCATCGATGAACAGGAAGAAGGAATGCCCCAGCAGGTCCATCTGCTCGATGGCGTCCTCCACGGTCATGGGCTTTAAGGCAAACCTCTTCGTGCGCACGAGCTGGTGGGCCTCTTCCGGTTCGACAGCGGGCTCCTCCACCGGGATCTCCGCCGGGCGCAGCCTGTCGGCAAACTTGGTATGGTGCTTGCGCAGCTGGGCCACTATCTTATCCGCCGCCTTGTCGATAGAGGCGTACATATCCGTGGAAGTTTCCTCCGCGCGCAGTATGGTCGAACCGATATATATGGTTATTTCCGCGATATTCTTGGCGCCTTTTTCCTGCGAGATGCGCATCTGCACATCCACATCATCCCAGAAATACTTTTGAAGCCTGTTCATGCGCTTTTCTACCTTATCGCGGATGGCATCGGTTATCTCCATGTTTTTTCCTGTGATGGTGATCTTCATATCATTCACTCCTTGATAGAGCAGCCGGTCTATGGCTGTTAATATTTACTGGCAGCCGGTCAGGACAGGCGGCTGCGGGAAAAGCCCGTTGCCTTATCGCTTTGCCCCAAACGATCCGCTTGTCCTCTAAAAGCTCTGTTCATGGGACTTCGACCTCTTTTCCCTTCTCTATGTAAATATTTTAATACACGCACAATACAAAGTCAATGCCCTGTCCGCAGGTCAGACCCGGAAAGGGTGATCACCACGCCGCTGTGTACATCCAGAAGGCGCGATGCGATCCTTTCGTTGTAATGCCCCTTCAGTTCGCTCATGGAAAGGTTCGTCGCCGCCAGTATCGGCCGTCCCGCCAGCTGCCGCTCATTGAGCAGTATGAACAGGTATTCTATCGTGACGTTGTTGAGCATGGGCTCGGATCCCAGGTCGTCCAGTATCAGGCACGGCGCCTCGATCAGCTCGTCAAAGGCATCCCTGCCCTCGTCCATTCCCCTGTGCCTGCGCCGCATGGCCTCGAACATCCTGTAGGCTGTCACCTGCAGTACCGGCACGCCCTTGTCCCGGAGGGCTTTTGCCACGCAGTTCAGAAGGAACGTCTTCCCCAGGCCGGATTTCCCCATCAGCATGATATTGGGCTTATCGTTGTCCGGGAACCTCTCGGCATAATCCCTCAGGAACCTCCTCACGCGGTCCATAACGGCTCTCTGGGACATGCCTGCCCCTTCCGGAACCGTATCCGGGAAAAGCGAAAGATCGAACGAAGCGAAGGACTGCTCCCTGGCGCTCTCCATGCTCATGCGGCGCGAGAGCTCATTTTCAAAGCACGCGCATCTCTTGAGGGGATACGTGTTTTCGATATATCCCCTGTCCATGCAGACGGGGCAATCGGGCCGCAGCGACAGTTCGTCCTCCGCCAGCCCGTGCGCCTTCAGGGCCTTCGCCAGCCTCTTATCCCTGTCCTCCGCGCGCAGGCGCATCTCCCTTGCGGCCTCCGAAGCGTTGGCAATCCCGCCGGAGAGCATCCTCGCGCTCTCCCGGACGATATCCCTGCCCTCCGCGAGCAGCGCGCCTATATCCGGGAACCGCGCCGCGGCGCTCTGCACCCGCCTGTCCCTGTCCGCCTCGTCATTTTCACGCTTCAGGGCGTATTCCCTTTCCAAAGCCTTTATCTGTTCCTGTCTCGTCATCATTCATCTTCTCCCGGGAGCTTTGAGATATCAAGCGCTATATCCCGCATACTGTCGTCATCATACTCTCTCTGGCCGTATTCCTGCGCGGGATTGACCTTGCGTGTTCCCTGTTTCATCTCTCCCCTGTTCCTGCCGGCAGGCGATGCCGCCTCCGCCGCTTCGCTCTTTGCCGCGTCGAGCGTGGATATCCCCTTATCCGCCCACGCGTGCAGTATCCTGCTCAAATAGACCCAGGCCCTCTGCGCGCCTTTGGAACGCTCCGCGGCGTACAGTATGACATCCTCCGGAAACGCCTTCATCCATTCATCCGCCTGCATAACGTCCTTTGCCGTCGGCGAACCCGTGAGCCCCAGGGCGTCGAATATCCTCAGGCACAGCTTTTCCCCCGGTTCACGCCTGCGGGCGTATTCCTCCGCTGCCTGCCTGGTCATGATGCCTTCCTTCTGCCAGGCGTCAAGCCGCCTTTCGAGCGCTTCAAAGGTATGCTTCCCCTTCTGGGAGCACTGCCCCGCGGCATATTCGATGGCCTCATGGTCAAAGCCCTTTCGCAGGAGCTTGGAATAGACCGCGCTCTGGGCCTCCGTGGGCATGCCGCCTCCGCCGAGGGCGGCCAGTATCTGCCGGATCTCGGCATAGTGCTCTATGCCGTCCCCCTTCGCTTTTCTGCGCAGTATCCCGTTGAGATACGAAAAGGATGGGTTCGTAGCGTTCGTCATGGCGGAGCACGCCTCGAGTATCTCCTCCCGCCCCAGCTTCCATTCTTCCGTCCAGCCCTTTGCCATCTTGAGCTCATCCGCGGTGGGAGCGCGCCTTGCGCCTATTTGCCTGAGCACCGCCTTTGCCGTTTCCGAGGCCTCGCTGTCCCTTTCCAGCCAGGCATCCGCCTCTTCCACCGTCCTTATCCCCTCATTGGCGAATACCATCGCCGTCGCGTCCAGCTCCCGGAAGGCGTAGCGCAGGCTCCTCCTGTTCTCCCGCATGCGCTTTACTACCTTTTCCGCCATGTATACGGCCACCTCTTCGGGCAGCTTCAGCGTCTCCAGCCAGTCCAGTGCCTTGGATTGCTCATTCGGCTCTATCAGCCTGTCAGCGCCGAATACGCGCTGCAGGGCGTTGAAATAATCCCTGTAACGATACGGATCATCGTCCTCATCCGCTGCCGTCGCGGCGCGCCTTGGGCTGATATACCTGTATCTGGGCGGCCTGTCATTGAGCCTCATCACAAGGCCCGCCCTTTCCCAATACCGGAATGCCTCCAGTATCTCCTCTTCCTTCATGTTCAGGGCCTTTGCCAGATTTGCCGCCGACATATCCTCATCCGGATACCGGCACAGCATCAGCCCATACAGGTATACCCGCACATAATCACCCGGCGCCGCCGGCATGTGCTCCGTTATAAACAGGTTTTCGACAGGCGTGACGTCAAACAGCATGAAATCACGCGGATATTCACAAAACGCCATCCGGTTCTCCTTCGGTCCAGCTTGATCTTGCTTTTAGTATATCACGTAACGCCGTACGATTCCACCGCATGAAAGGGAAATTCGTGAAGAAGATTCGTCCCCCCATTTGAAGTTCTCTCCTTGTTTCTTTATGGCTCTTCACGGAAAGTTAGGGAATCGCTTGCAGGATAAGTGATGAGATTGCTGGGGTTTGGTGAACGCACCTATTCATATATCGTACCTTTCGCAGCGTAGCTGCGCAAAGTATTCAATGAGTAGAATCGGTTTCCCTAAAAAAACGTGAAGAACCTTTTTTTATTCTGTTCCTACGAACTTCAAATGTCCATTTTTGTTGTACAGGTTCAGAATAGCACAGAGGATGTCATCATCTTCAGCAAAAAGGGAATCGTTTCTCCAACTTCCGGCTTGATATGATGCACCCATTGGGTGTATAATGAGCCTGCGAGGTGATTGTATGAACATTCGGGAAATGAGGCGCAGCCTGGGCGATACGCAAGCTGAATTTGCTCAGCGCTATCAGATTCCATTCCGCACGGTGCAAAATTGGGAAAGCGGCACGCGGGTTCCTCCCGTTTATGTGATGCACCTGCTTGAAAACCGCGTGAAGATGGATTTGGTCAATCGTAAGACAGCTGCTCTGCCGGCATATGATCCAAAGAAACAGAACCTGCCCCGAAGGAGTGATTTTGTCGGTTCTCTGGCATGGCTGCGGGCTGTGGCAGATCATATGCCGGAGCCTGTTGTTTTTGCGCTGGATGAAGCGCTCATGTGCCAGGGAAACTTTGGCGGACGCAGTGACGAATATATTATATGGGTTTATGGGCCTGATTCTCTCTCCAGCTTTAATGGTATTGCGGTGCTTGGAAACAAGATCAATCCGATCAACGTGCAGGAAAAGAACGGACTTCGATATACGGATTTTAACCGGACACTGGCTGATGCGCTTGCCAATGAATCCATTCTGGATATGCAGGGCATTACCGAAGCGCTGAGCCGGTATTATTATAAGAACGGAAACAGCTTTCAGGGAATTTCCCCAGCGCCAGAATATCAGGATGCATTCGACAGACTGGCCGATATCGCAAAAGACTATTACAACAGTTGAGGGGGAACGTTATGAACATCACAGCAGAAGAAAAACTGATGTACGAGGTCATGAAGGCGATCTATGACAGCGGCATTCCTGTGGACTTCAAAGGCGCTATGGTGCTAAAAGCCTGCCTGATGGATGCTGGTTTCACCGACGAAATCCGCCACACAGCGGACATCGATGCCAACTGGTATTCCGACACGCCCCAACCGCAGAGCAGATGGAAGAATCTCTGTCTGCTGCCCTCCAGAAAAACGGTATTGTTTTGAATGTTCACCTGTATCGGATGTATGGCGAAGGCCGCTCAGCTGGCTTTGAATTTTCCGATCCTGATACGGCTGAAATACTCTTTACGCTGGATATGGACGTCGATCGCCCTGTGTCGCCCACACAGATCTATGATGTCGCGGGATTGCGTTTTCGCGGTATATCTCCTGTGCAGATGCTGGCAGATAAGATCTCAGCCATCTCTACGGACAAAGTGTTCAGAAGAATAAAGGATGTCGTCGATCTGTATTATCTGTCACAGGTTTTTGAATTGGATCAGGAAACCATGATGAGCACGCTGCAGAACAGTGGCAGACATCTGGAGAATTTTGATGGTTTTCTGCATCGCCCTGACGATCTGCATCATGCCTATGATAAATTTCGCTTTTCTGGGGATGTAACCAAACCATCTTTCGATGAAGTTTATGACGCAGTAAAGCAATATGTGAAATCTCTTCTGCCGCCCGACTACACAGCGGAGTGAGTCTCAAGCAGAATACTGCCAGCGTTTCCTTACTAATAAATTACCCTCTGATCTGCCTTCCAGCCACTCGGCCGCAATAAAAGCTAAAAACCGTCTGATTCAAACGTCGATCAGCAGGTCGCGTGCAGTCAAAATAACTGTCAGACAACCTTCGCTTCCCGATGGTGCTTCTGAGCCCCGCGGTTACCGTTGCTCTCCTCGAAGTAAGCAGGACGGACACTTGAGTCCTGCTTACTTCGGGAGTGCAGCAAGGGTTTTTCCAATTCTGAATATCTCTATATACAGCTTAGACGAAGAATTTTGACCTGGCTTTATTGCTGCTTGTCTCCTGTTATGTAACCTCTTATCTCTGCA
>DBXA01000116.1:5656-12206 GCA_002309235.1 Christensenella sp. UBA1224 | reverse complement strand
GATTTCTGGGTATTCCCCGCATACCGCGGAAACGGAACAGGCCGCCGCTGCTTTGAAGCGCTGGAACGCTATACGAAGGCGGACGGCGCGGCATATTATGAGCTAAACAGTGAAAAAGATGCCTCTGTCCGTTTCTGGAAATCCCTCGGATTTGCTGAGAACGGCAGAGATGAATACGATATGCCGCTCTATATCAGGCAGTAAAACAGAGATAAGGATTTTCCGTACAACAGCAAGCCGCCGGAACAATGCCCGGCGGCTTGTGTCTGTGTCATTTTCCTATGCTCCTCATCCTCGAGGAAAACGCGTCATTCCGTAAGGTAGCAGTACAGCCAGCCTTCGAATTCCGAAAACGTGATCATCAGCATACCGGACCCGTAATAGGTGAAGGAAAAATCGGTGCCGGCAGAGTAATCGGTCACGATCGCATCCTCAGGATCATTTACATAGGTGCCTGTATAACGGCTTCCGTAGGTTTTGAAGGGATCGATGACGATATCATCGTTTCCTTTAGCGGCAAGGTATATCGTGGATGCCACCTGCGCCGCACCGCCTCCGGTCACTTTAACGCCGCGTCCGTTCGTACCGGACACAAAACCGGCTTCTTTCGTCCTCGGCCCCACGACATCGTTAAAGGAGAAGGTATCTCCGTAAGAGAGTATATAGCCATCGATGAGCTCCACGCAGCGGCGCACGTTCTTAAGCTGGCCCGATTCCGAAGGAAGCGGCGTTGTGCCCATTACGATACCGTCAGATTCCGATGAAGATCCGCCGGAAACAGCCAACTCCACGCGGACCGCGTTTTTCGTGATCTGCGCCTGTATCTCTATGGTACCCGGATAATTGCTTGTAAAGGCGAGATCATGGCCGGCAGAATAATCCGTCACGACTGCCTTGGAAGCATCCGTGATGTATTCCGCCGTGAACCTGTCTCCGTAGGTCAGGTATTTTTCCACTTCGAACCAATCGCTGTCCTCCAATGCAAGGAGGATCGTGGTGGCTACCTGGGAAACGCCGCCTCCCGTCACCTTTGCGCCTCGCCCGTTTTTCGCGCGGACAAACCCGTTTTCAGAGGTACGCGGCCCTACGACGTCATTAAAGGAGAAACGATCTCCATATTCCAGCGTATAACCGTCGATCGCCCAGACTGCCAGGGATATATTGGTCATCTGGTCTTCCGTGTTGAAGACCGTTGTGGTCTGGCCGAAGCCGATCGTTTCATCCGAAGACGAAGCAAAGGTCGGAGCAGCCATTCCAAGACACAGTGCCAGGCATAAGGCACACACAAGAACCAAACGCATTAGCTTCATACGATCTCCTCCTCTGTCTTTTCTTTGATCTCACTGCCCGGGCGGGTCATCTGATCTCCCCCTCAGCTATTATATCATGAAAGGACAGCCCTGAAAATCCCGTTTTTTCATAGGATCCGGCATTTTCTCCCAAACCGGGAATATTGACAAAGACACACGGTGACAGTATACTTTGGATAGCATGCTATATTATCAATTGCTGTATCAGGAGGCTGAGCTTGTGGATTACGGTGAAAGGATCAAAAGGCTGGAGGTGCTCATCAGCCGCCTTGTGAACGAGCGGCTGCAGCCATTCGGCCTGACCATGCAGCAGCAAAGCGTTTTGCGTATCGTATACGCTAGGCAGCAGGCAGGCTCCCCCGCGTCCCAGCGGGATATCGAGGAAGCGCTGGAGATATCCAACCCCACCGTCACCGGCCTGTGCAGCCGGCTGGAGGCAAAGGGACTGATACGGCGTGAACGGGACAGGAACGATGCCCGCACATGGCGCATCTTCACCACACAGGCCGACAGCTGCCTGCGCGAAGAGCTGATGACGCATATCTCAAAGATAGAGGAAGAGCTCACAAACGGCATGAGCAAGGCCGAAAAAGAGCAGCTCAGCCGCCTGCTTGAGCAAATGGAGCAGAACCTTGCGGCGATGGAAGCAAAGAACCAGGAGGGATAGACCATGATCCGAAAGAGCATTAATTTTGACTGGATCCGTTCCCGCGGTGAACCGCCGATGGGGCCTTTCCGCGACAATACAGAGGTAACAAAGGTCGATCTCCCGGATGATTTCATTCTCGACCTGCCCCGCGCGGCCGAAAACCCCGGCGGCCCCGCTAACGCTTATTTCCCGGGAGGCTGTGCAAGGTACGAGAAAAAGCTGACCTGCCCGCCGGAATGGGCCGAAAAGACCGTCCTCCTGGATATTGACGGCAGCTATATGCTGACAGAGGTCTTCCTGAACGGCTCCAAGGTCGGTTACCACCCCTACGCGTACACAGGATATCTGTGCGACCTCACGCCCTGGCTGTGCCCGGGCGACAACACACTGCTCATCTCCACCCAATCCCGGCAGCCGTCTACGCGCTGGTATTCCGGCGGCGGTATATTTCGGGAGGTAGCCCTTTGGGTGGGAGGCAAGACCTGCATCCGCCCCTGGGATCTTTTTGTCTTCACGCCGGAGATCACGCCTGACAAGGCTGTGGTGCGTATACAGGCGGATGTGACCAATGCCGCCCCAACGGCGAAAGCCGCACTGCGCGTAAGCGTGTTCCGCCCGGATGGCACATTAGCTGTCCAAAACGAGGCGCTCCTCTCCCTTCCGGAGCATGGAACAGCCCGTGCGGAATTGGATCTGACCATCGCAGATCCCATGCTTTGGGAGCCGGACAGCCCTGCTCTCTACCGCGCCGAGGCGGAGGTCCTCGTAAACGGCGTCCGTACGGATATGGCTGAAACTTCATTCGGTATCCGCTCCATCCGGACTACCGCTCAGGAAGGCTTTGTGCTCAACGGAAAGCGCATCAAGCTGCGCGGCGGCTGTATCCACCACGACAACGGCCCTATCGGCTCGCGTGCCATGCCGGCAGCGGAAGAGCGCAAGCTGCGCATCCTGAAGGAAGCCGGCTACAATGCCGTGCGCAGCGCGCACAACCCGCCCTCCACGGCACTGCTTGACGCCGCGGACCGCCTGGGCATGCTGGTGCTGGATGAATCCTTTGACAGCTGGGTCATGGCCAAGCCCGCACTGGATTATCACCTTTACTTCGAGGATTGGTGGGAACGCGATACCGCCGCTATGGTCAGACGAGACCGCAACCATCCCTCTGTCTGGGCATATTCCATCGGCAATGAGATCACTGAGTTCTCAGGGCGCTCTAACGGCGTTTACTGGGCTAAGGTGCAGGCGGACTGCGTGCGGGCAAACGACCCGACGCGCCCCGTTACCAGCGCCTTATGCGATATGTTCAGTTTTGAGAAGGCCATGGAGGAAGCAGGGGATGACTTTGCCCCGCCGATGATGGGCTTTGATCTGAAGGTCCCCGCCGCAGGCTACCTGCAGCCTGGCGATGACGATCCCTTCTACGACGGCACCCATGAGGCTGCGGCAGCGCTGGATATCGTCGGTTACAACTATTCCTTCCGCCGTATGGGCTATGACCGCATCATGCATCCGGACAGGCCGGTTTGCGGGTTCGAATCCCAGCCTGTGGAAACCTATGACACATGGCAGGCAGTGATGGACAACGACAACGTACTGGGCGATTTCATCTGGACCGCCTTTGACAATATGGGAGAGGCCGGCGTCGGCCGCCCCATGTGGGATCCGAAGGGTCCCTTTGATTTCATGGGGCCGTACCCATGGCTGGCCTGCCACCAGGGCGATCATGACCTGACAGGTGAACGCCGCCCGCAATCCTATTACCGCAAGCTCATGTGGAAGCAGGACAGCGGCGTGCATCTGTTTACGACCCGACCGGAGGAGACCGGAAAACCCTTCTGGGGCACGGGCTGGCATTGGGAAGACGTCGTACGGACATGGACCTTCGACAGCAAATGGATCGGCAGGCCTGTTCGCGCCGTCGCATATACGGATGCGGACGAGGTCGAATTCCTCGTCAACGGAAAAAGCGCGGCACGTGTTAAAGCCGTGCGCCTCTGTGCCGAAGCGGTCTTCCCCTATGAGACCGGCGTGCTTGAAGCCATCGGTTATAAGAACGGCGCTGAGTGCGGACGCGACCGGATCGAGACCACAGGGCCCGTATCCGCCATACGCCTGTATGCGGAAAAGGACGCTCTGGCATCTGACGGCATGGATCTTGGCTACATCCGGGCAGAGCTGGTCGACAGCGAAGGGCGGCGTGTATACGGCGAAGATATCGAACTCAACGCCAGCGTATCCGGCGCGGGAACGCTGCTGGGCTTCGGCTCCGGAAACCCCTGCACAGATGAACGCTATGGCACCGGACGCCGCCGCACCTTCCGCGGGCACGCGCTCATCGTCATCCGTTCCTCCCGCAAGGCCGGTACCGCTGAGCTTTGCGTAAACGCGCAGGGGCTGCCCGGTGTGAAGCTCGTGCTCCCCGTTCAGTAAGCCTCTCACGGCCGCAGGTCATAAAGACCCGCATACGGGATCTTAGCCGGGAACAGTCAAACGGCGGCAGGATGAGAGAGGGGATCCCAATGAAGCATATCAATGGGCATATCGATCCTCCTCCCCTCTCTCAAGCCGTTCAGGCTTGACACAGGAACAGAAAATCAAATGCTCCTCGAGCCGGCATATATCTGCAGTTGGCGATCGGACGGCCCACCCGGGCGATCGCGAAGATTCTTTTTTTGCATGCTTTTTTTCAGCATATCAGTATCCCTTCTACTTCGTTTTTGTGAAAGATCAAACGTCACTTCCGGCAGACGCCTGGACAGCGGGACGCTTCTCCCACCCCCGGCCATGACGCTCCATTGAGGAAAAATACGGAGATATCAGCCTTCTTATATATATTATTTAACAAAAAGCTTGGGCCGAAAGCTCCATGCCCCCGTGCCGCAGGCCGGCACATAAGCCCGGTACTTGCGGGAAAAAGCTGCGGCTTGATATAATACCGGCNNGCAGCCGCGGCAAAGAAGCAGCGTAAAGCGGGGGATACAATGCATTTCCTGTATTTATTGGAAGCGGAATATTTCAACGATAAGGGCGGATGGACTGTCGATACGCAGTTTGTGGATCAGATGGGTTCCCCATACCTGATCGCGGACGGAATGCTCCGGCCTGTCCGTGCGGCAAGACACGTTCTCACACTGCCGGAATGCGATGCGGCAGTATGGGTCCGTACCAGGGACTGGCTGCCCGGATATCACCCGGGGATATTCCATATAGAGATCAACGGGCTCGCCGGAACAAAACTCGGCGCAGACGGCATTTCCGAATGGCACTGGCAAAAAGCAGGCAATTGGCACGTAGGCCGGGATACCGGGATCGTCCTCGTTGACGAAGCAGGCGCTTACGCCCGCGTCGACGCCCTGCTTATAGCCGAGGATCCCTTCTTTACACCTGACGATTCTCCCGAAGGGACGGCGCTGCTGCGCGAGTCGCTCACACACAGGTCTGTCCGCGAGTACGATGGAGATGTGCTCATCGTCGGCGGCGGTCTGGCAGGGTGCACCGCCGCTGTTGCCGCCGCGCGGGAAGGAGCGCGCGTTCTGCTGGTGAACGATCGGCCTATGCTCGGCGGCAACGCAAGCACGGAACATCTCATACCGCCGGTCGGCCACTGGAACGGCGATACGCCCGGCACAGCCATAACTATGGATATGGGCTTGCTGAACGCACGGGAAACGGGTATCGTGGAAGAATACCGGACTGCAGGCCTCCAGAAGGTCCGCGAGGGGATACTCTATACCGGAAGACTGGAAGCGATGATTGCCGCGGAACCCGGCATCCGCTGTTTCCCGAATATCCATATCAGCGGCGCCTTCGCAGAAAACGGCTATATCCATGAGGCGAGCGGTATCGACCTGTCGAATGGGAGCAGGGTGATCTTCCGGGCAAGCCAATATATCGACGCAAGCGGCGATTCCCAATTTGCCGCATCAGCCAGAGCGGCATGGCGTCAAGGACGTGAAGCTGCATCCGAATTCGGCGAACCGTGGGGCGCGCCGAATGCGAGCGGTGACACAATGGGAAACGGGATCAAATTCCACGTCATGGAAACGGACGAAGAGCAGCCCTTCACAGCGCCGAAATGGGCGTACCGTTTTGAAAGCTGCAGCGACCTGCCCGGTCTCAGACATCCGAATGCCTGCGGTGCTCTGGGATACAATGGGCAGGCAGATACGCTGGAAGCTCTCGGCCATCAATGGCAGGTGGAACTGGGCGGAAACAGAGATGCCTTCAAGGATGCCGAAAGCATCCGGGATGAACTCCTGCGCCTCGCTTACGGACTGTGGGATCATGTGAAAAACCATTGTCCATCGCAAAAGCAGCGCGCACGCAGCACGATGCTCCGCTGGGTAGGGATCATGGCAGGGAAACGCGAAACACGGCGTCTGGAAGGCCCGTACATGCTGACGCAGAACGATATCGTCTCCGCAGTACCGTTCCCTGACAGCGTCGCCTACGGCGCGTGGGTCGTCGACGACCACTATTCGGAGGGTTTTTTCCATAAAGGTACGACAGGCAGGCATTATGACAGTTCCGATTGTGCGGCTTTCGGGAAAGTGTTCGGCATACCCTACCGCTGCCTGTATTCCCGGAA